>NZ_DUOE01000183.1 GCF_012838985.1 Corynebacterium sp. | reverse complement strand
TGACCCAGGCGTGGGAGACCGCCCTGGCGCTGCAGTTCCGGCGGTGGGCGGACCGCGTCGACAAGCAGGAGGTCACCCTGGGTGACCTGCCCGCCCTGCACCGCAGCGCGTACGGCGCGGCGGCCCGTTCGGTGGCGGGTGTCCTGCGCTCGCTGGCGGGGCGCCACGGCGTCCCCCTGTCCTGACGCTGGTATCTTTAGACGAACAGAAACCCCTCAGGAAGGAGTCCCGCATGGCCCGTGCAGTCGGACGGCCGCGCAAGCACAGCCCGCGCCGTCAGGGCTCCACCGCGCGTGAGGAGATTCTCGACGCCTCCGCGGAACTGTTCACCACGCAGGGTTTCGCCTCCACGTCGACCCACCAGATCGCCGAGGCCGTGGGCATCCGACAGGCCTCGCTGTACTACCACTTCCCGTCGAAGACGGAGATCTTCCTGACGCTGCTCAAGTCGACGATCGAGCCCTCGACCGAGCTGGCCACCGCGCTCGGCGACTCCGACACCTCCCCCTCCATGCGGCTGTGGGCGTTGGTCGCCGCGGAGGCCCGGCTGCTGCTGTCGACACGCTGGAACATCGGCCGCCTCTACCAGCTGCCGGTCGCGGCCTCCCCGGAGTTCGCGGAGTACCACGCGCAGCGCACGGAGCTGCGGGATCTGTTCCGTTCCCTGGCGTCCTCGATCATCGGTGCGGATGACCCGCGAGCGGATCTGCCCTTCCACATCGCGCTCTCCGTCATCGAGATGCGCGAGAACGACGGCACGCCCCCTGCCCCGCTGTCCGGGGATTCACTGCCGCCGATCGCCGTCATGCTGGCCGACGCCGCCCTCGACGTCCTCCACGCCGACATCCCGGAGGACCGGGTGGCGTGTACCCTCGCGCTCATCTCGGAGCAGCCCCGGGAGTGAGCAGCTGCCTGGCGCGGCGGCTGGTCGCGTTCCTCATCGACGTGGTCCTGGCCTACGCCGTCTACTTCGCCGTCGGTGCACCGGAGCCCGTCGGGGTGGACCCGGCGCCGGCACTTCTGGCGATCACGTGGGTGCTGCGTGCCGTGCCTGAGCTGATCTGGCGGCGCAGTCCCGGCAAGATGCTCGTGCGTATCGACGTCGTCGGCCCCCGGTGGGCCCCTCTCATCCGTCATCTGTGGCTGGTGCTGCCGATTCCGCTGGGTATGGCGGCGCCGATGGTGCCCTGGTACTCACTCTTCGCCGTGGCGGTGGGTGTCTCCGCCTACGTCACTAAGGACAACCGTTCCCTCGCCGACCGGGCCTCCCGGAGCACTGTCCTGCAACGCGGCGTCGGTTGTTCACTGCCCTCCTGATCTGCCCTCACCCCGATTCAAATCCCGAGGTCGGGGTCACTTTTTCTCCCCTTAGTTGCGTGGCTCACATTTGTGCATTATTTTAGTTAATCAGCATTAACTGAGATGGTCCGGAAGGGCCCCGCAAGCACAGACTGAAGGAGCACCCCATGCGCATCGTCGTACTGGTGAAAGAAGTCCCCGACACCTTCGGGGAGAGGAAGATCTCCCTGGAGACCGGTCTGGCCGACCGCGCCGCCAGCGATCCCGTCCTCGACGAGATCTGCGAGCGTGCCGTCGAGGCCGCCCTCGCCCTCGCCGGCACCGGCGACCACACCGTGGACGTGATGTCCATGGCCCCGGAGTCCGCCGGCGCCAGCATCCGCAAGGGCCTGGCCATGGGTGCCGAGGCCGCCGTCCACATCAACGACCCGGCCCTCCTCGGCGCCGACCTCTCCCTCACCGCCGAGGTCCTGGCCAAGGCCATCGAGCGCGAGAACTACGACCTCGTCGTCGCCGGCAACCTCTCCACCGACGGCAACGGCGGCGTCCTGCCCGCCATGATCGCCGAGTGGCTCGACCGCCCCCACCTCACCCAGCTCACCACCCTCGAGGCCACCGACAGCACCGTCTCCGGTGCCCGCGCCTCCGACGACGGCGTGCTGAACCTCACCGCGGAGCTCCCGGCGGTCGTCTCCATCACGGAGTCCTTCCCCGACGCCCGCTTCCCCAACTTCAAGGGCATCATGGCCGCCAAGAAGAAGCCGATGACCCAGCTCACCCTCGCCGACCTCGGCGTCAACGCGGAGGACTTCTCCGTCCCCCGTTCGATCATGACCCAGGTCGCCGAGTGCCCGCCCCGTGAGGCCGGCATCAAGGTGACCGACGACGGCTCGGCCGCCGCCCAGCTCGCCGACTACCTCGCACAGAACAAGCTGATCTAGGAGCATCCATGCAGTTCGCAGACGATTCCATCCTCGCCGTCGTGTCCGCCACGATGGACGGCGGTGTCCCCGCCTACGCCGCAGAGCTCCTCGGTGCAGCAGGCACCCTGGGCACCCCGGTGGCCCTGTTCCTCCACTCCCCCGACGCCGACTCCGCCGCCGCGGCCACCCGCCTCGGTGAGCTCGGTGCCACGCAGGTCCTCGCCGCCGAGGTCCCCGCCGACCAGCTCGGTGGCCCCTCCGTCGACGCCGTCATCAGTGCCGACGAGGCCTGCGCCCCGCAGGCCGTCCTGTTCGCCCACTCCGTCGAGGGCCGTGACATCGCCGCCCGCTTCGCCGTCCGTTCCCGCCGGGCACTGATCACCGACGTGGTCAACGTCTCCCGCGACGACGAGGGCATCATCGGCCACCACTCCGTCTACGGCGGCAACTACCAGCTGGTCTCCGCCGCCACCTTCGGCGCGCCGGCGATCACCGTGCGGCTCGGTGCCGTCGACACGCGTGCCGACGCCGCCGCCGGCACCCTCAGCCCCCTGGCGGTGACCCCCTCCGAGCGTCGTTCCGCGGCGGTCGTCAGCAGCGAGCCCGCCGTGGTCAACACCGAGCGTCCGTCCCTGCTCGGCGCCAAGACCGTCGTCTCCGGCGGCCGCGGCTTCGGTTCCCCGGAGGGCTTCGCGCTGGTCAACAACCTCGCCGACAGCCTCGGAGCCGCAGTCGGCGCCTCCCGCGCCGCCGTCGACGCCGGCTACGTCGAGCACACCGCCCAGGTCGGTCAGACCGGTGTCTCCGTCACCCCGGACCTCTACATCGCACTGGGCATCTCCGGCGCGATCCAGCACCTCGCCGGCATGCAGACCTCCAAGACCATCGTCGCCGTCAACAAGGACGCCGACGCCCCCATCTTCGACATCGCCGACTTCGGCATCGTCGGTGACGTCTTCGAGATCGTCCCCAAGCTCGTCGACGAGATCAACGCCCGGAAGGCGTGATCCCCGTGTCCACCACCGTCACCACCCGCATCCGCCAGGGGCTGCCCCGCATCCCCAACGGCGCCCCGTGGCCACCCGTCACAGAGACGGAGACCACCCACGCGCCGGTCGCGGCCCCCGTGGCTGCTGCCCCCGCCGCGCCTGCCGCCGTCCCGGCCCAGGTCGCCGTCAGCGCTGAACTGCGCCGCGGTCTCCCCCGTGTCCCGGGCGGCGAGCCCTGGCCGCCGGCCAC
>NZ_DUOE01000028.1 GCF_012838985.1 Corynebacterium sp. | reverse complement strand
TCGTCGTAGATGTTCGTGGAGTCAGTCACGGGTCTCCCCTTCCAGGATGAGGTCGGTGATCTCGGCGGCGTGCCCGGTGGCCCGGTCAGCGGTGCGCTGCGCCATGGTGTCGGTGTGCACCCGGATGCCGTCGAGGCTGGCGTGGAGGCGGGCGACGGCGGAGGCGGTGGCGGCGAGCAGGTCGCGGATGGTCTGCCACTCGGCGTGCCAGCTGCCGGTGCCGCGCTGCCAGCGGCAGTCGAGGGTGTCGAGCAGGGTGGCGGCCAGCCCCGGGGTGCGACGGGCGTAGCCGTCGCAGGCGACGGCGGCCGCGGGGTTGGCCTTGTGCGGCATGGAGGAGCTGCCGCCCGGGGTGGCCTCGGCGAGTTCGGCGATCTCGGTGGCCGAGGAGGCGACGATGTCGCCGGCGATCTTGCGCACGGCGCCGGCCACCTGGGCGGCGGCCAGGCCGACGCTCACCAACGGGAGGCGGTTGGTGTGCCACACCAGCGGGCGGTCCGCCAGGCAGAGCTGCCGGGCGAGCCGGTCGTGGACGTCGATGCCCCGCGGGTGGGTGTCCACCAGGTTGCCGGTCGCCCCGGCGTACTGGACGGGCAGCGCCTCGGCGGCCAGGCCCAGCTGGCGGGCGGACTCGCGGACGGCCTCGAGCCAGCCGGCGGCGATGAGGCCGAAGGTGGTTGGCAGGGCCTGCTGGCCGAGGGTGCGGCCCATGACGGGGCTGTCGCGGTGGGTGGCGGCGAGGTCCGCCAGCAGCGTCTCGACGTCACTCAGCTGCCCGTCCAGCTCCCGCACCGCACGACGCACGCACAGCACGAGGGCGGTGTCGACGGCGTCCTGGCTGGTGGCGCCGACGTGGATGCCGGCGGTGTCGCGGGCCTGCTCCTTGAGCGCGGCGACCAGGGGGATGGCGGGGTTGCCGCCGGCCGCGGAGGCGGCTGCCGTGGCGGCGACGTCGAGCTGGTGGGCGTCGATGGCGTCGCGCGCGGCCTGCGCGGACTCCGAGCTGATGTGGCCGGCCTCGGCGGCGGCGTCGGCGAGTGCGCGTTCGAACTCGAGGATCGCGGCGAGGAACGCGCGGTCCGAGAGGTGCTCGTGGACGCGGGTGTCGCCGCCGGCGACGTCACTGTAGGTGGTGCGGCTCAGGTCAGACACGGAAGAACGGGGTCTCCTTCTCCGGATCCTCGTGCTGCATGACGATGGTCTTCCGGAAACCACCGTCCACCGGTTCCGCGAGGAGGAGGTCGCGGCGGGGGGCGTCGACAAGCTGGAGCACCGGGTCGGCGCTGTTGTCGTTGGCCGGGAAGTAGAGGCGGGTGTACAGGCGCTCGAGCATGCCGCGCGCGAACACACCGACCTTGAGGTGCGGGGCCTCCTCGCCGGCGGCACCCGGCAGCACGGTGGTGAAGGTGACGGAGCCGGTGTCGTCGCACATGCCCCGGCCCAGGCCGCGGAAGCCCTCGGCCTCCTCGGTGTTGTAGGTGCCGTCCGGGCCGGTCTGCCAGATCTCGATCATGGCGTCGGCCACCGGGTCGCCGTTGCCGTCGAGGACGGTGAAGGTGACGTCGACGGTGTCGGCGGTGCCCTCCGGGGCGATGATCTCGGAGCCCTCACGGGTGAGCCCGATGTGGACGTAGGGGCCGACCGTCTGGGAGGGGGTGATGCCGAAGCCGGCCTCGTCCTGGTCGCGGATGTCGGAGACCTCGTAGCGGAACTCGCCGGTCTTGTGGGTGTCGATCATGGGATTTCCTCTGTCTCTACTCGAAGGGGGTGGCGTTCTTGCCGCGCAGGACGATGTCGAACTTGTAGCCCAGGGCGTAGTTCGGGCGGGTCTCGTCGTAGTCGAAGACGGCGATCATGCGCTCGCGGGCGCCGGCCGGGACCGCGTTGTAGATGGGGTCCTGGAAGAACATCGGGTCGCCCGGGAAGTACATCTGGGTGACCAGGCGCTCGGTGAACTGGCGGCCGAAGAGCGAGAAGTGGATGTGCGCCGGGCGCCACGCGTTGTGGTGGTTGCCCCACGGGTACATGCCCGGCTTGACGGTGTAGAAGCTGTAGTGGCCGTTCTCGTCGGTCATGGTGCGGGCCACGCCGTTGAAGTGGGGGTCGAGCGGGGCGGGCCAGGAGTCGTTCTTGTGGCGGTAGCGGCCCGCGGAGTTGGCCTGCCACGCCTCGATGAGGGTGTTCGGGACCGGCTTGCCGTCCCAGCCGAGGACACGGCCGTGGACGAGGATGCGCTGGCCGATGGCCTCGCCGCCGTTGGCCTGGGTCATGTCGTTGTCGATGCCGCCGAGGTCGTAGCTGCCGAAGACGGGGCCGGAGAGTTCACCGAGACGCTCGGGGACCATGATGAGGTCGTTGTTCGGGTTGCGCTTGACGGTGGTGCGGTACTCCGGGAAGTGGAGTGGGGCGAAGAAGCCGTCGGTGGCGGCGTTGAGGGTGGTCATGGGTGGGTCCTCCTGTTCCCTGTGGGGTGTTGGACGTCACCGTAGAGACGTGGTTCACACTTTGGCAAGGGGTTCGCCATGCGAACGTACCGCTCCCGAATGAATCCCCGCTGGCCAGCGCGTTTAGCGCGCCCATTTGACCCGGGGGTTAGTTAGGGGTGTGCACCAGGGTGACGGAGGGCGGCCGAGAAATCAGACCGGCGGGGCGTCGATAAGCGGCAACACAGGGACCACCCCCTTTGCCCCCAAAACAAAACACGGCTGACCTGTTGCAATGGTCATCCGTGTGAAGCAGAACACCCCCATTGGGCCACAGAATTGCAACTGTTGGCCGCAGGACGAGCATCCACTGAAGAGCACACATAACCTCGGGACTAAGCACCACCCACAGTGCGAATGAAGTTCCCCATACACTGCATCTACACAGGAGGCTCCCATGCTTCGTAAGTCCATCGTCGCCCTCGCCACCACCGCCCTCGTCCTGGGTGGCACCTCTGCCGTCGCCAACGCGCAGTCCGCGGCCCCGTACCCGTCCTCCCAGATCCCGGTCGACCACGCGTGGGTCCAGGGTGTCCAGAACGTCTTCCCGGGCGCTCCGGCCGACCAGGTCCACGCCGGCATCCAGATGGGTGTCGCCTGGGCCATCTGGTCCGTGGGCTCCTCCCTCGTGGGTGGCGGCCTGGGCCTCGGCTCCTCCGCACTGACCTCCTCCCTGTAGAGGAAAAAGCCGACTCCCCGTCCCTGCATCAGGGACGGGGAGTTCTTTCATGCCTCACAACCGGACGAGCGGCTCCACCGTGACATCCAGCCACGGCCCCAGCGGCAGCCCCGCGATGAGCGCGTGCGGGTCCGTGGACTCCACCCGCGCGACCACCGTCCACCCGCCCGGGATGCGCCACAGCTCACCGGGCCACCCGGCGAGCAGGTCGCCGGTGCGCTGGAGGAGGTCGGCGCGGACCTCGGGGTCCATGTCGAGCGGAAGACGTGCCACGAGTCGGATGAGCCACATGGTGGCGAGGATATCGCTAGTCGCGGGTGAAGTGGTTGATCTTGTCCCAGTCGGGCTCCAGGCCCAGTCCCGGACCCTCCGGCAGCCGGACCACGCCGTCCTCGTAGACGAGGTCCTCGGTGGTGTAGGACTCCCGGAGCAGCATCGGGCCGAAGAGCTCCGAGCCGTAGGAGATCGCCTTGGTGGAGCACGCGAAGTGCAGGGACGCGGCGGTGCCGAAGGGCCCCTCAAGGGAGGTGGCGCCGTGGCAGGCCAGGCCGGCGGCCTCGGCGATGGCGGCGGTCTTCTTCGACTCGAGGAGACCGCCGAGCTTGGTGGTCTTCACGGCGATGACGTCGGCGGCCTCCTCGCGGACCACGGCCAGGGCATCAGCCGGGGAGCACACGGACTCGTCAGCCATGACGGGCACGCCGATGCGGCGGGTGATCTCGCGGAGGGTGGCCAGGTCATGGGCCGGGGTGGGCTGCTCGAACAGTTCGACGCCGGCCTCGGCCAGCTTCGGCAGGTACTTCAGGGAGGTGATGCGGTCCCAGCGGGCGTTGACGTCGATACGCAGACCGACGCGCCCGTCGAGTTCGCGGGCCAGCTCGGCGATGCGCGAGGTGTCCACGGCCGGGTCTCCGGAGCCCATCTTGAGCTTGAAGGAGGTGTGCCCGTGGGAGGCGATGCGCTCCTCGATCTCGCCGACGGCCTCCTCCAGCGGCAGGACGCCGAGGGCCCAGGTCACGTCGATCTCGTCGCGGACGCGACCGCCGAGCAGGTCACGGACCGGGATACCCAGGGCGCGGGCCCAGGCGTCGTGCATGGCGATGTCGCAGGCGGCCTTCGCGAAACGCATGTTGGCCACGGAGCGCTCGAAGTCGGCCATGATGCCGGCCAGCTCGTTGACCTCGCGGCCGACCATGATGGGGGCGAGGTTGCCGTCGATGATGACCTTCATGGTCTCGGCGTTCTCGCCTCCCCACCAGGCGCCGCCGGGGACGACGCCCTCGCCGAAGCCGGTGACGCCGCCTTCGAGGGTGACCGAGACCAGCAGGATGGGCTGGGCGGTGGCGGTGTAGGTGGCGAAGCCGTGGGGGCGGAAGAGGGGGACGTCGAGAAGGCGGGTCTCGACCTTCGCGATCTTCAGATCAGACAAGTGTTACTCCTATATATCTGTGGGAACGGGGAAACGCCCCACTCCCCTGGTAATTCTAGGGAAGTGGGGCGTTGACCGTGGAGAAGACTAGTTCTCCTGGTCCAGAGCGAAGTTGTAGGTGACCTCCTGGATGCCCTCAGCGTTCGGCTTCGGGTCCAGCATGAGCTCCGGCTTCACAGCGGTGGCGACGTCGTTCTCGACCCACTCGCCGCCCTCGAAGTAGAGCTGGGTGGTGATCTCGCGGTAGCCCGGGTGCTTGACCATCAGGTGCAGGTGGGCCGGGC
>NZ_DUOE01000182.1 GCF_012838985.1 Corynebacterium sp. | reverse complement strand
TATCCACGCCCTGGGCCGCACACTTCAGCCTTGAGAAGCCCGCTGCCCGGATAGCATGAGAAGGTATGGCTCCGTTCTCTCTGTCTGACGCCCCCGTCACCTCCCTGCCCGGCTTCCGGCGGACCTTCCCGCGCGGCCGCCTGACGCTGGGGATCGCGCTGCCGTTGTCCGCGGGCAACGCGGAGCACCCGACGGTGGACATCCCCCGTCAGGTGGAACTCATCCGCCGGGCGGAGGAGGGCGGCTTCGCGACGGCCTGGCTCCGCGACATCCCGCTGCGTGTCGCCGACTTCGGCGACGTGGGGCAGGTGTGGGACCCGTTCCCGTATCTGGGGTACCTGGCGGCGTCGACAAGCGAGATCGCACTGGGCACCGCAGCCGTCGTGGCTCCCGTGCGGCATCCCCTGCATCTGGCGAAGGAGGCGGCCAGCGTCGACCACCTGTCGGGCGGGCGGTTCCTGTTCGGCATCGCGACGGGCGACCGGCCCGTCGAGTACAAGGCCTTCGGTCTCGAGGAGGGCGCCCGCGCCGACGTGTTCCGCGAGAACCTCGACGTGATGAACCAGGCCTGGACCACCGAGAACCAGGGAATCCGCTGGTCACGCGGCCGTATGTGGGGCGGCGACATCGTGCCGAAGCCCCTCGCCGTGCGCCCGCCGGTGCTCACCGTCGGCTCATGCCTGCAGTCGATGGAGTGGCACCGCGAGCACGCCGACGCCCACCTCACCTACCACCGCCCCCTGCCCACGCAGCAGAAGTACCTCGCCGAGTGGCGCGACGGGGTGGACAAGCCCTTCGGCATGAACATCGCCCTCGACCTGCACCCCGACCTCGACGCGGAGCCCGGGCCGATCAAGTTCGGCTGGTCCGTCGGCGCGCGGCCGCTCGTGCGCATCCTCCACGAACTGGAGGCGATGGGCGTCGACCACTGCATCCTCGGCCTGAAGCGCGGGACACGCCCGGCGGACGAGGTGCTCGAGGAACTCATCGAGCACGTCGTCCCGGATTTCGCCGCTACTGCTTGTAGCTGACCAGGAAGTTGCCCAGCCGCTCGATGGCGTTCTCCAGCTGCGACGCCCACGGCAGGGTGACCAGACGGAAGTGGTCGGTCGTCGGCCAGTTGAAGCCGGTGCCCTGCACGAGGAGGATCTTCTCGGCGCGGAGGATGTCGAGCATGAGCTTCGCGTCGTCGTGGATCTCGTAGACGTTGGGGTCCAGGCGCGGGAACGCGTAGAGCGCACCCATCGGCTTCACGCAGCTCACGCCGGGGATCTCGTTGAGCTTCTTGTGCGCGATGTTGCGCTGGTTGAGCAGCCGTCCGCCTTCACCGGTCAGGGAGTAGATCGACTGCTTGCCGCCCAGCGCCACCTGGATGCCGTGCTGCGCGGGCACGTTCGGGCACAGGCGGGTGCCGGCGAGCAGCTCGAGGCCCTCGATGAAGCCACGGGCGTGGTCCTGCGGGCCGGTGAGCACCATCCAGCCGGCGCGGTAACCCGCGACACGGTACGCCTTGGACAGGCCGTTGTACGTGATGGTGAGCAGATCCGGGGCCAGGGTGGCCAGGGAGATGTGCTCGGCGTCGTCGTAGAGGATGCGGTCGTAGATCTCGTCGGCGAGGATGAGCAGCTCATGCTCACGCGCGATGTCGACGATCTGCTGCAGGATCTCGCGGGAGTACACCGCACCCGTCGGGTTGTTCGGGTTGATGACGACGATCGCCTTCGTCTTCTCCGTCACCTTGGAACGGATGTCCTCGATCGACGGGTTCCAGTCGTCCTCCTCATCGCACAGGTAATGCACCGGCTTGCCACCGGACAGGGAGCACGCGGCGGTCCACAGCGGGTAGTCCGGGGCGGGGATGAGGACCTCATCGCCGTCGTTGAGCAGCGCCTGCATGGTCATGGTGATCAGCTCGGAGACGCCGTTGCCGAGGAACACGTCCTCGACGTCGAAATCCGGGAAGCCGTCGACAAGCTCATAGCGGGTGACCACGGCACGACGTGCCGGGATGATGCCCTTCGACGTCGAGTAGCCCTGTGCGGTCGGCAGTGCGGCGATCATGTCACGCATGATGACATCGGGCGCATCGAAGCCGAACGTGGCCGGATTACCGGTGTTCAGCTTGAGGATGTGATGACCATCCGCCTCCAGCCGCTCCGCCTCCGCCGACACCGGGCCACGGATCTCGTACAGGACGTCCTTCATCTTGTTCGACTGATCGAAGGTACGGGGGCGTCGGCGGGCAGGGGTCGGGGAGTCGGTCTCACTCATGGACTACATGTTGCCACTACTTCTTGCCACGCTCCAACGCCTTGTTCACGAAACCCATCGCCTTGTTCGTCAATTCCGCCGTCTGAGCGCGGCGTTCCGCCCTCAACGCCTCCAGCTGCTCCTGATTCTGCAGGCGCAGTTCAGCGGCGCGCAGCTGCTCCGTCGTCCGCAGCTCCCTCAGACGCTGCTTATCGACGGCCCTCGCACTCGGCACATACCACGACTTCGGCCCCACCTTCATGATGTACAGCAGCACCCACATGGTCGGAATCAAGGCCATGAACACGAAACTCAGCGCCGAAGCAGCCACCGCTGCACCAACCACACCACCGATCGTGGTCAACCCCAGCAGCCCCAGGCGGATGTTGCGCCCCTCCCGGTACGCGGACTCTATCTCCTGCGCCGAATACAGCTTGTCGACCTGCCCCGTCGCCTGACCACTGAACCGCGGGATGTCACTGAACAGCGGATCCAGGTCACGGTGGAACTCAGCCTCCGCGATCTTCTGGCACCGCTCGTCATACTGGTCGATGGTGAGCCGCCCCTCCGCGAAGGCGCGACCCAGCGTCGACATGGCGGCGCTGCGTTCGGCGTCACTCAGTCTCATGTTCGGGCCGGGGGCGGGGTACCTCATATTCATGTCACCGAGTTTACTGATGCGGCTGCACAGTGACCTCCGGGTAAGCCCTGATCTTTCCGGATCTTTCAGGCTGGGAGTGCGCAGCTGCGCACTTTCGGGGCGTGGGTGGTGAGGGGTGGGCGGCGGGCGGGCGTCGCGATTCCACGTGAACCCTGTCCGTCACAGTCAGCGAACTGGGAAAACACAAAAGGCGGCGAGAGTTCACGTGGAATCTCACCGCCTGGTCAGGACCTGGACTCTTGGGCCGCTACCTCAGCACCTTGTTATTCGTCATCATCTTCGCTCAGTGGCGGAATCGCGCTGCCCGGTGCCGGAGGGACTGCCGGAGTAGGCGGGGTCGCCGATCCAGGGGCCGGCGGGACTGCCGCACCCGGTGCGGGAGGTACAGCAGAGCCTGGGGCGGGTGGAACTGCTGCGCCTGGTGCTGGCGGAACGGCGGGGGCTGGGGGTACAGCAGCGCCTGGTGCAGGTGGAACGACAACATTCGGTGCCGACGGAACGGGCGGGGTTGCCGTACCTGGAGCTGGCGGAACAGCCGGT
>NZ_DUOE01000181.1 GCF_012838985.1 Corynebacterium sp. | reverse complement strand
GGTGACACCTCGGGGCCCGCGCGTTTACGCTGGGGCCCGAACCCGAAACATGAGGAGCCGACAATGTCACTGTCCCTGTCCATCGATCTTTCCGACGCCACCTTCGCCGACCTGCGCGCTCTCGTCGACGCCGCCCGCACCGCCGGCGTCAGCGACGACGTCCGCCTCGAGCTGGAGGACACCACGCTGCTCGTCACCGCCACCGACACCGCCGCCCGCGACGGGTCCGGCGACGCACCCGCCGGTGCAGCCACACCCCGCACCGAACAGCCCCGCGGTCCCTTCGGTTCCGGAAACTGGGGTGGGCAGGGGAGTCAGATCGGGGACGCCGCGATCCGCAGCGTCATCGACATCCTCACCGGACGTCAGGAGCCGCCGCGCCGCAACGACTGAACTCAGCCAAAGGGTGATCTCCGCCACTAACATGGGGGTATGTTCATCAGATCTCTGCGCGTGGAGCCCATCAGGGAGGACACCTACGTCACGCGGGTGCCTGTCGTACGGCACCTGCTGCAGCATGAGTCGCTGCGTCTGACCTCACCGGTCACCTGCTTCGTGGGCGACAACGGTTCCGGAAAATCAACGCTCGTCGAGGCGATCGCCATCGCCGCCGGTTTCGACGCCGGCGGTGGTCCGCTCCGTGACCGCGCCTTCCGGGGGCAGGTCCACCCGACGCACTCGCCGCTGTCCCGCTGGCTCTCCCTGCGGGGCCGCGACATCCCGTTACGCGGATACTTCCTGCGCGCGGAGACCCACTACGACACGGTGACGGTCTTCGACACGCTTCCCGACGCCGCGGAGTCCCGGCACGAGATGTCACACGGTGAGTCAGTCATGTCGATCCTCGGGGAACAGATCAACAGCCCGGGACTCTACATCTTCGACGAACCCGAGTCCGGGCTGTCCGTGGTCCGGCAGATGGCGCTGGTCGCCGAGATCCACCGGGCGGTGCAGAGGGGCGCGCAGTTCATCATCGCCACCCATTCGCCGATCATCCTGGCCATCCCCGATGCGGCGATCATCGACATCACCGAGGACGGCCTGGAGGAGACGGTCTACGAGGAGGCGGAGGCGGTCATCGCCACCCGGGAGTTCCTGGAGGACCCGCAGGGGACGATCCGCTACATCCTGGAGTAGCTACTCGCAGGCGATGCCGTCCCGGTCACGGTCCAGGTGTGTGCCGTAACCGGGCTGCCCCTCGTAGATCGGGGCCACGCCGGCGGCGCGGGCCGCAGCGCAGTTCGGGTAGTACGTGGCCGCCGGGGCAGGCTCCGGTGCCGGCGCCGGAGCCAGGAAGTTCTGGGGCTGCGTGTCCGCCTGCTCCGGGGAGGGGACGTGCATGGGGGTGTGGTGGGATTCCATCACCTGCGTCGTCGCCTGCACCGGGGACGGGGCATCGGTCGTGGGGGTCGGCTCCGGGTCGGTCGTGGACGTCACGACCACTGTCTCTGTGACACGTTCCGGGGCCTGCGAGGTGCTGGTCGGGGTGGTGGTCACCGTGGTCCCGCCATCGGGCCTCGGTTCCACGGGAGGAAGGACGGCCGCCCCCACGGCGAAGATCACGACGGCCCCCAGATAGACCAGACCCCAGCGGCGATTCGTCGGCTGCGGAGGTACCGGAGTCCCCATGCCGCTCACGACCGAATGATCCTCCGGACCGAGGAGACCGGAGTAATAGGAGTGCTGCCGAACGGCCTCGTCGTAGGCGGCGAGCTTGTCCCGGTCGATCTTCTCCTGCCACAGGAACCACGCGCCGGGAAGCATGAACGCCACACCCAGCAGGATTCCCCCGAGGATGTCCCTCCAGTCGCCCATGCCGAAGGACGTGAGCGACAGGAGCAGACCGAGACCGACCGTGGCGAACGCCAGGATCCTCCGGATGAGCTTCCGGGGCCGGGTGGGGGAGAGGGGAGTCATGGGACCTCGCTGTCAGGGAGAGAACACAGAGGAACGGGGGTCACTCGCAGGCGATGCCGTCGCCGTCACGGTCCAGGTGGGTGCCGTAGCCCGGTTCGCCCTGATAGATGGGGGTGACACCGGCCGCACGCGCGGCGGTGCAGTTCGGGTAGTACGTGGCCGCCGCCACCGGGGGAGGGGCGGGCATCCCCTGCTGCTGGAGGTGTACCTCGACGGTTTCTGTCACGACCACCGTCGCGACGACAGGCTCCGGATACACCGTCTCGACGACAGGCTCCGGATATACCGTCTCGACGACAGGCTCCGGGGTGACCGTGACGGTCTCGGTGAGGGCATCAGGGATGATGTACATCGTCTCGGTGACCGGTTCGGCAGTCACCGTGGAGGTGGAGGTGGCGGTGGTCGTCGCGGTCACCGTGGTCGTCACCGGCGGTAACGGGAGGGACGCCTGCTGCGGGCTGCTGTCCGCGGTGTCGATGACGCAGCCGGACATCGCCATGCAGGCTGTGATGGAAAGAGCCAGAACCCGGTACCGGGAGAACGGGGGCCTGGTGGGCATGGGGCCTCGCTGACGTCGAAAAGCACAGAAAAATACGTGGCCACCTGGGAAGGTGTCCACGTATGAGATTACTCGCCGCAGTGACTAAAGCAATTGCTCGCAGGCACTGCCCTCAGGCTTTAGCGCCAGCGGGCGCGGGTCTCACCCGGGTACTTAGTGCAGGTCATGGGCTTGCCGGTGGTGGTTTGGCCGCGCTGTCCGATCTCTGCGTTCTTGCAGAAGGCTCCCCCAGACACAATGCGCACGCCCGGGGCCGGGCCGGGGGCAGGCTGCGGAGCCGGGGCCGGTGCCGGAGCAGGGGCCGGTGCTGGGGCAGGCTGCGGAGCCGGAGCCGGAGCAGGAGCCGGTGCAGGCTGCGGTGCCGGAGCGGGAGCCGGGGCGTGGATCGGAGCCGGATCCGGGATGATGCCCGGGAGCGGGTTCGGGATCAGGCGCTGCTGGACGGCCCAGTGGACGCCACCGGCGATGAGGCCGGTGACGGCCGCGACACCGATGATGAGGGCGAGGTCGTCCTCGGAAGAGGACTCGAGGGAGCCGGCGGCGGAGATGCCGTCGGCCGGGGTGTCCGTGTCGTCCGTGGAATCCTCGGACGAGGTGTCCGCGGAGCTCAGGGAGCTGATCGACGTGGTGGTCTCCGTGGTCTCCTCCGAGCTGAAGGAGGACTGGGCGGTTGCCGGCTGAATGGAGCCGAAGGCCACGGCGGTGGCCGCGATGAGGCTGATGATGGTCTTACGCATGGATAAGGATCATGGTGCCTCACCAGGGAAAAGAAGAGATGAACACCTATTTCGGGGGTGGCGGACGGGCTTATTCTCCCTCGGAGGTGTCCACGATGCGGACGGTTCCGCGGCCGGACGCCGCCTGTTCACGGCGTCGGCGGGCGACGATGATCCGGAAGGTGATCAGCCCGGCCATGCCGATGGCCCAGGTGACGATGACGGCCCACCAGGCGAAGCGGAAGTCGGCCCACGTGTAGGCCGCGCCCTGCGAGGAGTGGTCGAGGAGGACACCGACCAGCTGGGCGGCGATCATGCCGGCGAAGAATCCGCCCATGTTGGACATGCCGGTGGCGGTGGCGACGATGCGGCGGTCGAGGTCCTCGCGGATGTCGTCGAAACCGAAGTTCGAGGAGGGGGTGAACAGCGCCATGATGATGTTGACGATGATGATCGCCGTGAGGCCGCGCGGCTCCTCCGGCAGGAAGAAGATGATCCACGCCAGGCCGATGAATCCCGAGAACGTGATCGACGCGAGGACACGGTTGCGTCCCAGTCGTGCGGAGATCGGCCCCAGGATCGGGCCGGCGAAGATCGACGCGACGACGTTGATCGTCAGGATCACACCGATGGCGGACGGCTCCAGTCCCATGCCGAGGGTGATGATCGGCGCGCTCCACAGCAGCGTGAACACGATCTGCAGGAGCATCGCTGAGTAGTGGTTGAAGAAGCCCTGCCAGCACAACGGCTCCTTCATCACGGTGAGCAGCAGGGTGCCGATGGGGATCTTCGGCGGCGGGGCCTGCTTCTCACGGACGTCATCCGGGTCCGCCGTGCTTTTCGACGCCGCCCAGGTCTCCGGGGAGTCCGCCACCGCCACGCCTGCGGCGATGGCGATGAGGACTCCGGTGGCGCCGAGGGAGAGGAAGGCGGTGGTCCAGCCGGGGCCGTGGAGCAGCGCGAGGAAGGGCACGGCGGAGAGGAACTGGCCGGTCTGGCCGATCGCCGCGGTCATCTGGGTGAACAGCGGCGTCTTCTTCAGCGGGAACCAGTAGGGGAGGATGCGCATGACCGACAGGAAGGCGGTCGCGTCACCGGCACCGATGAGCACACGGGCGCCGATGGCCACCCAGTAGGAACTGGTGAATCCGAGGAGCACCTGCCCCGTGGCCATGACGAGGGCGCCGGCGACGAGCAGTCGGCGGGGGCCGAAGCGGTCGATGAGCATGCCGACGGGGATCTGCGCGAAGGCGTAGACGCCGATCTGGACGGCGGTGAAGACGGCGATGCGGGAGGCGTCGACACCGAACCGGTCGATCGCGTCGACGGAGGCGACACCGAAGGAGGTGCGCCCCGTGATGGCGACGACGTACACCATCACGGCGGTCACCCAGACGATGAGCGCCTTAGGGGTCACCTGTTCGCGGGGGTGTGGGGTCAGTATCGGATGAGTCACGCATCACACCTTATACCCATCGGTCAGACCACAGGGGGTGCGGTGCGGGTTTTTCTCCGTCGTGAATGTTCCGGGTCAGGAATCCGAGCGGTGTTTACCCGGGGATTCCTGTCCGGGGACCAGCAGTCCCGCAGTCCACTTGGAGACCCGGGCGACGAAGCCCTCGAACGGTCCACGTCCCACACTCATCTTCCAGATGGTGGCGAAGAGCAGGGCGAAGCCGATCTGGATGACGAACCAGAGCATCGGGAGGGTCGTCGTGTCGACGAAGGTGATGAAGACCAGGTGCGCCGTGTACATCGTCAGGGTCATGCTGCCGGCCGCGATGAGAGGGGTGAGCATGTCCGCCCACACCCGGCTCACCAGGAGAGCACCGCCGAGGATGAGCAGGGCGACACCGGCGCTGTACCCGATCGAGAGCGGCGTGTTGGTGTGGGGCCCGTCGACCGCCAGCCACCACCACGTCGTGGGGGAGAACTGGAAGCTGCCCGCCGGCGTTCCGTACACGGAGATGTCGAAGGCGTCCTCGGTGGTCATGGCGGGGTTGGAGGCCATGATCTGCTGCCAGCCTCCACCTGCGTTGAGGAGGAATCCGGACAGGGCGCTCGAGGCGACCATGAGGATCACACCGGAGGCCGCCAGCTGGATCTGGACGGAGAGCCTCTCCAGACCCATCCGCCCCAGCATGAGGCCGAGACAGATGAAGGTCATCCAGGTGAGCACCGGGAAGGCTCCGCCCGAGAACAGACTGAGCATCACACCTGCGGGATCAGCGCTGAGGTCGGTGAAGGTGGGGCTGGAGAAGACGGTGTAGTCGACGCTCCTGTTGATCAGGTAGATCGCCACCGGGCCACCCACCCCGAACAGGATCGACACCACCAGCAGCTGCAGCGGTCGGAGCAGCGTGAACGGGATCGCCAGCAGGAACAGCAGGGCGTAGTAGGGGAGGATGTTGTACACCGGGATCGCCAGGACGTTGAGCACCAGCCCGAAGACGGAGAACATGAGCAGTGCGCGGACGAGGATCGCGACTGCGCTCCGGACCCAGCGACGTCCCGTGTGAGGGGTGGTCCGGCCCGTCATCATGGTGAGGGAGATTCCCGCGAGCAGCGCGAAGAGGGCTGCCGCGTTGCCGGCGAACAGGGACCACTGCAGGGTCGGCTCACCGGTGGCCGTGTGGAACGACGGCAGGACATGCGTCGCGATCATGCCGATGAGCGCCAGACCACGGGCGGCGTCGATGCCGATGACGCGGGTCTTCTTCTCGGGGGCGTCAGCCACCGGATCGGCGCCGCCGATCCACACGCTGCGCTCGGGCCGCGGGCCCGGACGGGGGCGGAATCCGGGGGGAAGATCCCCCTCGTAGGTGGTGCGGGGAGAGGAACTGTCCAGGGTCATGACACCCTGACCTCTTTCGTCTGAGTGGACGGCACGGTGACGCGCTGTACCGGGTTGCCCTCCCACACGGAGTCGGAGGGGATGGAATCCTGCCGGAGGACGAGTGAGACGGGTCCGATGGTGGAACGCTCACCGACGCTCGCTCCCGGAAGGAGGAAACTGTTGGGTCCCAGGCTGGCTCCACGTCGGAGAACCACGGGCTCGATGGACATCACCCGGTCGTGGAAGAGGTGGGTCTGGAGGACGGTGCCCCTGTTGACGGTGCAGCGGTCCTCGAGGGTGATGAGGTCGAACTCCGGGAGCCACCAGGTTTCGCACCAGACATCGCGGCCGATGCGCGTGCCCATCAGTCGGGCCCACACGTTGAACATCGGGGTGCCCAGGCTCATCCGCACCAGGCTGGGGACCGCGAGTGGTTCGACGAAGTTGTCCGCGAGCTCACTGCGCCACACGAACGTGCTGAACAGGGTCCGGTCACCCGCCCGGAACACACCGACCACCAGCCACTTGGTGACGACCGGGATCAGCGAGGCGATCATTCCGGCACACAGGACGAGCGGTCCCGAGATGAGGATGAGGATCAGCAGCCCCTTGGCCGCCTCCCCCAGGTAGAACCAGTGCATGAAGACGACGGTGCCGACGAAGACGACCGCGAGATCGAGCCAGGCCGTGATGATCGCCGGCAGCAGTCGCAGGGTCTCGACGAGGGCACGGCCGATCTTCAGCCTGCGCAGCGGTGCGAACGTGCTCGACGCGTCGGACTCGACCTTCTTCCGCGGGATCTCCACGGGGCGTCGGCCGAGCCAGGAGGTGCCCCGCTGCGGACGGTAGGGCGCGGAGGACAGGACGGCCACCAGGGACTCCGGGGGCAGGTCGCGGTCCGGGCCGACGATGCCTGAGTTGCCGACGAAGCTGCCTTCACCGACGGTGGTGGTGCCCACGTGCACCCAGCCGTCCCGGTGCCGGGGTGCGGAGAGGAGGGCATGGTCGGCGATGAAGCTGTGGTCGTCGATACGCGTCAGGTGCGGGATGGAGACCAGGGTGGAGATCTCCGTGCCCTTGCCCACCTGCGCACCCAGCAGACGCATGAATATGGGGGTCACCCAGGAGGCGTACATGAAGTAGGTGGACGTCAGGGTGCGCTCCATGAGCGCCTGTGTGAACCACAGGGCCCATCCGGTGGCGCTCTGCGCGGGGTAGTAGCCCGGTCTGATGAGCAGCGACAGGAAACGCACCGTGGTGATGACCAGCACGAGCCAGGTGGTGATGGTCAGCAGGATGGTCAGCGGAACCCACGCGTAGAGGACCGGGAAGAGGACGGGGTAGCGTTCGATTCCCCGGATCTGCGTGAACAGCACGCCGACACCGGGGCCGAGTGCCAGGAGGGGCAGCAGCGTGATCCAGAAGAGGCCTGCGGCATGGAGGAGATGGTTGGTGACGCCACCGAGACGGTGCACGCCGGGATCGGTGTGCGCATCCTCCAGGGGCCAGTTCTGACCCGACTCGCCCAGCGGCTGCAGGGGGGAACCACCCCAGAGCGTCCAGCTTCCGACGACACCGGAGGCGTGTGAGCCGGGGAGGATCTCGGCGCCTTCACTGATGGTCGTGTCCGGGGAGACGACCGTGCGGGTGCCCACCCGGACATGGTCCTCGATGTCGATCGTGCCCACGATGAATCTGTCGCCGTCGATCCAGTGGCCGTTCAGGTCGACCTCCGGTTCGACGGAGACGTCGTCACCGATCGTGAGCAGACCCGTGACCGGGGGGAAACTGTGGAGTTCGGCGCGCTTGCCCACGCGGTTGCCCAGGAGCCGGTACAGCGTCCGGATCTGCGGGGTGCCCAGTACCGCATCCAGGCGCTGGTGCGTCAGCAGCCGTTCGGCGGCCCACACCCGCAGATGTGTCATGCCGCCGCGTCGGTAGCTGCCCGGACGGAGTCTCCAGGTGAGCAGGCGGGCTCCGAGGGCCGTCACGAGGAACTTGCCGCGGTTGGAGAACAGCAGGAGCCACGCCACGATGAGCGGAGCCAGCGTGAGCAGGGCGGGAGTCCTCACCCAGCTGGCGTGGAGACCGGCACTGAGGACCCAGATGACCAGCATCACGCCGACGATGTAGCGCAGGCCGTTGATGGCGTAGAGCCCCAGCACGGTGGCGGCCTGGACCGGTCCGGTGAACCAGGGCAGTGGTTCGGGCATGGGGCGGACGGTGGTCTCCGACTCCAGGGAGCGCAGATAGTCGGACATTGACTCCAGGGTCCGGTGGAGGTAGAGCTCCGCGATGTTGGCGCCCGGGTAATCCTGGCGCAGGTCAGTGGCGAGCTTGGCGATGGCGACCGAACTGCCGCCCATGTCGAAGAAGTCACTGTCCGGGGCGAGGGGGACGGGGCCGAGCTGGTCCATCCAGCGTTCCGCGAGCCCGACCAGTTCCGGAGGCAGATCGGGGGAGTCCTCGTTCGCGCGGGGCAGAGGCCAGGGCAGGGCCTTGCGGTCCACCTTGCCGGACGTCTTGGTCGGCATCTCCTCGAGGACGCAGAGCGTGGGGACGATGCCGCCGGGCAACGTCGTGGCCAGCTGGCCTCGTGCAGCCGCGAGGTCGATCGTCATGCCCGGTTCGGGAACCAGGTAGCCGACCAGCACGTCGGAGCCCGCCGGTGTCTGATGGAGTGCGGCGGCACCGACGCGGACATCGCTGAGTCCGGTCAGATGGTCGTCGAGCTCGCCGAGTTCCAGGCGACGTCCGGCGAACTTGATCTGGTCGTCTGCGCGACCGCGGAAGATGAGTCCTTCCCGTTCGGCCTGCACGAGGTCGCCTGTGCGGTAGGCGCGCTCCCAGCCGAGGGAGGGGAGGGAGGCGTAGACCTCGGCGTCCTTCTCCTTGTCGAGGTAGCGGCCGAGCCCGACTCCGCCGACGACGAGTTCGCCGGTCTCCCCCCACTTGACGGGTTCCTCGTCCGGGCCGACGACGGCCAACTCCCAGCCGGGGATCGGCCGGCCGATCCGCACCGGCGGCTCGGTGGTCATCATGTGGCCACTGACGATGACGGTGGTCTCGGTGGGGCCGTACGTGTTCCAGACCTCACGGCCGTCGGCCACGAGCCTGTCCACCTGTTCCTGCGGGCAGGCCTCGCCGCCGAAGATCAGCAGACGGACCTTGTCGAAGGCCTCTGAGGGCCAGAAGGCGGCCAGGGTCGGGACGGTGGAGACGACGGTGATGTCCTGTTCGATGATCCAGTCACCGAGTATGTCGCCGGCCCGCACGGTCTCCCGGTCGGCGGCGACGAGGGTGGCTCCGAAACGCCAGGCCAGCCACATCTCCTCGCAGGAGGCGTCGAAGGCGACGGACAGACCGGCCATGACGCGGTCACGGGGGCCCAGCGGGGCGTCGAGAAGGAACATGCGGGACTCCGCGTCCACCCAGGCGGCGGCGGACCGGTGCTTGATGGCCACGCCCTTCGGCTTGCCGGTGGTGCCGGAGGTGAAGATGATCCAGGCGTCGTCGTCAAGCCCCGGGGCCGCGGGTGTCACACCGGTGGGGGGATCGTCGCGCATGACGGTCAGCGACAGATCCCGCCCGTAGACGGCATCGACGGCGGCCTCCTCCCAGACGGTGGTAGCGCGGGAATCGGGGTCGTTCCAGTCGACGGGCACGTAGGCGGCGCCGGCCCAGATCGTGGCCAGGATGGCGACGTAGAGGTCGGTGGTTCCTGAAGGGACCCGGATACCCACCCGGGAACCCCGGGTGACGCCGATGTCGGCGAGGCGGGCCGCCTCAGCGTCGAGAAGCTGCTCGAGCTCGCCGTAGGTGATGGCGGCGTCGGCCGCCTCGATGGCGGTGACCTCGGGGTGCGCGGCGATCGTCGCACGGAGGATGTCGACGAGCGTACGCGGAGGGGAGGCCGGCATGACTCCGTAGATCGCCAGTTCGGGGTGGTCAGAGTCACCTGGTTCCCGGAGGTGAAGAGATGCGGGGGGCGGGATTGATCTGGACATGGCCCACTTTCGCAGAGTCGGGACTTCTTGTGTCCTGCACGCGATTCAGGGGCAAACCTGATGGTCAGACGTCTGCCGCAGGACACAAACTTTCTATGTCATGTATTTTACTTGTATATATGTACAAAAAGAAGGGGATAAGAGGCTTGACACATTCTCAGAAAGATCTGAATTCATGTAGGTCCATACATAAAATCGGGCAAACCGCCTGTTCCGTTACGCATTCCGCGGCTCTCCGCGGGCGCACTAACCGGTGGTGGTGACGGGCAGGGGGGCGGAACCGTCCGGGTTGTAGAAGGCCTTCGGATCGAAGTCCAGCTCGACCTCGTCGCCGGCGACGGCATCCGGCACCCCGGACAGATCCAGGGTGACCACCGTTCCGTGGTTGAGGAGGACCGGCACCTGGACGCCGCGCACGGTGAACACCACGTCGTTCTCCCGGGCGGGGACGTGGTGGACCAGACCCACCTGCAGCGGCCGGTCGGTGGGGGTGGTGCAGTTGTAGTCGAGGCACCAGCCTTCCGGCAGGGTCTTGACCTGGGTGAGTTCCGTGGTCCAGGAGTAGATGCGTTCCTCGGGGAGGGAGCCACCGAAGAAGGCGCCGCCGATCCGCATGAGGTCGTAGTGCAGCTCCTCGATCTCGTTGACCAGGACGTCCGTGGCCCCGGCATGGATGAGCGCGTTCTGCCCCAGGCCGGCGCCCCTGATCTGCTGCACGGCGCCGTCGAAACGCGTCTTCTGGAGCACCGTGTGGTTCGTGGTGTCGTTGGCCGCGATGGCCGCGGAGTCGTCTGCCGTGACGGCGTTGAAGTGGGTGGCGATGCCGGCCAGTTCCAGGTGCGGGGAGTTCTCGATGGTCTGGGCGACGGAGAATGCGTCATCAGGGACGACGCCCTCCCGGCCCATGCCAGTGTCGATCCAGAGGTGGACACGCAGGGGGCCGTTGCCGCTCTTCGCCACGACCTGTTCCGCGGCCTCCGCCCAGGCGGAGTCGATGGCCGCCGCCTCGATGTCGTAGTGGAGCAGCAGGGGAAGATCCTCCACCGGGGACACGTACAACACTGCGATGTTGGCCTCGATCCCGGCTTCGCGCAGGGAAATGGCGTCATCCAGGGTCGGGACGAAGAAGTGGTCCGGGGCGATGGCGTCGTTGATCACCCGTCCGAACACGTCCACCGGCTCGCCGTTCTTCAGGACCACGCCGAGCTTCACCCCGTAGGGGTAGATGGCACGGACCTCCCGGGCCCGCTCCCGCACCGTCTCGGTGTTGATGACCATCATCGGGGAGGCCTGGGTGCCGTTGGTCGTGTACGTGTAGGGCAGCTGCTGCGGCAGGGGCGTCCCCTCGACGCTGAGGGTCACGTCCACGGTCCCGGGGGTGGGGTGGCCGGGGGCGGTGCAGGCGTGCATGGCCGACCTCTGGTCGAACTGGCACTCAACCTCGGGGGAGTCGCCGAACGTTGCGGTGACCGGCCCGGTGGTGTCGTCCCCGGTGTCCACCAGGACCAGGTTCCCGCCGCTGATTCCGCCCCGGGACGGGGCCAGGGAGATCGTGCCGCTGGCTTCACGTGAGGGGTCCGGCTGCTCCTCGACGTCCGCCGTCTGGGAGCAGCCGGCGAGAAGGAGGACGGTGGCACCGAAGGCGGGGACAACCAGCCACGGCTTCCGGGTGAGGCGCCCCTGCTCTGTGAGTTGATGGTTCATGAAAACAGCTCCCTGGGTGTGGTCTGCTGCCCGAGCGACAGTTGTTGTGTATACCATCCAGCGTAGCCACACCAGGGCGATATCCGGAGGGCCTGAAGGAAAGGGCCGTCACCCTGTCCAGGGGTGGCTCAGCGCTCCCGGAGGATCGAGTGGAGGATCTCCACCTGGTCGATGGAGATGTGGTTGTCGTCCCTCCAGAAGTCGGTGGACACCCCCTCGAAGCCCAGGGACCGGTAGGCGTCGGCGCCTTCGGTCGCCGCCGTCAGGGCGTCGAAGGTCTCCCGGGGGTCCTCGCCCGTGTCGTGGCGGCCGGTCACCCAGTACAACGGCAGGTCGGCGACCCGCTCCTCCGGCACACTGTGACGCTTCCTGCTCGGGGCCCCGCCGCCACCCACCAGGATCGCCCCGCCCGTGATGACGTGGCCGGCGGAGGGGAGCAGCCCGTAGCTGATCATCTCCGCCCCGCCGGAGTAGCCCATCCACCACACACGGTCCGGGTCGACACCCTCCATGGCGCTGAGTTCCTCGTCGTGGAAGGCCTCCAGCCAGTCGGTGTTGGTCTCCAGGTCCGTCCACCACGTCAGGTCCTCCGCGGGGGTGAGGGGCTGCACGAGGATGAGGTTGTGGGCGGCGGCGACGGCTGCCAGGCAGGAGGAGAGACGCTTGGAGTACAGGTACTCGTAGGCACCGTCACCGTGCAGGCGGACGACGGCGCCGACCGGCCGGTCCCAGTCGATGCCGTGGGAGAACACGCGGTAGGTGCTCTCCGTGCCGGCGTGACGGAAGGAGTGCTCCTCGTAGGTCATCTGCCCGGGGGAGAGGGTCCTGGTGTCCGTTGCGGTCAGTCCCTCGAATTCGGCGCTCTCCGTGAGGCAGCCGCATTC
The DNA here is from genome assembly GCF_012838985.1 of Corynebacterium sp. Taxonomy (GTDB): domain Bacteria; phylum Actinomycetota; class Actinomycetes; order Mycobacteriales; family Mycobacteriaceae; genus Corynebacterium. The sequence goes on along the minus strand of NZ_DUOE01000181.1, from coordinate 37,393 downwards.
CCGGGTGCTGGTGGGTACGCAGTCGTCGGCGCTGCTGATGCGGGGCAGTACCGCGACGGCCATGACGAGTACCAGCAGCACGGCGGTGACGGCCGCGACGGTCCGTCCGGTTCCTCGGGTTGCCACGTGGAGCTCACTCCTCTGTATGACGCGATGACGCAGTGCTGACGATGCTGCCCGGCATCCGGGAGGTGCGGGCAGCGACAGTATCCAGTAGCGTACTCAACTCCTTTTCCCTTTCCGGGAGAATGCCCTCGGGTGGGATGTTGCGCATGCCCCCGGCTCCGCCACGTATGGTTGTCCTCGTGGATTACATTTCGACGCGCGACTCCTCCCGTACTCCCGCCACCTTCACCGACATCCTGCTCGGTGGCCTGGCTCCCGACGGCGGCCTCTACCTGCCCGCCGAGTACCCGCAGATCAGCGATGAGCAGCTGACGCAGTGGCGGACACTTCTGCAGGAGAAGGGGTACGCCGCCCTGGCGGCGGAGATCCTCAAGCTCTTCGTCGACGACATCCCGGCGGAGGACCTCGAGGGCATCGCGGCCCGCGCCTACACCCACCCGAAGTTCGCGCACGAGGAGATCGTCCCCGTGACCGAGCTGGAGGACGGTCTGTGGATCGGCCACCTCTCCGAGGGCCCGACCGCCGCCTTCAAGGACATGGCGATGCAGCTGCTCGGTGAGCTCTTCGAGTATGAGCTGGCCCGCCGCGGCGAGACCCTCAACATCCTGGGTGCGACCTCCGGCGACACCGGCTCCTCCGCCGAGTACGCCATGCGCGGCCGCAAGGGCATCCGTGTCTTCATGCTGACCCCCGCCGGTCGCATGACCCCGTTCCAGCAGGCGCAGATGTTCGGTCTGCAGGACCCGAACATCTTCAACATCGCCCTCGACGGTGTCTTCGACGACTGCCAGGACGTGGTCAAGGCCGTGTCGGCGGACGCGGAGTTCAAGGCCGAGAACCGTATCGGTGCGGTCAACTCCATCAACTGGGCCCGCCTCATGGCGCAGATCGTCTACTACGTCTCCTCCTGGCTGAAGATCACGGAGAGCAACGACCAGAAGGTCTCCTTCTCTGTGCCCACGGGCAACTTCGGTGACATCTGCGCGGGCCACATCGCCCGTCAGATGGGGCTGCCGATCGACCGTCTCATCGTCGCCACCAACGAGAACGACGTCCTCGACGAGTTCTTCCGCACCGGCAACTACCGTCCGCGCCCGGCCTCGGAGACCCTGGAGACCTCCTCGCCGTCGATGGACATCTCGCGTGCCTCCAACTTCGAGCGTTTCGTCTTCGATCTGCTGGGCCGCGATGCGGACCGTGTCGCGCAGCACTTCGGCGTCGACGTCCGCGCGGACGGTTTCTCGCTGAGCGACGATCCCGCGTTCCCGGCCGCCGCCGAGAAGTTCGGCTTCGCCTCCGGTCGCTCCACCCACCAGGACCGCCTCGACACGATCAAGGACGTGTGGGAGCGTCTCAACATCATGCTCGACCCGCACACCGCCGACGGCGTCAAGGTCGCCCGTGAGTGGCGTTCCGAGGTCGACGGTCCGATCGTGTGCCTGGAGACCGCCCTGCCGGTGAAGTTCGCGGAGACCATCGAGGAGGCCACCGGCGGCCGTCCGGAGACCCCGGAGCGTTTCGCCGGCATCCTCGATGCCGAGCGCCACGTGACGGACCTGCCGAACGACGCGGAAACCGTCAAGAAGTTCATCACCGACTCCATCCGCACCACCGAGGTGTAGCCACCGTGGGCATGGAGTTCAAGATGAGCCAGGAGTACTTCCAGGATTTCGATCCGGAGAAGTTCGCCGAGATGATCAGGGCGCAGGCCGCGGAAGAGGCGGCGGCTGAGGAAGACGGCGTCGACAAGCAGTGAACATCCGCGTCTGGGCGGGTCTGGTCGCGCTGACCACCGCCGGCGTGGGGTCCCTCATCGTCTGGTCCGTCGAGGACCAGCGGCAGCACCCCACGCCCATCGCAGAGGTGATCGCGGCGGCACCGGCGCAGGTCCCGGCTGAGTTCCGGGCCCCCACGGCGAGTCCCTGGGCGCCGGGCACGGCCGTGACCATCACGAAGACCCTGCCTGAGCCGGGGGAGACGATCCAGGTCGGCCAGTGCACGATCGCCTACAGTTTCACCGCGCACGAGAAGACGTACGCGGTCACGGCGTCGCACTGCGGCATGCCGGGGGACCACGTGTGGGCCACCGTCGACGGCGTCGACGCGGACTTCAGTGCCCCGGTCGGGCGGTTCCTGTACTCGGACCTCTACGACGACGCCTCGAGCCGTCTCGACGTCGGGATCATCGAGGTGTCGAACCCGTGGCACCCCATGATGTCCCCGGAGGCGACGGTGCCGACGGTCGTCGCGGAGATGGTCGGTGAGCTGCCGGCGATGATCTGCAAGTATGGCATGACCACCGGCGAGACGTGCGGCACCCCGATCAACCCCACCGGCGTGGAGATCCTCGCCGACCACAACGGCGTCGAGCTGCGGGCCGTCGCCGCCACCGCGGCGGTGTGTGCCCGGGCCGGTGACTCCGGCGGGCCCGTCTACGCCGAACTCGAGGGACAGCGCGTCATCATCGGGCTGGTGTCGGGCACCCGCGACGCCGCGCAGGACCACTCCTGCGCGGACCCGGAGGCCGGTCCCATGACCATGTCCTACACGTCCATGCCCGCCATCCAGACGGTCATCGACCGCGTCATCCCGGAGGCTGAATATCAGTGACCGTCCCCTTCAAGTCCGCTGTCCTCGATCTGGAGACCACCGGGTTCGGGCCCTCGGACAGGGTCATCGAGGTCGGCGTGGTGCTTCTCGACGAACACCTCACCGTCGAGTCCACCTGGCAGACGCTCGTGCAGCCGGACCGTGACATCGACAACACGCACGTCCACGGCATCAGCGCCTCGGAGCTGGTGTCGGCGCCGCGTTTCGCGGGCATCGCCGCGGAGCTCGCCGAGCTTCTCGACGACCGCGTCCTCATCGCCCACAACGCCCCCTTCGACACCCGTTTCCTGGCGGCGGAGTTCGCGCGTCTCGACGTCGACCTGCCCGACCCGGGCTCCTGGTCCCTGTGCACCCGCGTCCTGTCCCGGGCGCACCTGCCGGGTGCGCCGGAGCGGCTGGCGGACTGCCTGAGCTGCGCCGGCCTGCACAATGAGCTGCCGCACGCGGCGCTGGCTGATGCGACGGCGACGGCGGAGCTTTTCCGGGTGCTCGTCGAGAAGCACGGGGCCCGTGGCGAGGACGTGGCACCCCTGTCGTGGCCCGTGCCTGACCTGCCGCGGGAGGCGATCCTCGTCCGCGGCACGGAGCCGGCCTCCGACGGGGCGGGTCACTGGTTCGAGCGGCTGACCGCGAACGTCCCGGACACCGGGGTCGCCGAGATCGACCGCTACCGTGTCCTCCTGCGGGGTGCCCTGCTGGACCACCACCTCTCGCGCAGCGAGATCGAGCAGCTCGTGGCCGCCGCCGGGGAGCTGGGCCTCAGCCGCGACGAGGTCCTGGAGATCCACCTCGACTACCTGCGTCAGCTCGCCGTCGAGGCGTGGGCCGACGGGGTGGTCACCGCCGCGGAACGCGCGCATCTGCACGACATCGCGGTGCAGCTGGCCGTGGACCCGGAATCCGTCGACGCGCTGCTGGCGGAGCCGGTCTACGGCGAGGCCGAGGACACCGGCCTGCGGCACGGCGACCGTGTCACCTTCACCGGTGCCCTCACCCTGGGCCGGGACACCTGGGAGCAGCGCGCCCGGGCCGCGGGACTCGACGTCGGCGGCGTCACCCGGCGCTCCGCGCTGCTGGTGGCGGCGAACCCGGACTCCATGAGCGGCAAGGCCCGCCGGGCCCGGGAGTTCGGCGTGCCCATCGTCGATGAGACGACCTTCGCCCGCATGCTGCGGGACCTCGCGCCGCTGGACATCCCGGAGACCCCGGACGCACCCGCCACCCCGGGCACCCCCTTCACCGAGATCTTCCCGTGGCTCGCCTCCCTGGGGGTGGAGCCCGCCGGCGCCGACGACATCGCCCGGGCCTGGCTGCAGCGCCACCGCAACGTGCCCCTGCATGAACTGTCCCCGCGCCTGGACCCCACCGAGGTCCCCGACTCCCTGCCGCGTACCGGCACGGTCGTCGCCCGCTGGCTCAACCGGTGGCCGCGCCCGCTGGAGGCCTCGGCCACCCAGCTCATGGACCTCCCCGGCTTCGGTCGCCTGCGCGTACACCGCACGCTCGTCGCGGTGGTGCACTCGGCCCTCGACGCCCCGACCGGGGACTACCTGGTCGCCGGCGCCGAGGACATCTACCTCGACGACGGGGCAGAGGAGACCGGCGAGTGGGCGGCGCCGCAGCGGGAGGTGGAGACCCTCACCGAGTGGCTGGCCCTGACCGGCTCCCTGCCCGCCGCCCCCGCGGACGGCGCCCCGGCCCCGGTCCACCGTGCGTGGCGGACCCTGGCGGCGGACGCCTACTGGTCCGACCCGGCCACCTCCGCCGTGCGTCGCGCCCGCGCGGAGCTGCTCCGCCGCATCGGCACCGACCAGCGGGACATCGACATCTTCGTCGGCCGCATCATGGGTTCCCGCACCCTGGAGGAGATCGGCGCCGACCACGGCGTCACCCGCGAGCGCATCCGGCAGCTGGAGACGCAGCTCAAGCGTCGGCTCGTCGAGCCGGACGACACCCTCCACCTCATCCTCGACGCCCTGCCGCAGCGTTACGGGGCCCTGGCCCCGGCGGCGGATCTGCGGCGTGACCTGCCTGCCCTGGCGGAGGACGGCCCGGCGGCCGGCCACGACATGCTGACGACCCTGGCCTGGTTGGCGGACGACTGGCAGCTGCAGGACGGCTGGTTCCAGCGCACCGGTTTCGACGACGACCTCTCCGCGGCGCTGGCCGATTTCGCGGATGACTTCGGTGTCGTCTCACTGGCGGCGGTGGCGGAGAACCTGGGTGTCGGCAGGCAGCTGCTGGCGCAGCGTCTGAGCGGGCACCTCATCATGGACGGGGAGCATGTGCTCACCCGGAACCGCTCCTCGCAGGACCGGGCGGCGGCGCTGCTGGCCATCGCGGGGGAGCCCCTCGACGGTCCCGAGCTCGTCGCACGCCTGGGGGACGCGAACCCGCGCACCCTCTACAACGCCATGGGTGCTGATCCGCGGATCATCCGCGTCGGCCGCGACCGGTGGGCCCTGGCCGACTGGGGCATGGAGGAGTACTCCACGCTGGCGGAGTGGATCGGCCGCCGCGTCGAGGACGGGCCCGTCCCGCTGCCGCGGCTGCTTGCGGACGCCGATGCCCTCGGTGTGGCCGAGTCGACGATCCGGCAGTACGCGTCCTCCGCCGAGTTCCAGACCGTCGACGGTCTGGTCAGCCGCGCCGAGGAGATCGCCGCGATCGACGCCGACCCCGACGAGGCCCCCGATCTCTACCGCGTCCACGGTGACTGGTTCCTGTTGACCACCGTCACCTCCGAGCACCTGCGGGGCTCCGGCTCCGGCGTGCCGCGCGGTCTGGCGGTCGCGTTGGACATCCCCCTGCTGGAGAAGCGGACACTGGACAGTGCCCTCGGCGAGCAGGCGGTGGCCAACGGGCGCAACAGTGCCACGGTCGGCACCATCCGCCGTTTCCTCGAGGCCGCCGGCATCGGGGAGGGCGAGCGCATCTGGCTGCAGTTCACCGCCGACGGGCGTTTCGACGTCCAGCGCGCCACCCCGCGCTCCCCGGGGGCGGGGATGGCGGAGATCCTCAACGTCACCGGCCTGGACACCTGGATCACCGCCGCCGACGGGCAGGCCCTCGAGCGGCTGAACAGGGCCGTCGGTCTCGACGCCGGGGCCCCGCGCCGTCGCACCGTGTCCCGTTTCCGGCACCGCCGGCAGGACGACATCGCCGATCTCATCCTCGGACTCTAGGAAAGGACCCCCACGTGCCCACCCCTGACTTCATCCTCCGTCTCCGCGAGAAGGTCGGCCACGACGAACTGTGGCTGCCCGCCGTCACCGCGGTCGTCGTCCGCGACGTGCCGCCGGGCGCCCCGTTGTGGGCCGTCCCGGAGGTGCTGCTGGTCAAGCGCGCCGACGACGGCGCCTGGACGCCGGTGTGCGGCATCTGCGAGCCCGGGGAGGATCCCCAGGTCACCGCCGTGCGGGAGGTCAAGGAGGAGACGCTTCTCGACGCCCGCGTGGAGGCCCTCCTCGGCGTCGGCGCCATCGAGCCGGTCACCTACGGCAACGGGGACGTCGCCCGCTACATGGACACGTCGATGCGTCTGAGCGTCGTCGGTGACGACACCCCGGCGGTCGGCGACGAGGAGTCCACGGACGTCGGCTGGTTCGAGATCTCCCAGCTGCCGCCGATCTCCCCGCGCTACCGCATGGTCATCGCGGACGCCGTCGCCCAGATGAAGCACCCGGGCGGATTCCGTCCGCGGATGGGCTACCGCAAGCGCGACGCCTAGATCTTCTTCACGATCGAGGACTTCAGCTTCATCTGGCCGAAGCCGTCGACGCGGGCGTCGATGTCGTGGCCGTCGACCGGCGGGATGAGGCGGATGTTGCGGACGGTGGTGCCGGCCTTGATCGGCTGGCTCGCACCCTTGACCTTGAGGGTCTTGACCACGGTCACGGAGTCGCCGTCTGCGAGGACGTTGCCGACGGAGTCCCGGATCACCGGCTCATCGGAGGCGGCCTCATCCGCGGCGGGGGCGTCCGGGTTCCACTCGTGGCCGCACTCGGGGCAGACCAGGAGGGGATCCATCTCGTAGGTGTATTCGCTGTTGCATTCCGGGCAGGGCGGGAAGTTAGTGTCGCTCATGCCGGTCATTATTGCATTGAGTTGCTCCGGATCATGCACCGCGACCACGATCTCCCCCGGATTGGCCACCTCCTCCGGGGTGCTGTGACCCCCGCAGACCACCACATCCGGCGGGCCCGGCGACACCCCGAGCAGCAGCCCGCAGGACCCCAGATCGAAGAGGAGACGGGCCAGGGCGGCGTCGGGGAGCAGCGGGGGAGTGGTGGCGTAGAACGACACCGCCCCCTCCCCGAACCAGGAGACGTCGAGGACGGGGCGGGCGTCGAGAAGCACCCACGGCGCATCATGGTCGTGGCGCGCGAGGACCCGCCGCACGGCGTCCAGGTCCAGCGCCTCCGTCGCCCCGAGAACATAACTGCGCCGCATGACCGCCGAACCTAGCAGTTGAAGTAGAGCTCGAACTCCTTCGGCGTCGGGCCCTGGCGCATCGGGTTGATCTCGTTGTCGTACTTGAGCTCGATGTACGCCTCGATGAGGTCCTCGGTGAACACGTCACCCTCGGTGAGGAACTCGTGGTCGTTCTCCAGGGCGAACAGCGAGGACTCCAGGGAGTGCGGGACGCGCGGGACCTTGTCGGCCTCCTCCGGCTCCAGCTCGTAGAGGTCCTTGTCCACCGGGTCGCCCGGCTCGATGCGGTTCTTGATGCCGTCCAGACCGGCCAGCAGCTGCGCCGCGAAACCGAGGTACGGGTTGCCCGACGGGTCCGGGGCACGGAACTCGATGCGCTTGGCCGCGGCGGAGGGGCCGGTCACCGGGATGCGGATCGCCGCGGAGCGGTTGCGCTGGGAGTACACGAGGTTGACCGGGGCCTCGAAACCGGAGTAGAGGCGACGGTAGGAGTTGACGGTCGGGTTGGTGAACGCCAGCACCGCCGGGGCGTGGGCCAGCAGGCCGCCGATGTAGTGGCGGGCCGTCTCGGAGAGGCCGGCGTAGCCCTCCTCGTCGTAGAACAGCGGCTTGCCGTCCTTCCACAGGGACTGGTGGGCGTGCATGCCGCAGCCGCCGTCGTCGAGAAGCGGCTTCGGCATGAAGGTGGCGACCTTGCCGTGGGCGTCGGCGGTGTTCTTCACCACGTACTTGAACTTCTGCAGGTCATCCGCCGCGTGGAGGAGCGTGTTGAACCTGTAGTTGACCTCCTGGATGCCGCCCGTGGAGACCTCGTGGTGGAAACGCTCGATCTCGAAACCGACCTGGGAGAGGTTGTGTGCGATCTCGTCGCGCACCGGGATCGTCTTGTCGTAGGGGGCGACGGGGAAGTAGCCGTCGTTGACGCGGATCTTGTTGCCCAGGTTCGGGGAGCCGTCGATCATGGTCTCGGCGTCGGAGTTCCACCAGCCCTCGTCGGAATCGACCTCGTGGAAGGAACGGTGCACGTCAGTGGAGTAGCGGACGGAGTCGAAGACGAAGAACTCGGCCTCGGCGCCGATGAAGCACTCGTCGGCGATGCCGGAGGCACGCATGTACTCCTCCGCCTTGCGGGCGATGTTGCGCGGATCGCGCGAGAACGCCTCCCGGGTGAAGGGGTCGTGGACGAAGAACTGCATGTTCACCGTCTTCCGGTGACGGAACGGGTCCACGTAGGCCGTCGAGATGTCCGGCAGGAGGGTCATGTCGGACTCGTCGACCGAGGTGAAACCGGCGATCGACGAGCCGTCGAAGGCGAAGCCCTCGGCTGCGGTCTCCTCGGTCAGTGCCGAGGCGGGGACCGTCAGCGCGTGTTCGGTTCCGGGGACATCGGTGAACCGGATGTCCAGAAATTCCACCCCCTCATCGCGCATGAAGTCGATCAGGTCAGCGGTGGATGGGAAAGACACGACGGGTGTCAGGGCTCCTAGATGGTGGTGTTCAGGTGCTTACTTCAGGGTGGGGGTGTCCCACAGGTTGAGCTTGGTGCCGAGGCCCTTCTCGAGGGCGTTGTGGTACACGTCCCAGGCCCAGGCGACGTCCTCGACGGGCATGCCGCCGATGGAGTAGCAGAAGATCTGCTCGTCGTTCTCGCGGCCCGGGGCACGGCCGGCGGCGATGTCGCCGATGTTGACCAGGCGCTCCTTCGGCAGGATGCCCTCCTCGGACATGTCCCACCAGCGGTTGCCGGGGATGCCGAGGAGCTTCTCGTAGGTGACGTCGGGGCCGTTCTCGTTGAACCACTCGGCGTACAGGCCGGTGTAGTCCACGACGAGGTTGGCCTCGTCGGAGGTGATGAAGTCCTCGTCGAAGCGGGCGGCGGCCGGGCACAGGATGAGCGCGCCGGGCTTGATCCACTCCTTCTTGAAGTACGGGAAGCCGGAGGGGCCGTCCGGGGAGGTGGAGGTGCCGGCGATGAGGATGTCGGAGTTCTCGATGGCCTCCTGCTCCGTGTCGACGACCGTGACCGACTCGAGCTGCGGGTAGGTCTCGGTGAACCACTCGGCGACCCGCTGGGTGGAACCGGCGGAGCGGCCCTTGATCTTCACGCGCCTGATCGACGGGCGCTGGGAGAGCGCGGCGTCGAAGATGGTGCGGCTCATGACGCCGGGGCCGATGATGCCGACCTCTTCAGCGTTCTCGACGGCCAGGTGCTTCACTCCGACGCCCGGGACTGCGCCGGTGCGGTAGGCGGAGAGCAGGTTCGCGGACATCATCGCCAGCGGGGCACCGGTGACCGCGTCGTTGAGGACGAAGATGTGGATGGACCGCGGCAGGTCGTGGTTGCGGTTCTCGGCGTTGGAGCCGTACCACTTGACTCCGGCGGCGCGGAAGCGGCCTCCGAGGTAGGCCGGCATGGCCATGAAGCGACGGTCGGGGCCGTCGGCGGGCATGCCCTCGTGCTCGGGATTCTTCGGGAAGTTGATCTGGGCGCCGTGGGAGTTCGCGGAGGCACCGGCCATGCGGTAGTCGCCGTCGGCCAGCAGGATCAGGGTCTCCTCCATGGTGTCGACACACGCGGCGGAGTCGGTGACGCCGGCCTCGATCATGTCGGGCTCGGACAGCCACAGGGTGTCGATACGCGGGGTGTCTGCGTAGGGGGAGCTCACATATACCTCTTTCCAAGGGGGTCTGCGGCGCTCCCGGGCACGCGGATCTGGCGTGCGGCCCGTGAAGACGTGGACCGCCGTGTACCCGGTGACAAAGTCATGCGATGGAGTCTTCAGCCCTCCACCATACATAAGTAAAACCTTCCGACTCCGGCGGGAGGCCGGGGCGGTGGGCGATCAATCCAGGTGAGGTGGGCAATCGGGGAGACCTCGGACGTCACCCCCATCCTGGTGGTGGTGGCGGAGTTTCTTGGCGACGCCACCTTCCCCGCTCCGGGTGGTGTCGGGCGACTTTCCGGAGTACTATTGGAAATAGTTTTCAGTAGCTTTTCAATAAGAAACCAAGGAGTCCCCCATGCGGGCACGCATCGCCATCGGCCTGGCCACCGCCACTGCCACAGTCCTCGCCCTCACCGCCTGCTCGAATGCCGAGGACGGCGGCCCGACCGATGTCTCCATCGTCGCCACCACCACCCCCCTCGGGTCCGTCGTCGGGCAGATCGCCGCCTGCGCCGGCGGCACCGCCGACACCCTCATGCCGGTCAACGCCGACCCGCACCAGTTCTCCGCCTCCTCCGCGCAGGTCGCCGACATGGTCAAGGCCGACCTCGTGGTCGCCAACGGACTCAGCCTCGAGGGTGGCCTCGACGCCTCCCTCCAGCAGGTCGCCGCCGACGGCACGGAGGTCTTCCGCGTGGCCGAGCACATCGACCCGCTGCCCTGGGGTGCCGGGGACCACGGGGATGAGGGCGGGCACGACGGCCACGAGGGTCACGAGGGGCATGCCCACGGCGAGTACGACCCGCACTTCTGGCTCGACGTCTCCCGCATGGCCGCCGCGGCACAGCAGGTCGGCGACAAGGTCGCCGCCCTCACAGGCAGTGATGAATGGGCCACCTGCGGCGCAGAGGTCGCCGAGGAGCTGACCGCCCTCGACGGTGAGGTCCGCGACGCGCTCGCCGACATCCCGGAGGAGCGCCGCGTCATCGTCACCGACCACGAGGCCTTCGGCTACTTCAACAACGCCTACGGCTTCCACTCCGCCGGCGTCGTCATCCCGGGCGGCTCCACCGAGGCCCAGCCCAGCTCCCAGGAGCTGGCCGGCCTGGCCGACGTCATCCGCGAGGAAGACGTCCGGGTCATCTTCACCAACGCCGCCGTCAACCAGCGCCTGGTCGACGCCCTCGCCGCCGAGGTCGGTGGCGAGGTCCGGGTCGTCTCCCTCTACGAGGGTTCCGTCGGCCCGAAGGACGGACCGGCGGCCGATTACCAGGGCATGATGAGGGAGAACGCCCGTCTCATCTCCGAGGCACTGGCCTGAGGTAGCAGAGGACTAGAGTTAGTTCGTGATTGATTGGCTTCTTGACCCGTTCCTGCTGGGCTTCCAGCAGCGGGCTCTCATCGGTGGGCTCATCGCCGCCGTGATGAGCGCCACCGTCGGCGTGTGGCTCGTGCTGCGCGGCATGAGCTTCTTCGGCGACGCGTTCGTCCACGGAGTGCTGCCGGGTATCGCGGCCGCCGTCGTCTTCGACTTCAGCCCCCTCCTGGGGGCCGCCGTCGCGGCCGCCGTGATGGTCGGTGCGGTGGAGGTGATCCACCGGCACACGCACCTCAAGGAGGACACCGCCATCGGCCTGCTCTTCGTCGGCATGATGGCGCTCGGTGTGGTGATCATCTCGCGCTCCGACTCCTACTCCGGCTCTCTGACCAGCATCCTCTTCGGTGACGCCCTGGGTGTGTCGTGGGACGCGATCCGCCAGCAGGCGGTGCTCGCGGTGGTGGTCATCCTCGGTTCGCTGCTGCTCTACCGCCCGCTCATGGCGCTGTCGTTCTCGCCCGTCAAGGCGGAGTCGCTGGGCATGCGTCCGAAGCTGACGCACGCGCTGCTGCTGGTGCTCATCGCGACGTCCGTGATCGGCAGTTTCCAGGCCGTCGGTACGATGCTCGTCTTCAGTCTGCTCGTCGCCCCGCCGGCGACGGCGGCGCTGCTGTCCCGGTCGATCCCCACGATGATCGCGGTGTCCGCCCTCATCGGCGCCGTCTCGGTCGTCACGGGTCTGGTCCTGTCCTTCCATCTGGGCACGGCCGCCGCCGCGACGATGGCGCTGGTCCCGATCGCCGCCTTCCTGGTGATCATGGAGTACCAGTACCTGCGTCGTCGCTTCGTCACCAGGGAGGTGGCGGCATGACGGGTGATCTCGCCGTCGGCACCGGCCTGCAGCTCGGTTATGAGCGTGTCGTCGCCGTCCGTCCCTCGGACGTGAGCATCCCGCTGGGCAGGCTCACCGCCATCATCGGTCCGAACGGTTCAGGCAAGTCCACGCTCCTGCACGCCATCGGCGGGCTCATCGAGCCGCAGGCGGGCACCCTGGAGGTGGCCTATCCGCGGGAGCGGATCAGCTACGTCATGCAGTCGGTGTCCTTCCCGGAGGGTGTGCCCCTGTCGGTCCGGGAGGTGGTCCGCATGGGCCGCTACCCGAGCTCCGGCTGGTTCGGACGTTTCCGCAGCGCGGACAGGCGGCGCATCGACGAGGTCATGGAGCGGCTCAACGTCACCGACCTCGGCAGGCGCCACCTGGAGGAGCTCTCCGGTGGTCAGCGTCAGCGCGTCTACGTCGCGCAGGGCATGGCGCAGGACCATGACGTCCTGCTTCTCGACGAACCCCTCACCGGCCTCGACATCGTCTCCGCCCGCATCATCGACGACATCATCCACGACGAGACGGATCACGGGCGCACCGTCGTGCTCACCACGCACGACCTGGCGGAGGCCCGGGCTGCCGATCACGTCGTGCTCATGTCGGGGCGGGTGGTGGCCTCCGGGCCGCCGGAGGAGGTGCTCACGGAGGCCAACCTCCGGGACGCCTACAACCTCGGCGAACTCCACGAGCATGACGGGCTGTTCATCGACAGCCCCCACGAGGAGTGCTAGCTACATCCGGATGTAGCGGGCGCGGGCGATGGAGTAGAGGCCGTAGAGGGCCAGGCCGACGCCGATGATGATGAGCAGCACCGCGCCGAAAGGCTGCTCGCCGAGGGTGCGCAGCGCGGCGTCGAGACCAGCGGCCTGCTCCGGGTCGGACCGCCAGCCGGCGATGACGATGAGCACGCCCAGGATCGCGAAGGCGGTGCCACGGGCGATGTAGCCGGCCATGCCCGCGCCGACGATGGCGGTGCCGACGTCGCCCGCCCCGGCACCCGCTTCGAGTCCCTTCTTGAAGCCCTTCGTCGCGCCGTGCCAGATGCTGAAGAGGCCGACTCCCAGGACGACGAGCCCGGCGATGATGACGAGCGCCGCGCCCCAGGGCTGGGCCAGCGCCCGGGCGGTGACGTCGGTGGCGGTGTCGCCGTCGGAGGTGCGGCCGCCGGCGGCGAAGGTGGACGTCGTGAAGGCCAGGGAGGCGAACACGACGGCGAGGACGCCGCCCTTGGCCCTGTCCTTCAGCTCCTCCTCGGTGAACAGCTGCGTCAGACGCCACAGGGCGAGTGCGGCGAGCGCGGCCACCGCGACCCACAGGAGGATCTGTCCGCCCGGGGCCTCCACGATGGTGGCCAGGGCGCCGGAGTTCGAGGCCCCCCCGCCGCCGGAGCCGGTGGCGATCCGGACGGCGATCCAGCCGATGAGGATGTGCAGGACACCCAGGACGATGAAGCCGCCCCGGGCCAGCATCTTCACGGCGGGGTGCTGGTTCGCGCGGTTGGCGGCGGTGCGTGTATTCATAAGTCCATTCAAGCGTGTCCGCTGGCGCCGGGCCACCGTCGTGACGCAATTGCTCCCCTGATGTTGACATGTCTACAACATGGTGTTAGGGTAGACGCGTCAACAAACATGCTGAGGAGTCACAACGTGAAGATCGCCATTTTCGTCGGATCCGTCCGTAAGGGCCGCTACGCCCGCACCGTCGGTGAGTGGGCCCTGCGGGAGCTCGAGTCCCGCAACGACGGCCACACCTACGAGATCGTCGACCTCCTGGACCAGGACATCGACCCGCTGACCGCGGAGGTGCTCCCGGGCATGGCGCAGGGTGTCTACGAGGATCCGAAGACCACCGCCTGGTCCGAGCTCATCGCCGGCTTCGACGGCTACTTCTTCGTCAACGGCGAGCACAACGCCTCCGTGCCGGCGATGATGAAGAACGCCTACGACCAGCTCCACATCGAGTGGCAGAACAAGCCGGTCGGCTACATCTCCTACGGCGGTGGCGGCGGTATCGGCGCCGTGAAGCACTGGCGCGACATCACCGAGCGCGTCGGCATGGTCAACCTGGCCGCCGACGCCATGTTCCCCTTCGGCGAGTACTTCCCGGACCATGTCTTCACCCCGGGCGAGCGGGGTGCGGCCATGCTCCACGCCCTCGCCGACGAGCTTGTCGATGCCGCCGACCGCGCCAAGGCCGGCGCCGAGGTCGGGGCGTGACGGTTGTCACGAAAGTTGGTGGACGGTCCGCAGCGACGTTAATGTTGATGCATCATTAAGGAAAGGGAAAACATGAAGATCGCCGTGTTTGTCGGCTCCATCCGCGAGGGCCGCAACGGCCGCCGCATCGGCCAGTGGGCCGTTGACCAGCTCGAGGCCCGCAACGACGGCCACACCTACGAGATCGTCGACCTCCTCGAGCAGGACCTCAACCCGAACACAGCCATCCCGCCGCGCATGGTGGAGAACGGCGCCTACACCGACCCGAAGACCCTCGCCTGGGCCGAGCTCATCGGCGGCTACGACGCCTTCATCTTCGTCACCCCCGAGTACAACGCCTCCATCCCCGGCCCGATGAAGGACGCCTACGACCTCCTCTTCGCCGAGTGGACCGGCAAGCCGGTCAGCTTCATCGGCTACGGATCCGGCGCCGCCCGCAGTGCCATCTCCCACTGGAACGACATCGTCACCCGCGTCGGCATGATCGTCACCCCGGCCCAGGTCGAGTTCACCTTCCAGGACCACTTCCCGGACTTCGTGTTCACCCCGGGTGAGCACGGTGCTGCCATGCTCGCGGACGTCGCCGACGAGCTCATCGACGCCGCCGAGCGCGCCGCCACCACCGTCGAGGCCTGAGCGTCAACCACTTCGTACCGCGAAGGCCCCCTGGGAACTCTCCCAGGGGGCCTTCGCGGTATTGTTGTGTTGCCCGGCTGAACACCCCGCGGGGGGCGTCGATGAGCGGGGGACTAGCAGTCGTAGTACAGCTCGAACTCCAGCGGCGTCGGACGCAGACGGGCCGGGGTGATCTCGTTGTCGTACTTGAGCTGGATGTAGGCCTCGATGAGGTCCTCGGTGAAGACGTCGCCCTCGGTGAGGAAGTCGTTGTCCTTCTCCAGGGCGGCCAGGGAGGCCTCGAGGGAGGTGGGGGCCTGCGGGATCGCGGCGGCCTCCTCCGGCGGGAGCTCGTAGAGGTCCTTGTCCACCGGGGCCATCGGCTCGATGCGGTTCTTGATGCCGTCGAGGCCGGCGAGCATCATCGCGGCGAATCCGAGGTACGGGTTGCCGGACGGGTCCGGGGCGCGGAACTCGATGCGCTTGGCCTTCGGGTTGGAGCCGGTGATCGGGATGCGGATCGCGGCGGAGCGGTTGCGCTGGGAGTACACCAGGTTGATCGGGGCCTCGAAGCCCTTGACCAGGCGGTGGTAGGAGTTCAGCGTCGGGTTGGTGAAGGCCAGGACCGCACCTGCGTGGTGCAGGATGCCGCCGATGTAGTAGCGGGCCATGTCGGACAGACCGGCGTAGCCGGACTCGTCGTGGAAGAGCGGCTCCCCGTCCTTCCACAGCGACTGGTGGGCGTGCATGCCGGAGCCGTTGTCCCCGGCGATCGGCTTGGGCATGAACGTGACGGTCTTGCCGGCGTTGAAGGCGGTGTTCTTGATGATGTACTTGAAGGTCTGCAGATCATCGGCTGCGTGCAGCAGCGTGTTGAAGCGGTAGTTGATCTCCTGCTGGCCGCCGGTGCCCACCTCCTTGTGGAAGCGCTCGATCTCGAAGTCGGCGTTGCGCAGGTGGCGCACCATGGTGTCGCGGATGTCCACGGTCTGGTCGTAGGGGGCGACCGGGAAGTAGCCGCCCTTGACGCGGTTGGTGTAGCCGAGGTTGCGCTGCCCGTCGAGGCGTCGCTCCTTGCCGCGGTTCCACCAGCCCTCGTCGGAGTCGACCTCGTAGAAGCCGCCGTTGGTGGAGGTCTCGAAACGCACGGTGTCGAAGAGGTAGAACTCGGCCTCCGCACCGAAGAAGCAGGTGTCGGCGATGCCGGTGGAGACCAGGTACTCCTCGGCCTTGCGGGCGACGTTGCGGGGGTCGCGGGAGAAGGGCTCCCGGGTGAAAGGGTCGTGGACGAAGAACTTGATGTTCAGCGTCTTGGCCTCACGGAAGGGGTCGATCTTCGCGGTCTTGATGTCCGGCAGGAGGTTCATGTCGGATTCGTCGATCGTGGTGAATCCGCGGATGGAGGAGCCGTCGAAGGCGAGGCCCTCCTCCGCAGCCTCCTCGTCGAACATCGAGGCCGGGATGGTGAAGTGGTGCTCGGTGCCCGGGACGTCCGTGAAGCGGACGTCGACGAATTCGACGTTTTCATCCTTGATGTACTTGACGACATCTTCGATCGTGTTGAAGGCCACGATGACTCCTTGGTTGTTGACGCTCTCGGTCGTGCGGTATCTCAGCCAGTCTACAGGTGCGGGCACCGCTCCCTATTACCTGTCGCTCATTCTAAACTGTTATCTGTTGACCGATCAATAGTCGGGGGAAAACTGGGTTTCCCCTGCCCGCACGCCCCCGGCTAATGTCTACGGTATGGCGAACCCCAAGCGTAGCTGGCTCGACGGCCCCCAGATCCCCGGCGAACACGAGGACCCTTTCGCACCCGGCAGGTACCCCGGCGAGAAACTCGGCCTCCCCGAGACCGGTCCCGGCTCGCTGGCCTCCGTGGCCCGCCGTACCGGCGGAGTCCTCATCGACTGGTTCATCTGCCTCGGCCTGGCCATCGTGTTCACCAACTACTCCCACGCCCTGGGCGGCACCGGCACCGTGGTCTATATCTTCTGGGTCATCCTGGGCATCATCTTCGGCTGGCTCTTCGCCCGCACCCCGGGCCACATGCTGCTCGGCATGGGTGTCGCGCGTGTCGACGTCGGCGGCGCCAAGGTCGGCCTCTGGCGCGCCGTCATGCGCACCCTGCTCACCGGCCTCATCCTCCCGGCCGCCATGGTCGACTCCGACGGCCGCGGCCTCCACGACCGCGCCACCGGCACCGCCGTCATCCGCGGCTAGATCAACATGAACAGCAGGATCTGCGCCGCGATGATCTTCGCGACCATCGAGACCGGGTACACCGACGTGTACCCCATCGCCGGCAGGTCGTTCCTGGTCACGTCAGAGACGTAGGAGAGCACCGCCGGGTGCGTCTGCATGCCCGCGAGGATGCCCGCCGTCTCACCGAAGGACAGCTTGAGCACCTTGTAGCCGATGACCAGCACCAGCACGGAGATGAGCAGGGTGATGAGCGCACCCACGCCGATGATCGTCAGCGACGTCGGGTCGGAGAGCGCCGCCCGGAAACCCGCGCCGGCGGTCGTGCCGATGGCGGCCAGGAAGAGCGTGATGCCCAGCTGACGCATCGCCAGGTTGGCGCCGTAGGGGATCTGCCACACGATGCGGCCCGAACGGCCCAGTGCGCCGAGGACGAGTGCCACGACCAGCGGACCACCGGCGGTACCCAGCTTGAGCGACGCCCCACCCGGCAGCGGCACGGCGATCATGCCCACGGCCACGCCGATGACGAGGCCGATGACGAGGGGGAGGAGGTTGACGTCGGAGAGACGTCGATAAGAATCGCCGAAGAGGCGGGTGACCTTGCCCATGCGCTCGTGCGCCGCGACGACGCGCACGCGGTCACCCAGCTGCAGGATGGTCTCCGGGGTGGCCACCATGTCGTGGTCACCGCGACGCACACGGGTGATGAGCATGCCCGAGAGCTGCGGACGCAGCTTCGACAGGGGGATGCCGACCAGGTCGTTGTTGGAGACGAAGATGCGGCGGTAGTCCAGGTCGTGGCCGTGGAAGGGATCACCCGGCAGGGCCTCACCGATGAGCTCCACGGCACGGTCGAGCTCCTCTGCGGTGCCGACGACGGAGAGCACGTCGCCCGGCTTCGCCCAGGCACCGTTACCCGGCAGACGCTGGTCACCGTCGCGCTCGAGGCGGGAGACGATGACCTCCAGGCCCAGATCCTCCGGGAGATCGGCGATGGCGTGGAGATCATCGCGCTGCACCAGGATGCGGCGGGTGTAGAGCTCGTGGATGGCCACCCCGTGGTCGATGGCCTCCTGCTGGTGGTCGACGCGGAACATCTTGCCCAGCACCGCGATGGCGATGATGACGACGATGACACCCAGCGGGTACGCCAGCGAGTAGGCGACCAGCGGCAGGGGCTCCACTGCACGCAGCTCACCGCTGTCGGTGATGAGCGAGGGCAGGGCGTCGACCACCGCGGCCATGGCGGGGGTGTTCGTCAGCGCGCCGGTGAACATGCCGGCACCCGTCACCGGGTTGATGTCCAGGAGCTTGACCAGCCCGTAGGCGGAGGCGGTGATGACGGTGAACACGCCGATGGCCAGGGTGTTGTTGCGGAGGCCCTTGGAGCGGAACGTCGCGAAGAAGTCGTGCCCCGACTCCAGACCGATCGTGTAGACGAACAACGCCAGACCGACGATGTAGATCAACGGGGGGATCTGGATGGCGGGCTCGATCGCCGCCATCACCAGACCGACGAAGAGGACGGCGGCGACGCCGAGACGGAACCCGAAGATCCGGAGACGGCCCAGGAACAGACCGACCGCCATGATCACGAGTAGGGCGAGAAGAGGGTTCTCCACGAAAATGTTCACGGAATACATAGTGTCAGACGGACCCCGGAACGGCAGAACGTCCCGTGCTCCCCTTAGACGGGAATCACAGGACGTTCCGGGAGGCAGAGAGATTACTTGCCGCGGCGCTCGCTGGCGCGACGCATGCGACGGTTCATGCCGGACAGGTTGCCGCCCTTCGGCAGCGGACCCTTCGGCAGGCCGCCACCCGGCTGCGAGGAACCGATGGTGTCCATGGCCTCGATCTTCGCGTTGACCGAGTAGACCTCGTTCTTGCGGTAGTTGCGGGGCAGCTTGAGCAGCTCACGCTGCAGGTTCTTCAGGGGCACCTGGCCCTCGCCGTCACCGACGTACATCTCGTACACCGGGATGTCACCGGCCAGGCGGTCGAGGCGGCGCTTCTGCTGGTTGACCAGCTCCTTCGCCGCGTTGGTGTTGCCCTCCGCGACGAGGACGATGCCCGGGTTGCCCACCACGCGGTGCACGATCGCGGACAGGGAGCGGTTCATGGCCACGCCCTGCTTGGTGTGCCACACGATGCCGACGGTGTTGCGCAGGTTGTCCAGCGCCCAACCGGCGGCACCCGGCTGATCGCCGACGCGGTCGTACATGGTCTTCTCCAGGCGGCGGGAGAAGAGGTACATCGCCAGGACGGCGCCGAGGCCGATACCCAGGACGAGCATGAACCACTGTCCACCCCAGGCGAGGCCGATGAGGAAGAAGAGGGCGGCCACGCCCACGACGGACAGCACCATCAGCGGGACGAGGAGCTTGTCCTCCTTGCGCTGGATGTTGAACGCCTGCCAGAGCTGGGAGCGCGTCTCCCTGCTCTTCGCCCGCTTGGCGGCCCGTGCCTCTGCCTTCGCGGCCTTAGCTGCCGCCTTCTGCTTGTCGTCTGCCATGGCCTCTACTTTAGGTCAGGGTCCGGTGCGTGCCTAACGCGAGGTGACCGGTGTGTCCTGGGAGGGGCCGTACTTGGCCAGGAGAGTGGTGGCCTCCTGGTCGGTGCTGCCCTGCGAGGTCTCGGCCAGGTGCTTGAGGTGGTCCGGGATCTCCCGGCCGCGGGCGGCCATCGCCTGCGAGTAGAGACGGCCCGCGCGGTAGGAGGAGCGTACCAGCGGGCCGGACATGACGGCACCGAAGCCGAGGTCCTCGGGGAAGTCCTTGTGTTCGACGAACTCCTCCGGCTTCACCCAGCGGTCGATCGGGTGGAACATGGGGCCGGGGCGCAGGTACTGCGTGATGGTGATGATGTCGCAGCCGGCGCTGTGCAGGTCGGTGAGGGCCTCGCGGATCTCGTCGACGGTCTCGCCCATGCCGAGGATGAGGTTCGACTTGGTGATCAGCCCGTAGTCGTGGGCCTGGCGGATGACGTCGAGGGAACGCTCGTAGCGGAAGGCCGGGCGGATGCGCTTGAAGATGCGCGGCACGGTCTCCAGGTTGTGGGCGAAGACCTCGGGGCGGGACTCGAAGACCTGCTCCAGCAGTTCCGGGCGGCCCGAGAAATCCGGCACGAGGTTCTCGACACCGGTGTTCGGGTTGAGCTCGTGGATCTGGCGGACGACCTCCGCGTAGAGCCAGGCGCCCTCGTCCTCGAGGTCGTCGCGGGTCACGCCGGTGATGGTGGAGTAGTTCAGACCCATCTCACGGACGGACTCGGCGACACGGCGCGGCTCGTCCCGGTCCAGCGGATCCGGCTTCGCGGAGTTGATCTGGCAGAAGTCACAGCGGCGGGAGCAGTTGGCTCCGCCGATGAGGAACGTCGCCTCGCGGGACTCCCAGCATTCGTGGATGTTGGGGCAGCCCGCCTCCTGGCACACGGTGTGCAGGGAGGCCCCGGCCACCTTCTTCTTCATGTCCTCGTACTCGGGGCCGGTCTTCACCGCGTTGCGGATCCAGCGGGGCTTGGTCTCGATGGGGGTCTGCGCATTGCGCTTCTCCACCCGGAGAAGCTTGCGTCCTTCAGGTGCGATAGTCACAACGCCACCATACTCTTTCTACTGATAGGCATAAACTGAGAGGTCAGCGGCTTGCCGACGCGATCTTCGTCGGATCCGGCGCCGAGGCGAAGGTGTGGTCCGCGACGGCGAGTTCACCGGCGAGGGCGGCCGTCAGGGTGTCGACAAGCGACGACGTGACCTCCCCGACGCCCACCTCCCGCCCCAGCTCCAGACTGAGGGTGGTGACGTCGGCGTCGTCGATGCCGCACGCCACGATGTGCTCGTAGTGCTCGAGCGTGTTCGAGCAGTTGAGGCTCAGCCCGTGCATGGTCACGCCACGGGTGACGCGGATGCCCAGGGCTGCGACCTTCCGGTCCCGGCGCGTCTCATCGGCGGGGACCCAGACACCGGAACGGCCGTCGATACGCCCCGCCTTGTCGACGCCCGCCTCCCGCACCGTCGCGATCACCGCCTCCTCGAGGCGACGGACATAGTCGACGACGTCGACCGGCTCAGCCAGCCGGATGATCGGGTAGGCCACCAGCTGGCCCTCCCCGTGCCAGGTGATGCGGCCACCCCGGTCGACGTCGACGACGGGCAGCCCGTTGGTCGGGCGGTCCTCCGGCTGCGTGCGTTTGCCGGCCGTGTAGACGCTGGGGTGCTCCAGGATGAGGACCTGGTCACCGATCTCCCCGGCCGCGCGTTGCGACGCCAACCTGGCCTGCAGATCCCAGGCCTCCTGATAGTCGACGAGACCGAGGTGACGGATCTCGAGGGGCTCACCGGACGCACGGATCGAACGGTCCGCGGGGAAGAAGGGCTCACGGGGTGCAGTCATGATGGGACCAGGGTACCGGTCCCGGGCGGTCACACGCCGTTGGCCTCCGCGTACTCGGCGGCCGTCATGAGCGGTCCGACCCCGCTGACCTCGACCGCGAAGAGCCAGCCCGCGCCGAAGGGGTCGGCGTTGATGACGGCGTAGTCGTCGTGGATGGCGTCGTTGACCGCCGTGACGGTACCGGTGACGGGGGAGTAGAGGTCGGACACCGACTTGGTGGACTCCACCTCGCCGCACGGCTCACCGGCGGTGACCGGGTCGCCGACCTGCGGGAGCTCCGCGTAGACGACCTCCCCGAGACGTTCGGCGGCCACGGAGGTGATGCCGACCTTCACGGTCGCACCGGAGGCCTCCTCGGGCATCGCGTCGATCCACTCGTGGTCCTCGGAGTAGGAGTAGTTCTCGGGCAGGGAGTGCTCATCCTTCATGGTCTTCATGGGGTGATTTTAACGCCCGGGACGCCGGTAGAAGGGCAGTTCGACGATCTCGAAGGGGTGACGCCTCCCGCGGATGTCCACCTCCAGGGCGGTGCCCGGGGCGGTGACGTCGGGACGCAGACGGGCGAGCGCGATCGGGTGCCCGAGCGTCGGTGAGGGCTGCCCGGAGGTGACAACCCCGACCTGCTCCCCACCGAGGTGGACCGTGGCCCCCTCCCGCGCGGCGCGGCGTCCCAGTCCGCGGAGCCCGACGAGGGCACTGGTCGGCTCCCGGTCGACGAGGGCGTCGCGGCCGAAGAAGTCCGACTCCTTCCTCCGGAACGCCGCCGCCATGCCCGCCTCGACGGGCGTGATGTCGCGGGTGAGGTCCTGCCCGTGGAGGGGCAGTCCGGCCTCCAGCCGCAGGGAGTCCCGCGCCGCCAGGCCGGCGGGCAGCATGTCGTAGGCGGAACCGGCGTTGAGCAGCGCGTCCCACAGTTCCGGGGCGTCGGCGGCGGGGACGTAGAGCTCGAAGCCGTCCTCCCCCGTGTAGCCGGTGCGGGCCAGAAGCGTGTCCACACCCGCGACCGTCAACGGGGCCGCCGTGTAGTACTTCATGGCGCGCACGACCGACTCGTCCTCCCCGGCGACGAGGTCCGCGATGATCTGCTCGGCCCGCGGGCCCTGCACCGCCAGCAGCGCGGTGTCGGCGGACTCGTCGGCCAGGTCCACGTCGAAGCCCGCGGCCCGCTCCCGGAACGCCTCCCACACGACCGCCGTGTTGGCCGCGTTGGGGACCACCAGGTACTCCTCGTCGGCGAGGCGGTAGGAGAGGAGGTCGTCGAGGATGCCGCCGGTGGCGTCGACAAGCATCGAGTAGCGCGCCTTACCCACCGGGAGCGTCGAGAACGTGGAGATCAGCGCATGGTCGAGGAACTCCCCGGCCTGCGCGCCCCGCACACGGATCTCCCCCATGTGGGAGAGGTCGAAGAGCCCGGCGGCGGAGCGGACGGCGCGGTGCTCGTCGAGCTCGTTGCCGTACTTCAGGGGCATGGACCACGGGCCGAAGGGGGTGAATGAGGCACCGAGCGCCACGTGGTGCTCATGCAGGGGACTGGTACGCAGGTCAGACACTAGTGCTCCTCGGAGAAGTCGAAGGCCTCGGGCGGCGGGCAGGCGCACACGAGGTTGCGGTCACCGTAGGCCTCGTCGAGGCGGCGGACCGGCGGGAAGTACCTGGTGCGGCGCAGACCGGGGACCGGCCAGGCCGCCTGCTCGCGGGTGAAGGCGTGGTCCCAGTCGTCGCGGGACACACTCCACGCGGTGAAGGGGGCGTGGTGGAGGACGGAGTCCTCGTAGGCGATGCCGCCGGCGCTGATCTCGTCGATCTCCGCGCGGATGGTGAGCATCGCCTCGATGAAGCGGTCGAGCTCGGTGAGGTCCTCGGACTCGGTCGGCTCCACCATGAGGGTACCGGCGACGGGGAAGGACAGCGTGGGGGCGTGGAAACCGAAGTCGATGAGCCGTTTGGCCACGTCCGCGGCGGTGACGCCCGTCTGCTTCGTCAGATCACGCAGGTCGAGGATGCACTCGTGCGCCACCAGCCCGTTCCGGCCCGTGTAGAGCACCGGGAACGCGTCCTCCAGGCGACGGGCGACGTAGTTGGCGCTGAGGATCGCCCCGGCGCTCGCGCGGGTCAGACCGTCGGTGCCCATCATGGCGATGTACGCCCAGGAGATCGGCAGCACCCCCGCCGAGCCGTGCCGCGTCGCGGAGACCGGCACCCCCGTGCCGACCGCCGCCGGGGTGGCCCCGTCGAGGGAGGTGGGGTCCGCCGGCAGGTAGGGGACGAGATGCTCCGCGACGCACACCGGACCCACCCCCGGGCCGCCCCCACCGTGCGGGATGGTGAACGTCTTGTGCAGGTTGAGGTGGGAGACGTCGCCGCCGATGCGCCCCGGCAGCGCCAGCCCGGTCAGGGCGTTGAGGTTCGCGCCGTCGATGTAGACCTGCCCGCCGACCGCGTGCACCTTGTCGCACACCTCACGCACGGTGTCCTCGAAGACGCCGTGCGTGGAGGGGTAGGTGATCATGATCGCGGCGACCTGCGGGCCGTGCTCGGCGAGCTTGGCGTCGAGGTCGGCCATGTCTATGGAGCCGTCCCCGGCGGTGGCGACCACCACGACGCGCAGGTGCGCCAGCGTCGCCGACGCCGCGTTCGTGCCGTGCGCCGACGCCGGGACCAGGCAGATGTCCCGTTCCATCTCCCCGTTGGCCACGTGCCAGCGGCGGATCGCCAGCAGCCCGGCCAGCTCCCCCTGGGAGCCCGCGTTGGGCTGCACGGACACCTTCGCGTAGCCGGTGAGCTCCGCGAGCCGGTCCTCCAGGTCCCCGATGAGTGCCAGCCAGCCGGCGGCCTGCTCATCAGGGGCGAAGGGGTGCATGTCGGCGAACTCCGGCCACGTGATCGTCTCCAGGCCGGCCGTGGGGTTGAGCTTCATCGTGCACGAGCCCAGCGGGATCATCGTGCGGTCGAGCGCGAGATCCCTGTCGGAGAGCGTGCGCAGGTAGCGCATCATCTGCGTCTCGGAGTGGATGGTGGAGAATACCGGGTGCGTCAGCGTCGGGGTCCGCCGCCGCACGGCCGTGGGGATGCGGTCGTCACCGCGCGCCGGGGAGGCGCCGAAGGCGGCGGCGAGCTTCCCGACGTCCCCCTCATCCGCCGACTCCCCGAAACTCACGCCGACCAGGGTGTCGCTGATGGGGCGCACGAGGTATCCCTCCGCGGCCAGCTTCTCGACGACCCCCTGCGCGTCCGCCACCTCGACGGCGACGGTGTCGAAGAAGGAGTGGTGACGCACCCCCGGGACGGAGGCTGCGAAATCACACGCCAGGCCGTGCACCCGCTCCGCGATGGCCCGCAGGCCCTCCGGCCCGTGGTGGACGGCGTACATGCCGGCCGTGACCGCCAGCAGCGCCTGCGCGGTGCAGATGTTCGACGTCGCCCGTTCCCGACGGATGTGCTGCTCCCGGGTCTGCAGCGCCAGGCGGTAGGCGGGGGTGCCCTCCGCGTCGACGGACACACCCACCAGACGTCCCGGGATCTGCCGCTTGAGGGCGTCACTCACCGCCATGTACGCGGCGTGCGGGCCACCGTAGAACAGCGGCACACCGAAACGCTGCGAGGAACCGACCGCGATGTCGGCCCCCATCGCACCCGGTGACTCGAGCAGCAGCAGCGACAGGGGATCGGTGACCACCGTGGCCAGGCCGCCCCGCTCATGGACCGCCTCGATCACCGGGCGCGGATCCGCCACATCCCCCTCCGTGCCCGGGTAGGCGATGACGACGCCGCACAGATCCTCACCCACCAGCTGACTGGACAGGTCCTCGACCGCGACCTCCAGGTCGATCGCCCGGGCCCGCTCCGCGGCGACGGCGAGGACCTGGGGGTGGAGGCGGGCGTCGAGAAGCACCCGACGCCCTTTCCGCTGCGCCCGCGACATGAGGCCCACGGCCTCAGCGGTGGCGGAGGCCTCGTCAAGGAGGGACGCGTTGGCGACCGGCAGCCCCGTGAGCTCGGAGACCATCGTCTGGAAGTTGAGCAGCGCCTCCAGCCGCCCCTGCGAGATCTCCGGCTGATAGGGCGTGTACGCGGTGTACCAGCCCGGCGCCTCCAGCACGCCGCGCCGGATGACCGGGGGAGTGATCGTGTCCGAGAAACCCTGGCCGTAGAAGGCGCGGAGCACCGTGTTCCGCTCCGCGTACCCGCGCAGCCGCGCCTGCGCATCTGTCTCCGTGAGGGCCTCATGCCGGGGGAGTGGTTCCGTGAGGCGGATGTCGGCGGGGAGGGCGGCGTCGACAAGCTCAGTGAGGGAATCGAACCCCAGCACCCCCAGCATCACCTGCTCCTCCGCGGCGTCCGGACCGGAGTGCCGGGCCAGGTAGGAGGCGGGATCCGTGATCGCATGCAGGTCCATGACCCGAGTATAAGAAGAAAACCGCCACCCGACCGGGAAGGTCGGATGGCGGTCCCTCTCAGCGGGAGAACTTAGAGGCCGAGGTCGGACTGGAAGTCCGCGGTCTCCAGGCGGTCCTTGATGGTGGTGATGAAGCGACCGGCGTCAGCACCGTCGATGACCTGGTGGTCGTAGGTGAACGGCAGGTAGCACATCTGGCGGATGGCGATCGAGTCGACGCCGTCATCGGTGACGACGACCGGACGCTTCTCGATGGCCGCGGTGCCCAGGATGCCGGCCTGCGGCGGGGTGAGCACCGGGGTGTCCAGCAGGGCACCCTCGGAACCGATGTTGGTGACCGTGAAGGTGCCACCGGACAGGTCGTCCGGACGCAGCTTGCGGTTGCGGGCACGCTCAGCCAGGTCGGTGATGGCCTCGGCGATCTCGACCAGGGACTTCTCCTGCGCCTTCTTGATCACCGGCACCAGCAGACCCTGCGGGGTGTCCACGGCGATGCCGATGTTCACGTCCGCGTGGTAGGTCATCTCCTTGGTCTCCGCGTTGTAGGACGCGTTGACGTTCGGGTGGGAGACCAGGGCCTCGGCGACAGCCTTGACGATGAAGACCAGGTAGGTCGGGTTCGCGCCATGCTTCGCGACGAACGCCTCCTTCGCCTCCGAACGCAGATCCGCGATGCGGGTCATGTCGACTTCCTGGACGTGCGTCAGCTGCGCGGTGGTCTGCAGGGAGTTGATCATGGTCGCGGCGGTGATCTCGCGGATACGGTTCACCTTCTGGGTGGTGCCGATCAGCTCCGCCTTCTCCGGATCCACGGACTTGGTGGACCAGTTCGCGCGGGCGCCCTTCTCAGCGGCCGCCGGAGCAGCCTGGGTGCCACCCTCGGCAGCGGCCAGGACATCCTGCTTACGGATACGGCCACCGACACCGGTGCCCTCGACCTGGGTGAGGTCGACGCCGTGCTTGTCGGCGAGCTTACGGACCAGCGGGGTCACGTACGGGACGTTGGCGTTGTCGACCTTCTTCGGGGCAGCCTTCTCCTCGACCTTCGGCTCCTCCTTCTTGGGCTCCTTCTTCGGCTCCGGCTTCGGCTCAGCCTTCTTCTCGGCCTTCTTCGGGGCACCGGAACCGACGCGGGCGATGACCTCGCCGACGTCGACGGTCTCGTCCTCGTCCGCCAGGATCTCCAGCAGGGTGCCGGCGACCGGGGACGGGATCTCGGTGTCGACCTTGTCGGTGGACACCTCGAGCAGCGGCTCATCGACCTCGACGGAGTCGCCGACGGACTTCAGCCACTGGGTGATGGTGCCCTCGGTGACGGACTCGCCCAGCTCCGGCATCTCCACGTCGGTGGACTCGCCCTCTGCGGCGTCCTCCTCAGCCGGAGCTGCCTCGTCGACGGTCTCGTTCTCGTCCTTCGACTCGGCCTCCTCGATGGCCTCCTCGGAGGGGACGTCCTCGTCATCGGCCTCGGCGGCGTCGGCGTCACCGATGCGGGCGATGACCTCGCCGACGTCGACGGTGTCGTCCTCGTCAGCGAGGATCTCGATGATGGTGCCGGCGACCGGGGAGGGGATCTCGGTGTCGACCTTGTCGGTGGAGACCTCGAGGAGCGGCTCGTCGACCTCGACGGTGTCGCCGACGGACTTCAGCCACTGGGTGATGGTGCCCTCGGTGACGGACTCGCCCAGCTCCGGCATCTCCACGTCGGTGGCCTTGCCGGAGGCCTTCGGGGCGGCCTTCTTCTCTTCCTCCGGCTCCTCGGCCGGAGCCTCCTCAGCTTCAGCCTCAGCCTCGGCGGAATCCGCGGAGGACTCCTCGCCCTCCTCACCGATGATGGCGATCACCTCGCCGACGTCGACGGTGTCGTCCTCCTCGGCCCTGATCTCCAGCAGAACGCCGGCCTTCGGGGACGGGATCTCGGTGTCGACCTTGTCGGTGGAGACCTCGAGCAGCGGCTCGTCGACCTCGACGCGGTCACCAACCTGCTTCAGCCACTGGGTGATGGTGCCTTCGGTGACGGATTCGCCCAGTTCGGGCATCTCTACGGAGAACGCCATAGTGTTTCTGACTCCTCGAAAGTCGTTAGTTGATCGATAGCTAATGACCCCAGCGTACCGGGTTTGATCAGCCTGGTGTCACCGAGTATCCCGTTAGAAGTTTCGGTGCACCTACAATTGTAAGTCGTGTTCAATCTATTCGGTCGCAACAAGTCCCGGTCCGGTCTCCGACCACCCCGCGCCCCCGGCGAGACCATCCGTCAGAAGGACGCCGACCACCTCCGCAGCTGGTGCGAGGGGCGGGCCTTCGTGGAGGCCTTCGTTGAGCCGGAGACCGTGGTCAACGAGATGTCCGTGGTGCTCGTCGACGAGAACGGGGAGTTCACCCGGCGCCGTATCGGCGGCCCCAAGGGCATCGACGCCGTGCAGAAGCTGCTCGGCGTCCCGGTCTATGACGTGGAGGAGACCGGGTACCCCCAGCGCATGCGGGAGCGGATCGAGTACGAGCGCATCCTGCGTAAGCGGGAGGAGCAGCGGCGCCGTCGGGCGGCCTTCGAGCGGGGTGAACTGCCGGACTGACTCCGGGGAGGGCGAAAGGTGTGCAACTCCGTCTTTTTCAGGCCCCTGAAAAGCCGGAGTTGCACACCTTTCTACCTTGCGGACCCCTACTCGGCGGCGATCTCGCTCAGCAGCGCCAGGAAGGTGCGCACCGGGACGCCGGTCGCGCGCTTCGGGGTGTAGCCGTGGACGGAGCCGGAGTTGAAGGACGGGCCGGCGATGTCCAGGTGGGCCCACTCGATGCCCTCGTCGATGAACTTCGACAGGTACAGGCCGGCGTACTCCATGCCACCCCAGCGGGTGTTGTCGACGTTGCGCATGTCGGCGGTGGGGGACTTGATGGTCTCCTCGTGCTCCTCGAGGAGGGGCATGGCCCAGGCGGGCTCGCCGACGGCCCGGCCGGTCTCGGCGACGCGGTCGCGGAAGGCGTCGGAGCCCATGACGCCGGTGGTGCGGGTGCCCAGGGCGACCATCTGTGCGCCGGTCAGGGTGGCGACCTCCAGCAGGTAGTCCGGGTTGTCCTCGGAGGCGCGGGCGAGGGCGTCGGCGAGGACGATGCGGCCCTCGGCGTCGGTGTTGATGATCTCGGAGGTCTGGCCGCCGTAGTGGGTGATCACGTCGCCGGGGCGGGTGGCCCGGCCGTCGGGCATGTTCTCGGCGAGCGGCAGGGTGGCGGTGATGCGGACGGGCAGGTCGAGCTGCGCGGCGGCGATGACGGTGGCGGCGACGGCGGCGGAGCCACCCATGTCGGAGATCATGTTCTCCATGTTGGCGCCCGGCTTGAGGGAGATGCCGCCGGTGTCGAAGGTGATGCCCTTGCCGACCATGGCGACGGTCTTCTTCGCCTTCTTCGGGGACCAGGTCAGGCGGACCAGGCGGGGGCCGCGCTCGGAGCCGCGGCCGACGGCGAGGATGCCGCCGAAGCCCTGCTTGGTCAGGGCCTTCTCGTCGAGCACCTCGACCTTGAGGCCCGCGGCCCTGCCCTCGTCGGTGAGCAGTCCGGCGTAGGACTCGGGGTAGAGGTGGGAGGAGGGGGTGTTGACCAGGTCACGGGCGAGGACGACGGCCTCGGCGGTGATGCGGGCGGTCTCGAACTCATCCTTGTCGCCGCCGACGAACACGAGCTTCTCGACGCCGCCGTTCTCCTCCTCCTCACTCCGGATGCCGCGGTAGTGGTACGCACCGAGGATGAGTCCCTCGACGGCGGCGGCGAGGCCGAAGACACCGAGGGTGGTGGCGACGGTGCCGACCTTCTTCAGTGCGCGGGCGGCGCAGCCGGCGGCGCGGCGGAGGATCTCATCGGTGAGTTCCTCCGGATCACCCAGGCCGACGGCGATCACGGAGCGGTCCTCGAAGGGGACGCGGGTGATCTCGTTGGCCTTGCCCGTGGCCCCGACGGCGGTGAGGGAGTTGAGGACCTGGCGGGAGGCGGTGTCGTCGAGAAGCGTGGAGGCCGGCAGCTCGGGGCCGTCCTCCCCGCAGAGGACGGGCACGAGCAGCGCGTCGGTCGACTTCGGGGCCTTCTTCGCCAGTTCGACGGCGGGGGTGGTGCCGCGGGCGGGAAGGGTGAAAGTGGGGTTCGCCATGAAAAGTTCCTCCTGAGATTGACAAGCGATGAACCCAGCTTATAGAGATCACCTCTGGGTCGTCGGTGTAGCGTGTTCCCCATGACGTCTCTCAATTTCACCGTGAACCGTACGACCACCCCGACGTCCGATGAGGCGCGCGAGGAGATTCTGCAGAATCCGCGGTTCGGCAAGAACTTCACCGATCACATGGTCACCATCGAGTGGACCGAGGACGAGGGCTGGCACGACGCCCGCGTGCGTCCGTACGAGGCGATCCCCATGGATCCCGCCACCACGGTGTTCCACTACGGCCAGGCGATCTTCGAGGGCATCAAGGCCTACCGTCAGCCGGACGGCTCCATCGCCACCTTCCGCCCGGAGCGCAACGCCGAGCGCATGCAGAAGTCCGCCGAGCGCATGGCCATGCCGCCGCTGCCGACCGCGGACTTCCTCGAGGCCATCCGACTGCTTGTCGACGTCGACCGTGACTGGGTCCCCGCCGCCGGCGGCGAGGCCAGCCTCTACCTGCGTCCCTTCATGATCTCCACCGAGGTCTCCCTGGGTGTCAGCCCGGCGAACCGGTACACCTTCTTCGTCATCGCCTCCCCGGTCGGCGCCTACTTCACCGGCGGCGTCAAGCCGGTCTCCGTGTGGCTGAGCGAGGACTACGTCCGCGCCGCCCCCGGTGGCACCGGTGCCGCGAAGTTCGCCGGCAACTACGCCGCCTCCCTGCTCGCGCAGGCACAGGCGGAGGAGAAGGGCTGCGACCAGGTGGTGTGGCTCGACGCCATCGAGCACACCTACATCGAGGAGAT
Source organism: Corynebacterium sp. (assembly GCF_012838985.1). Classification (GTDB taxonomy): domain Bacteria; phylum Actinomycetota; class Actinomycetes; order Mycobacteriales; family Mycobacteriaceae; genus Corynebacterium. The sequence goes on along the minus strand of NZ_DUOE01000181.1, from coordinate 6,595 downwards.
GGGTGGCATGAACCTGTTCTTCGTGTACGGCTCGGGTGACGACGCCACGGTGGTCACCCCCGAGCTCTCCGGCTCCCTGCTCCCGGGCGTCACCCGCGACTCGCTGCTGCAGGTCGCCCGCGACCTCGGCCACCGGACGGAGGAGCGGAAGATCTCCAAGTTCGACTGGCGCGACGACGTCGCCTCCGGAGAGATGACCGAGGCCCTGGCCTGCGGCACCGCCGCCGTGATCACCCCGGTCGGACGTGTCCTGTCCAACCACGGTGAGTTCGAGATCAACGGCAACCAGCCGGGTGAGATCACCATGGCCATGCGCGAGCGCCTGACCGACATCCAGCGCGGCCTCCACGAGGACACCCACGGCTGGGTGCACACGCTGGTCCCGGCGGAGAACGCCTAGTCGGCCAGCAGCTCGGCGGCGGCCCGCACCAGCGGGAGCGCCGCCAGCGCGCCGGTGCCCTGGCCGGCGTTCATGTCCAGGGCGACGAGAGGCGTGAGCTCGAGGGCCTGCAGCGCGATGAGGTGCGCGGGCTCCGGGGTCAGCTGCCCGGCCTGGCACCAGGGGGCGGTGCCGGGGGAGAGACGTTCGGCGAGGTAGGCGGCGACGGTGACGGGGGCGCCGTCGAGAAGCACGGGGGTGCGGCGCGCCGCGGCCTGCGCGATGAAGGCCACCAGCGCCACCAGGTCCGGGGAGGAGATCCTCCGCAGGACCTCCTCGGGATTCCCCGTGGTGCCGCGGACGCGGAACATGGCGTCGCGGATCGCCTCGACCTTGATCTTCCACAGCTCATCGGTGATGCCGGCGCCGGGGCCGACGACGGCGACGGGCTCGGTGGCCGTGAACGCCCCGAGGACGGCCGCCGCCACGGTGGTGTTGCCCACCCCGAGATCACCCGGAATGAGCAGGTCAGCGCCGGCGTCGATCTCCTGGTCCGCCACCCGGCGGCCGATCTCGACGGCGCGGGCCAGCTCCTCGGCCTCCATGGCGTCCTCCACGTCGATGGAGCCGGTGGAGCGACGCACGCGCTCCTCCCCCCAGGCGTCGTGGTCGAGGGAGACGTCCACGAGGCGTACCGACGCCCCCGCGGCCCGCGCGAGCACGTTGACGGCTCCGCCGCCGCGTTCGATGTCCGCCGCGGTGGCCACCGAGTGCTCCGGCGGGAGGACGGACATGCCCCGCCCGGCGACACCGTGGTCACCCGCGAACACCACCACCCGGCAGCGCTCCAGCGGGCGGGGCGGGAACGTGCCCTGGCAGGCGGCGACCCACGCCCCGAGCTCACGGAGACGTCCCGTGCCGGAGAGTGCGGCGGATGCGAGTGCCTCGTCCCGGATCTGCGGATCCGGGGTGGTGAGGGGCTCGGCGGCGTCGAAAAGCATGGGGGCCTCCTGGGCTCTAGACCTTGTCGCCGACGTTCACACGCGGCTTCGGCGAACGCCACTTACGCGGCTGCGTCATACGCGAGTAAGTGTAGAAGCCCAGACCGAGACCCGTCGCCCGGGTCTCCGGGAACTTCTCGCGGACGGAACGGTTGGCGGCCATGCCGGCCCACACACCCTCGATGAAGAAGATGAGCATGAGGAACATCGCGATGAGCGACATGATGTTCGCGACATCCGGGGCGAAGGTGCCGATGAACAGCGTCACCAGCAGGCCCAGCGCCACCGGGAGGACCCAGTTGTTGACGAAACGGCGGGAGTCGACCCAGTCGCGGACGTGACGACGCTCCGCCCCCTGGTCACGGGGGAGCAGGTAACGCTCGTCGCCGTCGTCCATGGCCCGCTGGACCTCCTGCTGGCGCTTCCGGTTCTCCTCGCGCTCGCGGGCCTTGTGGGCCTTCCACTCCTCCTTGGACATGGACTTCTTCAGTTCCTTGCGCTGCGCGCTGGCCTGCGCCGCCGACTTCGGGGCGCGGGGGTCGCGGATGATGCCGCGCTCGATCTCGACCTCACGACGCTTCGGGGTCGGGCGCCCCTTCGGCGGGGTGTAGCCCTTCGGGTGCGCCGGGCGTTGGGGCTCGGCCGGGGCGGGGGTCGGCGAGGCGGCGGGCTCGGCCGGGGAGGATTCATCGGATTTCTGCCAGGGGAGTTTCACGAGTCCCAGGCTACAAGGCCAGATGGGGAGTCGGGAATACGGGTGGGCACCCGCGCGTTATGAATGTGTAAGCGCGCACCCCGGTCCCCGGCGAGTATGGTGGGCGCGTAACGAAGCACCTATGTATGCAAGGAGATCACCACCATGACCGCTCCCGCCTCCAGCACCGGCGTAGTCCTCACCGATGCCGCAGCCGCCAAGGCCAAGGCTCTGCTCGATCAGGAGGGCCGCGATGATCTGGCGCTGCGCATCGCCGTCCAGCCGGGCGGTTGCGCAGGCCTGCGTTACCAGCTCTACTTCGACGACCGCGAGCTCGACGGCGACAAGGTCGACGAGGTCGGCGGCGTGCGCCTGGTCGTCGACAAGATGAGCGTGCCGTACCTCAGCGGTGCGAAGATCGACTTCGCCGACACCATCGAGTCCCAGGGCTTCACCATCGACAACCCGAACGCCGGCGGCGCCTGCGCCTGCGGCGACTCCTTCAACTAGGAATCATTCGTCACGGGACGAAAAGCGCCCGCACTCCCCCTTCGAGGGAGTGCGGGCGCTTTTTCTGTCTCCGGTCAGATGTCGACCGGGTAGTCCTTCTCCTCGATCTGCGGGTCGATCCGGTCCTCGATGAAGATGCCGTGCCACACCATGAACGCCAGCACCGTCCACAGGCGACGGGAGTGGTCGGAGATGCCGTCGCGGTGCTCCTTGAGCATCTCCAGCACCGCCTTCCGGTCGAAGATGTCGTCGGTCTGCGACTCGTTGATGGTGTCCTGGGCCCAGCCGAAGAGCTCGTCGCCGGCCAGCCAGTGACGCATCGGCACCGGGAAGCCCAGCTTCTTACGGTGCAGGACATGCGGCGGGACGATCTGCTCCATGGCCTTGCGCAGGGCGTACTTGGTGGTGCCCCCGGCGATCTTCAGGTCGTGCGGGATGGTCTGGGCGACCTCGAAGACCTCCTTGTCCAGGAACGGCACGCGCAGCTCCAGGGAGTTGGCCATGTTGATCTTGTCGGCCTTGACCAGGATGTCGCCGCGCATCCACGTGAACAGGTCGAGGTGCTGCATCCGGGCGACCGGGTCCATGTGGGTGGACTGCGCGTAGATCGGGGCGGTGACCTCCTTGTGGTCCCACTCCTCCTTCGCCCACGGCAGCACGCGCTGGAGCTGCTCGAAGTTGAAGGAGCGCGCGTTGCCGTAGTAGCGCTCCTCCATGGTCATGGAACCGCGCTCGAGCAGCGACTTGCCCTTCATGCCGTCGGGAAGCACGCGGGAGAGGCGGCCGAGGCCACGGCGCAGCGGGGTGGGAACCTTCTCGAAGGGTGCCAGCGAGAGCGGCTCCTTGTAGATGGTGTAGCCGCCGAAAAGTTCATCCGCACCCTCACCGGACAGGACGACCTTGACGTGCTTGCGAGCCTCCTGCGCCACGAAGTACAGCGGCACCAGCGACGGGTCCGCCACCGGGTCATCCAGGTACCACATGATCTTCGGGATCGCGTCGGCGTACTCCTCCGGGGAGACCACCTTGACGATGTGCTCCACGCCGATCGCGGCGGCCGACTCCGCGGCCACGTCGACCTCGGAGTAGCCCTCACGCTCGAAACCGGTGGTGAAGGTCAGCAGATCCGGGTTGTGGCGCTTCGCCAGGGTGGCGATGGCGGTGGAGTCGATGCCGCCGGACAGGAAGGATCCCACGGTGACGTCCGCACGCATGTGCTTCTCGACGGAATCCTCCAGCGCTCGGGCGATCCGGTCGAAGAGGTCCTGCTCCTTCCCCTTGGGGACCGGGGTGACGTCGAAACGCGGCTTGAAGTAGCGGCGGGCGACGACCTCGTCGCCGGCACGCAGCGTCGCCGTGCACCCGGACTCGAGACGACGGATGGAGGAGTGGAGCGACTCCGGCTCCGGCACGTACTGCAGGTCGACGTAGTGCTCGATCGCACGACGGTCAAGGTCCAGGCCGAGACCGAGCTCCGGGGCCATCTCCAGGATGGACTTCTTCTCGGAGGAGAAGACGGTGCCGGCCGGGGTCGTGGCGTAGTACAGCGGCTTGATGCCGAACTGGTCGCGGCCGACGAACAGGACCTTCTCCTCGGTGTCCCAGATGGCGAAGGCGAACATGCCGCGCAGGTGCTCGACCACGTCCTCGCCCCAGTGGTGGTAGCCGACGACGATAGTCTCCGAGTCCCCGCGGGTGCGGAACTCATGCCCCGCAGCGCTGAGCTCCTCGCGGAGTTCCACGTAGTTGTAGATCTCGCCGTTGAAGATGAGGGCGTAGCGCTCCGGCGACTCCTCCGGTCCCCAGACCAGCGGCTGGTGCGAGTGCTCCAGGTCGACGATCGAGAGACGGTTGAAGCCGAAGATGACGTCCTCGTCGTGCCAGGTGCCTGCGTCGTCCGGACCGCGGTGGCGCATGCACGGCAGGGCCCGGGTCACAGCGTCAACGAAGGCCTCTGCGTCACCGCCGGCGGTGAGCATGCCAAGAAAGCCGCACATGTGGAAATGTTCTCCTCTATATAACGGAAGTGTTCGGTCCTACGATACGGCCCGGGGGCGTCGTGAAGCGACACCGGCACGAGATAGCGGCCGGGCAGGCCGTCGGGGATGTTCCGCCGCAGGTGGGGCAGGGGGTAGAAAGGACGGATATATGGGTGGATACTTTCGGATGATCCCATGACCTGGGGATTGTGAGATGGGTAACACGGAATCGGGAGGGGGTGGGCCGTCATTCGTGAGTAAGCCCATATGGGCTGTAACATCCGGGGTACTTCGAGGGGCACCGGTGACATCCGGAAGATCTCGGCAGGAGGGAAACAGCATGGATAACCACCGTGAATGAACTATCCTGCTGTATCAGGAATGCTTAAACCAGTGTTCAAGGATTTAGTGTGGACAGGAAGGCAGACACACGTGGAACAGCGTAAGAAGCGCGGCTTCGCCCGTAAGGCGGGTCTCGGCGGTGTGATGGCACTTGGTGGCCTCGCTCTCGCCGCTTGTGACGTCGCTCCGCCGGAGAGCGTCGGCAGGATCATCGGCATGGGTTGGCCGACGGGTATCACCCCGGAGGCAACCGCCATGTACAACTTCTGGGTCTGGGTGTGGGTCACCGCCTGGATCATCGGCATCATCATGTGGGCTCTCATGCTCGTCGCCGTCTTCAGCTGGAACGCCAAGAAGGCTGAGAAGCGCGGCGAGGGCGAGTTCCCGAAGCAGCTGCAGTACAACGTTCCCCTGGAGCTTGTCCTGACCATCATGCCGATCTTCATCGTCATGGGCCTGTTCTTCTTCACGGTCCAGACCCAGCAGAAGGTCACCGCCCTGGACAAGAACCCGGAGGTCACCGTTGACGTGACCGCCTTCCAGTGGAACTGGAAGTTCGGCTACCAGAACGTCGCCGCCAACCTCAGCCCGACCGGCTCCGAGTACAACGGTGTCGACGAGGAGCGCACGGCCCTGGCCGAGGCGACCAAGTACGACGACCCGGAGCTCGTGAAGAACCCGAACCCGATTCACGGCATGTCCAAGGGTGACCACTCCTACCTCCACTACAACCTGATCGAGACCGTCGGCACCACCGACGAGATCCCGGTCCTGGTTCTCCCGAGCAACACCCCGGTCGAGTTCCAGCTCGCCTCCGGCGATGTCGCCCACTCCTTCTGGATCCCGGAGTTCCTCTTCAAGCGTGACGCCTACGCTCACCCGGAGGCCAACCAGCAGCAGCGTGCCTTCCAGATCGAGGCCATCGAGGAAGAGGGCGCCTTCGTCGGCCGCTGTGCCGAGATGTGCGGTACCTACCATGCCATGATGAACTTCGAGCTGCGTGTCGTCTCCCCGGAGGCCTTCACCCAGTACATGCAGTACCGCATCGACAACCCGGATGCCCCGAACTCCGAGGCACTGGCGGCGATCGGTGAGGCTCCGTACGCCACCACCACCCACCCGTTCAACTCGTCCCGTCAGACCTGGGACGGCGAGAACTACGTCGACCACAACGCCAACATCTAACGGAGGATTGTCACAATGAACTCTGGTTCTAAACTGATGTACGGCATCGCGGCCTTCCTGGCTGTGATGGCTGTGATCTACACCTTCGGTACCGGCTTCATCGCAGAGGACGGCTACGGCGGACGCACCGAGTGGGTCGGCATCACCGCGCTGGTTCTCTCCACCGCACTGGCTCTCATGCTCGGTGTCTACCTCCACTTCACCGACTCCCGCTCTGACGTCCTCCCCGAGGACTGGGAAGAGGCTGAGGTCGAGGACAAGGCCGGTATCCTCGGCTTCTTCTCCCCGGGCTCCGTCTACCCGGCATGGATGGCCGGCGCCGTCGGTGTCCTGGGCATGGGTATCGCCTTCTGGCACTTCTGGCTCATGGCCATGGGCGCGATCCTGCTGATCTGGGGCGCATACAACCTCAGCATGCAGTACGGCCTGCCGAAGGAAAAGCACTAGGCCTTCCCGGCACACGCCACACGAATCACGAACGAGGCACCCGCCCCGGTGGGACGGG
>NZ_DUOE01000180.1 GCF_012838985.1 Corynebacterium sp. | reverse complement strand
GCCCCCCGCCGCAGCGGCGGCGGTTTCGGCACCGGGCTGCTCCTCGCGCTGCTCATCGCGACGCTGCTCGGCGGCGGCATGTACCTCGCCTGGCAGGCCGGCCTCTTCGAGGGCGGCACCGCCGGGGACGATCCGAGCACCACCCCGACGACCACGCAGGAAGTCATCACCGAGTGGGTCACGCCCTCGCCGGAGCCGGAGCCCACTCCGACCCCGACCACGCAGGAAACCGTCACCGAGACGGTCACCCCCACCGAGGAGTCCCCCACCACCGAACCGGAGCCGACCCCGGAGCCGACCCCGCCCACGCAGCCGACCGCGCCACCCACGACACCGCCGCCGCCGGCGACCACCGCGCCCCCGGTGGACCCCGGTGACGGAATCCCCGGCGACCTCGCTCCACTTCTGGATACGCTGGGGAATCTGACCAACGGAGGTAACTGATGACGCTGCTCGGTGGCCGCTACCAGCTGGCCGAGGTGATCGGCACCGGTGGCATGTCCGAGGTGTTCGCCGCCGAGGACACGCTGCTGGGCCGGGGCGTCGCCGTGAAGCGGCTCCGCCTCGAGCTGGCCCGTGACGTCAACTTCCGGGAGCGTTTCCGCCGCGAGGCGCAGAACTCCGGCAAGCTCAACCACCCGGCGATCGTGGCGGTGTTCGACACCGGTGAGACCACCATGGACGGCGTGACCGTGCCGTACATCGTCATGGAGCGGGTCCACGGCCGGACGCTGCGGGACTTCGTCCGCGAGGAGGGGCAGCTGAGCCCGTCCCGCGCCGCTGAGCTGCTCATCCCCGTCGCGGAGGCGCTGCAGGCCAGCCACGACGCGGGCATCATCCACCGCGACGTCAAGCCGGCGAACATCATGATCACCAACACCGGCGAGGTGAAGGTGATGGACTTCGGCATCGCCCGCGCGCTCGACGACTCGACCTCCGCGATGACGCAGACCTCCGCCGTCATCGGCACGGCGCAGTACCTCTCCCCGGAGCAGGCGCGCGGCAAGGCCGCGGACGCCCGCTCGGACGTCTACGCCCTCGGCTGCGTCCTCTACGAGACGGTCACCGGCCGCCCGCCCTTCGAGGGCGAGACGCCCTTCGCCGTCGCCTACCAGCATGTGCAGGAGGATCCGGAGGCCCCCTCCTCACTTATCGACGCCCTCTCCCCCACCGCCGCCGTCAACGTCGACGCCGTGGTGCTCACCGCCATGGCCAAGCACCCGGCGGACCGTTACCAGTCCGCCCTCGCCATGCGCGATGACCTGCGTAAACTGGCCCGCGACGCGGTGACCGACGCCGCCCGCCACTACATCGCCGAGGAGCAGCCCCCGGCGGACGACACCCCCACCACCGTGACGGCGCGGGTGTCGGACGAGGAGCCGCAGAGAAGCAACCGGTGGATGGTGTGGCTCGCCGCCGTGCTGGCCGTCCTGTCCCTGGGCCTCGGCGGCGTCTTCGTGTGGGACACGCTGCGCGGCCCCGAGGACAACGCCTCCCGCCAGCTGGTCTCCGTGCCGGACGTCACCGGCCTGCCGCGCCAGGACGCGACCGCCCGCCTCGAGGCACTCGAGCTGCGTGTCGACGTCAACGAGGAACCCTCCCCCGACATCCCCCGCGGCACCGTCATCCGCACGAACCCGACCGCCGGCTCCCAGCTGCAGAAGGGCACGTCCGTGACCCTGACCGTCTCCAGCGGCCGCGAGATCACCGACGTCCCGGATGTCACCGACATGACCCCGCAGGAGGCCGCCGACGCCCTCGCCGAGGTCGACCTCCTCCTCGAGCAGCAGGTCAACGAGGACACCTCCGAGACCGTCACCGCCGGCCGCATCATGAGCCAGAGCCCGCCCGCGGGCGCCCAGATCTCCAAGGGCTCCCGCGTGAGCATCACCGTCTCCACCGGCCCCGCCCTCGTCCGCATCCCCGCGCTGTCCGGCATGCAGGTCGAACAGGCCGAAGCCACCCTGAGCAGCCTCGGATTCATCCCGCAGGTCACCGTCCTCGACTCCGCCGAACCCGAGGGCCGCGTCCTCCGCGTGGAGAACGAAGGCGCCCAGGCCCGCCGCGGCGACACCGTCGTCCTGGAGGTGTCCAACGGCATGATCATCACCCTGCCCGACGTCACCCGTCTCAACGAGTCCCGGGCCCGCGAGGTCCTCCGCGACGCCGGCCACACCGGCGCCGTCCGCATCGGCGAACCCGTCTCCACCGGCGCCCTCGTCGACTCCAACCTCACCGCCGCGACCGTCCCCATCGGCGGCACCCAGATCCGCAAGGACGCCGAAATCACCCTGCGCCTCTGGAAGTTCGACGTCGGTGTCTTCCTCCCCGAGACCCAGCCCGCCCCGGCGGATCCGCCGCCGGGCCCGCTCGACGGACTGCTCGGCCGCCGCTGACCCTCCCGCTGCTACTCTTAGACCCACTGAACCGCCGGTACCCACACTGAAAGGCCCGTGACAATGCCCAAGGCAAAGATCACCAAGAACACCATCCCCGCCTCCACCTCCAGCGCGAACCGCACCCCGGTCAAGATCAACACCGGCGGCACCCCGCTTTGGTACAAGATCATCATGTTCGGCTTCATGCTGGCGGGCCTGGGCTGGCTGATCGTCAACTACCTGGTGGGCCCCCAGATCCCGTTCATGGTCGAGCTGGGTGCCTGGAACTACGGCATCGGTTTCGGACTGTTCGTCCTCGGTCTCCTGATGACGATGGGTTGGCGCTGACGCCCCCTCACGTCTGCCCGGCGGGTTTCCAGCCCCGACTGCCCCTTGTGCGGCGGTCGGGGCTTTTTCGTGCCCGCCCCGTCCCCCAAGCGCGGATTCACATGTTCGGGACAGGAGCCCTCTCGAACGTGCCAGTGCCGTCGGTGTGCCCTCTCGGGGATGTGGATCCGTACTTGTGATTCGCGACCGGCAGGCTCACGCCCGCCCCGCCCATCTCCCCTCATCCCCCCCCACTCGTCCCCCAAGCTCGGATTCACATGTTCGGGACAGGAGCTCTCTCGAACGTGCCAGTGCCATCGGCGCGCCCTCTCGGGGATGTGAATCCGCCTGTGGGATTCGCCGCTGCGAAACAGACCGCCCGGGGACAGGCGGGACAGTTGTGATTATTGTGCACGGAACACCGGGTTATCCCCAGTTATCCACAGACCGAACGAGGATTCCACCGGGTTATCCACCGGTGAACGGGAGATGAATCCATCCACAGGAGTTATCCACACTGTGGATAGTTACATGGATGTGATTACTCGAAAATCACACGTTTTCCATCGAATCACAGGCCTGCAAGCACGCGATTCCCCTGAACATTCGAACATTTGCGCAGGTGGGGAAAACTGTCCACATAGTTATCCACAGGCTGGGGACAACTCGGGAAAGGAGAGATTCTTCACATTCTCCACAGATCTATCCCCAGCCTGTGGATAACTTCGAATCACACGTTAGACAAGCGCCACAGCGACGACTGCCGCCGCCAGAACCGCCAGGACCCCCGCCCAGCGGACCCGCACATCCGGGTGCACGAAGAAGAACAGCATGGCGGCCCCCGTGAGCAGGCCACCCATGTGCCCCCACAGCGACACCGAGGGGGCCGTGAAGGTGTAGATGACGTTGACGCCGATGAACACCAGCGGCGCGCGCAGGTCCCCGCCCGTCACGCGTGCCACTCCGAGGAGCAGCATCATGAGTGCGAACAGCGCTCCCGAGGCTCCGGCGGTGGGTTGGGCCCAGTCCATCCACAGGACGGTCGCCGACGCGCCCACCGCCCCCGTGAGGAACGCCGCGACATACAGGGCTGTGCCGGCGAAACGCTCGATCTCCCGGCCGATGAGCATGAGGAGGAACCCGTTGATGGCCACGTGGCCCAGGTCGATGTGCAGGAACGCCGCCCCGAGGGCCCGCAGGCGGTCCAGGCCGCCGGAGGAGACCTCCGGGCCGTAGAGGAGCCAGGCGTCGCCGAGGGAGGAGGCGGAGAGGTTGTTCATCAGGGAACGGGACTGCACGGCGGTGATGACGTACACCACGAGAGCCAGGGCGGTGAAGACGGTGGTGGCGGGCGCCTGATCCCACCAACGGCGCAGTGTGAGCATGGTGAGGACTCCTGGAATGAGGAAGGCCCGCGGGACGTCGGTAAGCGACGCCGCGGGCCAGGGTGGAGCAGAGACTTAGGCGATGGTGACGGACTCGATCATGACCGGGTCGACCGGGCGGTCCATGCGGTCGGTGGCGGTGGAGGCGATCGCGTCGACGACCTTCTGGGACTCCGCGTCAACGACCTCACCGAAGATGGTGTGGCGGTTGTTCAGGTGCGGGGTCGGGCCCACGGTGATGAAGAACTGGGAGCCGTTGGTGCCCGGGCCGGCGTTGGCCATGGCCAGCAGGTACGGACGGTCGAAGCGGAGCTCCGGGTGGAACTCGTCGGCGAACATGTAGCCCGGGCCGCCACGGCCGGTGCCGGTCGGGTCGCCGCCCTGGATCATGAAGCCGTCGATGACGCGGTGGAACACGGCGCCGTCGTAGAACGG
>NZ_DUOE01000027.1 GCF_012838985.1 Corynebacterium sp. | reverse complement strand
CCGGCGCGGTCGGTCGGGTGCGGCTGTCCGTCGCGCCGGAGTTCAACTGGGGTTTCCTCCCGGACATCCTCCTCCGGCTCCGGCGGGAGGCCCCTGACGTCGAGCTCACGGTCATGGACCCCGCCCCCGCGGAGACCCTGGCCAACGTGCAGGAGGGGCGCAGTGACCTCGGCCTCATGATCACCGCCGATGTCGCTGACCTGCGGCGTCGCTACGGTGACACCCTCGTGGTGGAGACCGCCGCCACCCTGCCGCTCCAGCTGGCGCTGCCTGAAAGGCTGGGCCACCTGCCCTCCCCGCTCAACATCGCCGACCTGCGCGAGGAGACCCTCATCATCCCCTTCGCCTACCCCAGTTTCATCGGGCTGCCCGAGATCCTCGAGGTCTACTGGGCGGCCCACCCGGAGTTCCGCCCGTACCGCATCCAGAAGGTCTCCACCCTGCAGACCGCGGTGCCGCTCGTCTCCGGCGGGGTGGGCGTGGCCTACGTGACCGGGGTGGCCCGGAGATTCACCACCACCCGCGTCCACTACCGCGACATCCCCGATCCGCCGCCGCCGCTGTACACCGCGCTGCTCCACCGTCGCGACGCCTTCCTCAGCCCCGCCGCGGAGCGCCTGCGGGGGCTGCTGCTGGACTACCGTTCCGGTCATGGTCGATAGGGTGGGCCCCGTGGACACCCCGCTTTCCGACGCCCCCTTCGACGCCCCCGGCCTCAACGAATCGCACCGCTCCGCGCTGCGCTCCATCGCGCGGGTCGTCGCGGAGACGGCCGATCCGACCCCGCCGGAGCAGGCGTTGCCGCAGGTCGCGGAGCAGCTGGCGGAGGGCCCGGCGCTGGTGCTCACCGGGGCGGGCGTGTCGACGGACTCGGGCATCCCGGACTACCGCGGCCCGCAGGGCTCGCTCAGCCGCCACCGCCCGATGACGTACCAGGAGTTCAGCCACGACCCGGCGGCGTCGCACCGTTACTGGGCGCGCTCCTTCGTCGGCTGGCGGCAGATGGACGACGCCCGCCCCAACCGCACCCACTTCGCGCTCGTCGAGCTGGAGCGCGCCGGGTACATCGGCGGGCTGGTCACCCAGAACGTCGACGGCCTGCACCGGGACGCCGGCACGGAGAATCTCCTCCACCTGCACGGCAACCTCGACACCGTCATGTGCCTCGACTGCGGGGCCCGCGAGGACCGCCGTCTCTTCGGTGAGCGGCTGGAGGCGGCGAACCCCGGTTTCCTGGCCTCGGTCGCCGTCGACCCCTCGATGGTTAACCCTGACGGTGACGTCACCCTGCCGCAGTCGGTGGTCGACCGGTTCACCATGGTCGGGTGCCTGCGCTGCGGATCGGTGCGGCTCAAGCCGGACGTGGTGTACTTCGGTGAACCGGTGCCGGCCGCGCGGAAGGAACGGGCCGCGGAGATGCTGGAGGAGGCCGCGTCGCTGCTGGTGGTGGGCTCCTCGCTGGCCGTGATGAGCGGTTACCGGTTCGTCCTGGAGGCGCAGCGGCAGGGCAAGCGCGTCGCGGTGGTCAACGGCGGCCCGGGGCGTGCCGACCAGCGCGTCGACGTCCTCTGGCGTACCCCGGTCGCGCCGGCCTTCGACGACCTGCTCGACCATCTCGCGCTGTAACCGGCGCTCACACCTCGATGCCGTCGAGCGCGTCGCGCACGATCTGGCGCACGCGGGCGTCACCCGGCAGGTCGACGTGCAGCACCCGGGACTTCGGCTCCAGGTCCTGGACGACGATGTTCGTGATGTCCGCGTCCGGGTCGTCCGACTCCAGGAAGCACGTCTCCAGCGGCTGGATGATGGTGTCGAACCGGGTCGCGATGTTCGTGTACCCCACGCCCTCCTCGACGGGGCCGTCGCAGTTGATCTCGTCGAGAAGCGGGTGACCGGTGATCAGCTGGAAGCCGGAGGGGCCGAACCACGAGGAGATCGCGGAGGTGATCATCGACTCCCCGATCTTCGTGTTCGTCATGCCGGAGAGCATGCCGCCCATCGTCGTCCCGTTGTTCGGTGAGCCGAGGGTGACCAGGTGGCGGACCTTCGGGGCGCCGTCGAGAATGCGCATCCAGTAGCGGGCGAGGATCCCGCCCTGCGAATGCCCGACGAGCACGACCTGCCGTGCGCCGGTGACCTGCCGGACGGCGTCGATGTACGCGCCGATCTGCTCCGCGGACTCCTCGACGCGGTCGGTGGCGCGGCGCCCGAACTCGGGGGCGAACACAGCCCAGCCGTCCCCGCGCAGGTCAACAGCCAGATTCTGCCAGATGCCGTTGGTGTCGCCGGTGCCGTGGATGAGGATCACCGGCCACGGCCGTTCGGCGGTGGGGCGGGCGCGCCAGTCGTCCTCGAAGTGGCCGCGCGCCGGGATGCGGGCCGCCAGCGGGAGCTCGGGTCGGGTGGCCACCCGCGGCTCCGTGCCGTCCGCCCCACGGGTGGTCCGGAGCCGGTGGAGCCGGTCAGCGAGCTCCTTCTGCAGTTCTGCCAGGTAGTCGGTCGCCATGGGGCCAGCCTAGCGACGCACCGTCAGTGACACCCGCCACAAACAGACCTAGCATGGAGCCATGAAGATCAACGACAAGCTACTCGACACCCTCAACAAGCAGGTCACGGCCGAGCACCAGGCCGCCCTCATCTACCAGCAGCTCTCCTACGACCTCAACGCACTCAGCTTCTCCGGCATGAGCTCGTGGATGATGGCCCAGGCCGATGAGGAGCGCGCCCACGCCGAGAAGATCGCCGAGCACATCATGGCCCGCGGCGCGAACGTGCAGCTCGGGGACATCGAGATCCCGGAACTCACGGTCAACTCCCCGCTCGACGCCTTCACCATCTCCCTCGAGCATGAGCGGAAAGTCTCGGAGATGATCCGCAACCTGGCGCGCGTGGCCGATGAGGTCCAGGACTTCGACTCCCGCAGCCTGGTGAACTGGTTCCTCAACGAGCAGATCGAGGAGGAGGACACCGTCGGTGGCATCATCGACCAGCTCAAGCTCGTCGGCGAGGACGGCGCGGGACTGCTGCGTATCGACGCCCGCCTCGGCGCCGAGCGCGACCCCGTCACCGGCCCGGCGCAGTAGGTCCGGCAGGGACGCTGCGGCGTCGGTAGGTTGGGGACACATACGCAAATCCCCACCGAAGTAGTCATCATGACCGATCTCACGCAGCGTTTCGCAGGCAAGTCCGTCATCATCACCGGAGGTGCCGCAGGCCTGGGCCTGGCCGCCGCCGAACGTCTCGCGTCCGAAGGGGCGGACCTGCTCCTCGTCGACCTCAACGAGGAGGGGCTGAAGGACGCGCAGGAGAAGATCAGGGCTGCCCACCCGGAGCGCACCATCGAGGTGACCACCGCGGACGTGACCGATGAGGATGACGTCAAGGCGTACGTCGCGAAGGCCGTGGAACTGTTCGGCAGGATCGACGGCTTCTTCAACAACGCCGGTATCGAGGGCACGCAGAACCTCACGCACGAGTTCGGCGCCGAGGAGTTCAACAAGGTCGTCGCCGTCAACCTCAACGGCGTGTTCCTCGGCATGGCCGAGGTTCTCAAGCAGATGGTCACGCAGGGTGGCGGCCGCATCCTCAACTCGGCGTCGGTGGGTGGCATCCGCGGTGTCGGCAACCAGTCCGGTTACGCAGCCTCCAAGCACGGTGTCGTCGGCCTGACCCGTAACTCTGCGCGGGAGTACGGCAAGCACAACATCACCATCAACGCCATCGCGCCCGGAGCGATCATGACTGCGATGGTCGAGAACTCCCTCAAGCAGATGGGCGGCGACGACTGGGAGGAGGTCGGCCGGCAGTTCGTCTCCGTGAACCCTGCCGAGCGTTTCGGCCGCCCGGAGGAGGTCGGTGCCCTCGCGGCGTTCCTGCTCTCCGACGACGCCAGTTTCATCAACGGCACCGTCGTCCCGATCGACGGTGGCCAGCACGCGATGTACTGATTTCCGCACAACACTAGACAGCGAAGGGTAGCCTAACCTATTCTGATGGGGCTCCAACCTCTTCTGGACTGAGGCGGGAATCGGTGGACGTGGTGGTTCACCCCGATTCCCGCCTCAGTGCATTCCGGGGAATCTCGCTAGGCTGGCGGCCATGCACCAGGTTTTCGACGTCGACGAGGCCGTGGACGGCCTCGTCGAGCTCTACGACCACTCGACCGCCCTAGCCCGCACCATCCTGGATGAGGGCACCTACGACGACTACCGCGACGTCGTCTACCCGAAGATCATCGTCGACGTGAAGTCGTGGCGGCCCATCGACCGCAACGAACCCTTCGGCTACGTCGACGAGGCCGGCCGCTACTCCGCGACCCTCTCGAAACCCCACATCATCAGGGACTATCTGCGTGACCAGCTCACCCGTCTGACCGGCAACTACCCGTGCGACATGTACATCGGGCCGTCGTCGGAACGCATCCCCCCGGAGTACATCCGCGGCATCGAGGGCATCTCCGAGGCCCGGCGTGCCGGGGCGGGTGCCGCCGAGATCCCCCGCCCGACCCTGGACCACGTCCACGACGCCATCGTCGACGGTGAGTGGGAGGCGTTCCACGGTGCAGAGAAGCCGCTGTTCCACTTCGGCCCGCAGCGTTTCGACATCGCCTGCGCCCGCATCGAGCACTACACCGGCATCGAGGTGGAGACCCTCCAGCGGTTCATCCTCTTCACCAACTACGACATGCACACCACCGAGTTCGTGCGCTTCGGCATCAGCGAACTCGCCCGCGAGGACTCTCGCTACACCGACCTGCTGCTGCCCTCCGGGCGCCAGATCTCCCGCGACCGGGCCGCGCTCGTCGACTCCCGTTCGCTCGACCTCGGCTCCCGCTACCAGATGCCCCGCTACGACCTGTGCACCCGCGACGGTGACGGCATCACCATGATCAACATCGGCGTCGGACCGTCGAACGCCAAGACCATCACCGACTGCCTCGCCGTGCTGCGCCCGGAGGCGTGGATCATGATCGGCCACTGCGCCGGCATGGACGGCCGCATGCGCATCGGCGACCTCATCCTCGGCAACGCCTACCAGCGCCAGGACAGCATCCTCGACAGCCACATCTCCCACGACATCCCGATCCCCGCGATCCCGGAGATACAGATCGCCCTGGAGAACGCCGTCGAGGAGATCTACGGCGACGACAACTCCCTCATGCGTACCGGCACCGTCCTGTCCACCGCCGACCGCAACTGGGAGTGGCACACCCCGCGTGACCTGTGGGAGAACCTCCGCGGCTCGACCGCCGCGGCCGTCGACATGGAGTCCTCCGCCCTCGCCACCAACGGCTACCGCTACCGCGTCCCCTACGGCGCGCTGCTGTCGGTGTCGGACCTGCCGCTCCACGCCGTGCCGAAACTGCCCGCCCAGGCGCAGGCCTTCTACTCCAACTCGAAGGAAGCCCACGTCATGTGCGCCGTCCGGGCCGTGGAGTCCCTCGCGCAGGACCCCGAGCGCCTGCGCACACGCAAGCTGCGCCGCGCGATCGG
>NZ_DUOE01000179.1 GCF_012838985.1 Corynebacterium sp. | reverse complement strand
CTAGAACTTCGACAGGTCGCTGGCCAGGTGCTCCTGCATCGGCTGGCCGACGGCCGCCATGTGGAACACGGTGACCACCGAGGAACGCAGGGCGTTGAAGGTGTAGGTGCGGGTGGTCGCGTCGACGGTCTTCGCGGTGGTGGAGTTGACCACCTGGGAAGTCTCGAAATGGAGACGGAGGGTCCCGTCGTCCTGCTCCTTGATGGTGCCCTCGAGCAGCTCGGTCTGGCCGGTGGGCTGGGCGATGACGAATTCGACGAGGCCTTCACCGACGAAGCGGAGGAAGCCGACCTCGGTGTGCATCGGCGCACCGTTGGGGCTCGCGGTCTGCTGCTCATAGCGCATGAAGGGCTTGCCCGGGAGCGTGGTGAAGGTGAGGGTCTCGGTGTAGTCGAAGTTCTCGATCGTGGGGAAGTGTCCGCGGCCGAGGCCGCTCCACTTGCCGGCGATGGACTCGTAGGGCTGCACAAGCGGGTGAAGGTTCATGGAGACGATACTAGGCCAGAAACTGACCGGGCGTTCAGGAAACCTCAGACGAGCTGGATGTGGGACTTCGCCTTCCACTCCAGGAGTTCCTCCTGGCCGCTCTCCGCCCACAGCTCGGCGAGCTCGGAGACGGCACCGTCGGAGAGCACGGCCTCCAGGCACTGGCGCAGTCGTTCGCGGGTCTGCGGGGTGCGCAGCGGCTCGAGGAGGGAATCGTCGATGCCCTCCGGGACCTCTCCGGCGGCGAGGTGTGCCATGGCGATGATCATCGCCCCCTGGTCGGCCTCGATGTAGCGGTGGCCGACGTCAGGCAGCAGTTCCTCGAAATAGATGTGGCCTTCGCGGATGTCGTCGAGCAGATCCGCGGCTTCGTCGTTGTCGTACGGTCCGGTGTTCCAGGTTCCCATGGGGATCTACTCTAGTCCCCATGCGTTTCGTTGTCCCCTGTGCCCTGCTCGCGGTGCTGCTCACCGCGGTGACGCTCCCGTCGGCCCCGGCCCACGCGACGAGTGCTCCGCTGTCCTCACTGTCCTCCCCTGCCCCGGACACCCGGGTCCTCGTGGACATCCCCGGCTTCGGTGTCTACGTGCTGCATGAGGATGTGGTGGGCCGGGGTCTGCGCCCGGAGGCGGCTTCGCCGGAGGATCTGCTCAGCGCCGCGGTCTTCTCCGCCGACCACGAGGGCGACATGGTGGTCCGCGACGCCGCCCTGACGGCCCTCGCGGCGCTCGCCCCCGCACACCACACGCAGGTCACGCACGCTCTCGCGGCCCTGCACTCCCCCGTCGCCACACCGGACTCCCTCGCCGCCGACACCCCGGTCGTCGTGCTCGGCGAGCGACTCAACGAGGACGGCAGCCTGCGCCCGAACCTCCGCAACCGTCTCCGGGCGGCCCTGGCGGTGGCGCAGGAACGACCGGAGGCGACGGTGGTGGTCACCGGTGGTCCCACCCGGCCCGGCGGCACGGAGGCCCATGCGATGCGCGACTGGCTGCTGGCCAACGGGCTCACCAACCCACTGCTCGTGGAGGACCGCTCCCGCTCCACGGTGGACAATGCCCGCCACACCCGCGATCTGCTCCCGACGGCGGAGGCCGTCATCATCGTGACCTCGAAGAACCATCTGCCGCGGGCGGTGGTCGACTTCACGCTCGCCTTCGGCCCGCACGTGGCCGGGGTGGGTGCCCCGGATGAGCCGCCGACGGGGATGCCCGGTCTGCTGTGGACGTACCGGGACGCCGTCCACTGGTTCCTCGGTTAGAGCAGCCTGATCCGGTCGGCGAGGGCCTGGACCTGAGACTCCAGTTCCTCGCGGGGGCCGTTGTTGTCGATGACCACGTCCGCCACCGCCAGCCGCGCCGCGTCAGAGGTCTGCGCGGCGATACGCCGGCGCACGTCGTCCTCGTCGAGGCCCCGGTTGGCCACCAGCCGCTCGACACGGGTGTCGACGTCCACGTGCACCACCACGACCAGGTCCATGTCCCTGTGCTGGCCCTTCTCCACGAGCAGCGGCATGTCGTAGATGACGGCGGGCTCACCGGCGGCACGGGCGACGTCGAAAAGCTCGTCACGACGCGCCATGATCCGGGGGTGGGTGATGGAGTTGAGCAGGTTGGTGTGCTGCTTGTCCGCGAAGGCGCGTCGGGCCAGCTCCGGGCGGTCGAGGCTGCCGTCCTCCCGGAGGATGTCGGCGCCGAAGGCGGACGCGAGGTCCTGGAGGGCGGGTTGGCCGGGTTCGACGACGTCGCGGGCAATCTGGTCGGCGTCGACGACGGGCAGGCCGTGGGAACGCAGAAGATCGGCAACGGAGGTCTTTCCGCTGCCGATCCCGCCGGTGAGTCCGATGATCTTCATGGCCCCGATACTAGGCCTGTTCCTCCTTCGGGGTCACGGTGATGACCGGCTCCCCCTCCGTGGCACCCGGGTGGCCCTCGACGGAGCCGAACTTCCGGGTGTTGGAGACGAGCACCGGGGTGATGGCCGGGTAGCCGGCCGCGGCGATCTTGTCCCGGTCGAAGCGGATCAGCGGCGTTCCGGCCGTGACCTCCTGCTTCTTCTCGACGAGCACCTCGAAGCCCTCACCACCCATCTGCACCGTGTCGATGCCGATGTGGATGAGCAGGTCCACGCCGCCCTCCAGTCGCAGGCCGACCGCGTGGCCGGACTTCTGGACGGTGAGCACCTTCGCGTCCGCCGGGGCGAACACGGTGTCACCGGAGGGTTCGATAGCCACGCCGTTGCCCAGGGCCCCGCCGGCGAAGGCCGGGTCCGGGACCTTGGACAGCGCCACCACGCGGCCCTCCAGCGGGGCGGTGATCTCGGTGACCCGGGCGCGGGTCAGCGTCGACGTGGCGCCTGCCGCCGGAGCGGCGGTGACGGGGGCGGGGGTGGAGGCGGCGTCGATACGCTCCTCCTCAGCCTCGGAGGCAGCGGCACGCTCCGCCTCGATCTGGGCCAGTGCCTCGGCCTTCTCCTCCTTGCCGCGGTAGTCGAAGAAGATCACCAGGAACATGGAGGTGAAGAACGCGGCGGCGATGCCGATGACGTAGCCCAGCCACGGATCCATCGCCGGGATGGTCAGCAGGGAGGTGAACACGAAGGCGTAGGCCTTGATGTTGAACATGCCCATGACCACACCACCGACGAAACAGCCCGGCAGGAGGCGCATGTAGGTCTTCTTGAAGCGCAGGAGCACACCGTAGAGGCTCGGTTCGGAGATGCCGCCCAGCAGGCCGGCCATCATGCCGCCCAGCGACACCTGGCGCATGGCCTTGTTGCGCTCCCGGAGGGAGACGATCATGACGCCGGTGACCACACCGAAGCAGGCGAAGTTCCACGCGCCCATGGGGCCCTGGATGAAGTCGTAGCCGAGGGAGTTGATGTTCTGGATCATGATGGCGTTGAGAGGCCAGTGCAGACCCAGCGGCACGAGGAACGGATAGAGCAGCGGGATGAGGATGGAGAGGATGAACGGCGAGAAGTCGTTCACCGTCTCGAGCAGGTGGGAGATGCCGTTGCCCACGCCGATGCCGAAGGGGCCGAGGAGGAAGGCTGTCGCCGGGATCATGATGAGCAGGGAGAAGAACGGCACGAACACCATGTGCACGGCGGACGGGATGATCTTCTTCAGCGCCTTCTCCACCCAGAACAGGCCGACCGCGGCGATGATCGGCGGGAAGACCTGGCCGGCGTAGTCGTTGAGGATCATCGGCAGTCCGAAGACGGTGACCGATTCACCGGCCTCGCCGAGCGCCAGGAACTCCGGGGTGAGCAGCGCGGCGGGGATGGCCGCGCCGACCCACTCGTTGGCGCCGAGCTTCCGGGCGGCGGTGGCGCCGACCATGATCGGCAGGAAATAGAAGACGGAACGCCACATGGCGTGCATGAACACGTAGGTGTCGGGCTGCTCCTCCATCGGCGCGCGGAAGTCCTGCAGGCCGAAGGTGTCGGCGAGGACGAGGAGGGTGATGATGAGCGAGGCACCCAGCAGGGCCCACAGGATCGGCCGGAAGGTGTCGGACAGGAACTCAAACGCGTAGTCGACCCAGGAGTACTTGCCACGCACTCCCCCGTAGTCCTTGCTTGTCGACGCCGCCTTCTCCCCCGCCCCGGGCACGCCCGGCTCCTTGAGCATGGCCTGGTAGAAATTGGCGACACCGCCGCCCATGATGACCTGGAGGCCGTTGGTGCCCTGCTTGACGACACCGAGCACCGCCGGGTCGGATTCCAGGGCCTCCTGGTTGACCAGGGACTGGTCGTGGAGCTGCATTCGGAGTCGGGTTGCGCAGTGGGTCAGCGAGGTGATGTTCTCCGCCCCGCCGATCTCCTGGATGATGTGTTGCGCCGTTGTCGTGGTCGTGGACGCCATGGACGCGATCCTTTCGGAATAGTTCAGAGCTACTCGGCTGCCGCCCGCTCCGTCGCAGTCCTGTACGCATCGCTTGTCATGACCACTAGTGTGGTTTCCTGTCCGGATTGTGCCGGAGTGTTGGCATTACGCCCATCATAGGCCTCAAACACACAACACGACAAGGGGTGTGTGATGTCTGGCGCCCCACTGGTCATGACCAGGCTGCCCGCCTCTGAAAAGCAGAAAACCCTGCCTCCCCAACGGGGAGACAGGGCTCTCAGGCGGTGCTAGTTACCGGCCAGCTTCTCACGCAGAGCAGCGAGCTGCTCGTCGGAAGCCAGGGAACCACCGTGGTCCTCGACGGACTCGGAGGATGCCGGAGCTGCATCCTCGGACTCGGAGGAGTAGTTGGTGGCAGCCTGCTCGGCGGCCTCGGCGGCAGCGACACGGTGACGCTCGATCTGAGCGGTGTGCAGCTGGTGACGACGATCTGCCTCGGCGTAGCGGGCCTCCCAGGCCTGACGCTGCTCGTCGAAGCCCTCGAGCCACTCGTTGGTCTCCGGGTCGAAGCCCTCCGGGAAGATGTAGTTGCCCTGCTCGTCGTAGGAGT
>NZ_DUOE01000178.1 GCF_012838985.1 Corynebacterium sp. | reverse complement strand
AGCAGGCCGTCGAGCGCAACGCCATGGCCCTGCAGCAGAAGGTCGCCGAGCGCACCAAGCTGCTCTCCCAGCTGGAGCAGGCCAAGATGCAGGAGAAGGTCTCCGAGTCCCTGCAGTCCATGAACGCGATCACCGCCGGTTCCACCCCGAACCTGGATCAGGTGCGTGAGAAGATCGAGCGTCGTTACGCGAACGCCCTCGGTCAGGCCGAGCTGGCCCAGAACTCCGTCGAGGGCCGCATGGCCGAGGTGCAGCAGGCCGGCATCCAGATGGCCGGTCACTCCCGCCTCGAGCAGATCCGCGCCGAGATGCAGGGCGGTGGTCAGCTGACCTCCGGCCAGGCTGACAAGGCCATCGAGGGCGGCGCCACGAACGTCACCGACGACGCCGTCGCCCAGCGCATGCGTGAGCTGCGCGGCGAGTAGCCTGTTTGTCGACGACACCCCGGAGGGCCGCTGTCCAGCGGCCCCCGGGGTGTCAACGATTCAGTCACGGGACGCCACAGACCCTTGACGTGACATGCGACACGCCTACAGTTGGGGGTATGAACATCGTCGCAGACTACCTCCGTTTCCTGTCCTCCATGGGTGGCTTCCTCTCCTCGCTGGCGCTGAGCCTGCTGGGCATCCCCCAGTGCGGTCTCCACGACACCCGCGGTTGCGTGCACGAATAGCACCTAGCACCCCGACCCCCGGAATTTCGGTAACCTGGGAGCCATGAGCAGCCTTTTTCTTCTGTACACGACCCTGATGTCCTCCGTCCTGTCCTCCCTGTCCTCCATCCCGTACCTTCCGTTCTGACGGAAATGAAGCGACGCGGCCCGGGAACTTCCCGGGCCGCGTCGCTGTGTCTGGGGTGGTGCCGTCAGTCGGCTGCGCCGCGGGCGATGAGTGCCTCGGCCAGCAGACGGGCCCGGCGGATCGAGCGGACGAGCACGGGGGTGCCGAACGCGGCCACGGAGAAACCGGCGCCGCGGGCCTTCCGTGCAGCGAGAACCTCGTGGACGGTGGCCAGCTGCAGGGGGATGAGACGCAGCGTCAGTGACACCGCGAGGGAGATCGTCTCGACGGGCAGCCCGACACGCTCGAAGGGGGCGAGCCCCCGCTCGATGGCACCCATGAGCTCGGCGACGGTGGTGGTCAGCGTCAGCAGGGCGGCCGCCGCCACCGAGGCGAAGAGGACGAGCACGGTCGTCAGCGCGAACTCCCAGCCGCGCTGCCACCACTGGAAGGCACCGAGCACGAGCAGGACCGGCAGGACCGGCAGAGTCTGGCCGAGGGCGGTGCGCAGGGGCACGCGCGCCACGACGTAGCCGAGCACGACCACAGCCAGCCAGGTCGCCGCCACGAACGGTGTCTTGACCAGGAAGGTCGAGGCGAGGATGAACGCCAGGAGGCACAGGAACTTCCAGCCGGCGGGCAGGCGGTGGATGGGTGTGGTGCCCGGCAGGTACACACCCAGCGGGATGTTCCTCATGCCAGCATCAGGGAACGGTAGTGGGCGCAGACCTCGGCGGGGGAGCCGTCGGCGATGATCCGGCCCTCGTCGAGGCAGAGCACGCGGTCGAAGTCCGCGAGGATGTCCAGGTCGTGGGTGACCACGATGAGCTGCTGCTCGAGGGCGGCGAACTCGCGGGCAATGCGGGCCCGGTTGCGCAGGTCGAGCAGTGTGGTCGGCTCATCGGCGATGATGAGGTCCGGCTCGATGACCAGCACGGACGCCAGGGCCAGCAGCTGCTTCTGGCCGCCGGACAGGGTGTGCGGGGAGTTCTCCGCGAGTCCGGTGAGGCCGAAGCGGGCCAGGGCGGCGTCGACACGCGCGTCCCGCTCGGCGCGGGAGAGCCTGAGGCGGCGGAGGGAGAAGGCGACGTCGTCACGCACCTGGGGCATGACGATCTGGTTCTCCGCGTCGGAGAACACGAAGCCGACGCGGCGGCGGATGTCGCGGCCGTGGCGGGCGACGTCGGCGGCGTCGACAAGTACGCGGCCGGAGGTGGGGTCACCGAGGCCGTTGATGAGTCGGGCGAGCGTCGACTTGCCGGAACCGTTCGCGCCGATGATGCCGATGCGGTGCTCGGTCAGCGTGAGTGAGATCCGGTCCAGAGTGGGGGAGACGTCCCCGTCGAAGGTGACGGAGACGTCTTCAAAGGTGATGGTGGGCATTATTTACGACGTGCCAGCAGATCCGGGAAGGCGGCGTGGATACCGAGGGCGATGACGACCATGAAGGCGAACTTGGCGGCGTCCGGGAGGACGAACGCGCCCTGGGCGATGATGGACTCCGTCAGGGACATGCCCGCACGCCACACAAGGCCGAGGGCACCGAGGGTGTACTGCAGGAGCAGGCCGACGGCGGCGGCGACGGTGAACCAGATGGCCTGCTCGCCGCGCTTCTTCGGGCGGGCACGGTAGGCGAGGAAGCCGGCGACACCGGCGGAGACGAGGTAACCGGCGAGGTAGCCGACGGTCGGGCCGGCGAGGGCGGACAGGGTGGTGCGGCCACCGGCGAGGACCGGCAGGCCGATGAGACCCAGGAAGAGGAAGAGCGCGGCGGCCAGGAAGCCGCGGCGGCCGCCGAGCACGAGGCCGGCGAGGACGATCGCCGCGTTCTGCAGGACGATCGGGACGCCGGCGGCTCCGACGGGGATGGACACGAAGGCCAACACGATGATGAGGGCGGCGAAGACGGCGATGTAGGCCAGGTCCTGCACCGCGGAACGGGAGGTGCGGGCGGGGCGCGCAGCAGTGGTGGTCATGGCGGAAACGATAGCATTGAACGCCGTTCAGCACGGTGTCGGGGCGGCCTGTGGATGGTGTGTCGGTACGATCGTGGCATGCGACTGGCGGAATTCCATGAACTGCTCGCGGACGAGTTCGGACGGGCCAAGGCCCGGCACATCGTCCACAGCCACTACCTCGCGGGGCTCGGCGGGGTGGTCGGGGACCTCGTCGAGGAGGGGGCTGACCTGCGGAGTGTGTGGGAGGAGATCTGCCGTGACTTCGACGTCCCGGAGGAGCGGCGTCTGGGCCGGGAACGTCCGGGCCGCTGACGTTGTGTTCGAACGGGTGTGCGTGTATGTTCGAGGTCGATGATCCTCATGTCCCGCCCTGTGGATACGGTGGGGCCCGGATCGAGCACTCGTGACCGACCTGTCGGATCCGGGATCCTTTCGGGGACGACCGGGGTCTAAGGGGGTGTGGACATCTGCACACCCGACCCAGCAACCGACGACACCGGTATCTCCGGCACCATCGACCACCCAACAGAAGGAACCGTCACCATGGCATCCAAGAAGAAGGCCACCGCCCAGAAGGGCGATGACCGCCAGAAGGCTCTCGATGCAGCCCTGGCGATGATCGAGAAGGACTTCGGCAAGGGCGCGGTCATGCGTCTGGGTGACGACAACCGCCCGCCGATCCAGGTCATCTCCTCCGGTAACACCGCCATCGACGTGGCGCTCGGCATCGGCGGCTACCCGCGTGGCCGCATCATCGAGGTCTACGGTCCGGAGTCCTCCGGTAAGACCACCGTGGCCCTCCACGCGATCGCCCAGGCCCAGAAGGCCGGCGGCATCGCCGCTTTCATCGACGCCGAGCACGCGCTCGACCCCGACTACGCCAAGAAGCTCGGCGTGGACACCGACGCCCTGCTCGTGTCCCAGCCGGACACCGGTGAGCAGGCCCTTGAGATCGCCGACATGCTCGTGCGTTCCGGCGCCATCGACATCATCGTCATCGACTCCGTCGCCGCACTCACCCCGAAGGCCGAGATCGAGGGCGAGATGGGTGACTCCCACGTCGGTCTCCAGGCCCGCCTCATGAGCCAGGCGCTGCGCAAGATGACCGGTGCGCTGCACACCTCCGGCACCACCGCGATCTTCATCAACCAGCTGCGTGAGAAGATCGGCGTCATGTTCGGTTCCCCCGAGACCACCACCGGCGGTAAGGCCCTGAAGTTCTACGCCTCCGTGCGCCTCGACGTCCGTCGTATCCAGACCCTCAAGGACGGCCAGGACGCGATCGGCAACCGGACCCGCGTCAAGGTGGTCAAGAACAAGGTCTCCCCGCCGTTCAAGATCGCCGAGTTCGACATCATCTACGGCGAGGGCATCTCCCGCGAGTCCTCGCTCATCGACATGGGCGTGGAGAACGGCATCGTGAAGAAGTCCGGCTCCTGGTACACCTACGAGGGTGACCAGCTCGGCCAGGGCAAGGAGAAGGCCCGCCTGCTGCTCAAGGAGACCCCCGAGCTGGCCGATGAGATCGAGCGCAAGATCTTCGCCAAGCTCGGCATCGGCCCGGACGCCGCCACGGACGAGGACAGCCTCAGCGACGACCCGGTGGACATGGTCCCGAACGTCGACTTCGACGACGAGGCGGAGGCCGGCAGCGCAGCCGCAGCCGCCAAGTAGGGGAGCGCCGGTGACCAGCCAGGAGCAGAAGATCGCGCAGCTGCGCGCGGCGATGGCGGAGTACACGCCCGGCAGCCTCTTCGACCATGAGGCCGAGGAGGCGAAGGCCGCGGTCCGCCGCCGGGCACTGCTGCTTCTCGACGCCCGCGCGCGGTCCCGCCACGAACTGCGCGGCCGCCTGGTGGATCTGGAGTTCGATCCGGTGGTCATCGACGACGTCCTCGATGACCTGGCCGGTGTCGGCCTGCTCAACGACGCGGTCTTCGCCCACGAGTGGGTACGGCAGCGTCACGCCCGCCGTGGCAAGTCCGCCCGGGTGCTCGACCGTGAGCTCCGCGACAAGGGCGTCGCGGCAGGGGTGCGCGCCGAGGCCCTGGAGCAGATCGACCCCGCGGACGAGGAACAGATGGCACGCAGCCTCGCCGAGAAGAAGGCCCGCTCCGTGCGCACCGCCCCGGCGGACCGCGCCGAGTCGGACAAGATGCTGCGCCGTATCGTCGGCGTGCTCGCCCGGCGGGGATTCAACCAGGGGATGAGCCTGCGCATCGCCAGGGAGGCGTTGGCCGCGCGGGTGGAGGAACTGGTCTGACAAGCTCCGTCAGCGGGTGCCCAGAAGCGTCAGGTCCCACTCCTCCATCCACTCGGCGATGGGGGTGACCGTGGTCTCGCGACGGTGATTGTGTTCCGCGGCAGTCAACCCCACGGCCCACAGGCCTTCGTCGGTCACGGCGACGACGGGGCCTCCGGAGTCCCCGCCCTCGGCTTCCAGGTGTGCGAGGATCTGTCCGCCCGGCGTCATGCCGAGGTATTCTCCGCAGGAGACACCCGACGTCCGGCCGAGGCGACACAGCCGCGGCCGGTGTTCCCCGACCCATACCGCGTCCTTGACCCCGAGGAGCGGTTCCGCGAAGGGGAGCTCATGGGAGTCGATGAGCCGGTCATCCTCGATGTCGATGACGGCGATGTCGACGTTGTCGGTGTGGTGATCGTAGGCCTGGCGCACGAGGGTTCCCACCTCGACGCTGCCGATCTCCTCGAACGGGTTGGCGCTGATGACCGATCCGACGTGCCCGCAGTGGCCCGCGGTGAGAACCTGTTCCCGCCCCTCGTGTCCGACGAAGAATCCGAAGGTGCAGTACCCGGACTGGGCCTGGGTGCTCTCGGAGTGGAAGCTGGCTCCCGGCATGACCCGGTTGGGGTACCGCAGCCATTCCCAGGGCTCTGCATCGTCGAACACCCCGTCGGCTGAGGCCTGCGTGAGGTAGCCGGGCGGGGCCTGTGGCATGCGGTGCGGGAACGGACGCGTCGGGGGCCACGGCGGGGCGGGTTCCTGCCAGTCGATCTCGGTGATGGTGGTGTCGTACAGGTGCGGCGCGGACATCCACGCCCCCTCGCTCCGGTTCATGCCCGAGCAGGTGTACAGGGCGGGGAATTCCTGGTGGTCGCCGTTCGACACGTCGGTGCGGACCCGGACGAGGCCCTCGGCGTCGGAGGTCCGCTCGAAGGACTCCACCACGTGCGGGCTGGACTTGAGGTTGAGGTAATCCTCCGACTGCGCCAGGAGCTGGAACTCGAAGCGGCAGGCCTCGGCCAGGTCGGAGTGCATCTGTTCGTCGCTCACGTCGGGGCCGCCCAGGCCGGGAGTGCACCCCACGAGGAGCGTGGTCAGGAATGCGGCGAGCGCCGCCCGTGGTTTCCACATGCAAAGTACCTTATGGTATCGAGGTGCGGGGTGAGGGCGGACAGGGCGACGCCGCCCTCGACCACGGGGGTTGAGGGCGGCGTCGACAAGTTCTACTGACCCGGGTTCCTGATCTCGACGTAGTCGGGGTCGTGCCAGTCGACGTTGACGTTGTCCTTGGTGTCGAGGCCCTGGTCGGGCATCTCGGGGACCTTGGCCACGATGTTGCGGCGGGCACGGCCGGCGCGCAGCTGTCGCTCGATGCGCTGGGCCAGCGAGGTGAGCGCCCAGTTGATGAGGATCATGATGATCGCCACGACCGTCAGCGAGGCCAGGAAGTTCTGGTTCACGGACGCGGTCTGGATACCGGAGCGGACGACCTCGACGTAACCGATCTGGTAGCCGAGCGCGGAGTCCTTCAGCGCGATGACCATCTGCGCGATGAGCGCCGGCAGCATCGCGGCGATCGCCTGCGGCAGGAGGATCGTACGCATCGTCTGCGCATGGGACATGCCCAGGGCGCGGGCGGCCTCGGTCTGCCCCTTGGGCAGGGACTTGATGCCGGAGCGGAGGATCTCGGCGATGACGGAGCCGTTGTACATCGTCAGTCCGAAGACGACCGCCGCGAAGGCCAGTTCCCGGGGCGGGACCATGCGGTAGATGGCGAACATCTGGTACGCGAAGATCATGAGCAGCAGCACCGGGATGGCGCGGAAGAACTCGACGATCACCGCGCAGATCCAGCGCAGCCACGCCATCTCCGAGAGGCGTCCCAGGCCGAGGAGCACACCGAGGACCATGGCCAGGATGATGGAGACGAACGCGGACTTCAGGGTGCCCCACAGGCCCGGCAGGATGTAGGTCCGCCAGGTGAGGGAATCCAGGAACGGGGTCCACTTGGCGGCGGTGAGCTGGCCGTTCTCGTTGAGGGTCCAGATGATCCAGCCGGCCACCAGGACCGTGAACACCGCGGTGAGAATGGTGAAGATGATGTTGTTGCGACGACCGCGGGGACCGGGGGCGTCGTAGAGCACTGTGGCGCGTACGGACATTATTTCCTCACCGCCATCCGGTCGGAGAGACGGCCGAGGGCCAGGCCCGTGGGCAGGGTCAGGATGATGAAGCCCAGCGCGAAGATGCCGAACACCACGAAGAGCATGTTGGCGTGGTTCTCGATGGTGGCCTTCATCAGCAGCGAGGCCTCCGCCACACCGATCGCCGAGGCGATGGTGGTGTTTTTCGTCAGCGCGATGAGCGTGTTGCCCAGGGGGATGATCGCCGCGCGGACGGCCTGCGGGAAGACGATGTTGCCGAAGATCTGGCTGAAGGACAGACCCAGGGAACGGGCGGCCTCCGCCTGCCCGAAGTGGACGGTGTTGATGCCGGACCGCAGCGACTCGGCGACGAACGCCGAGGTGTAGAGCACGAAGCCGAGGACCGCGAGCCGGAAGTTGTTGTCCACCAGGAAGGTGGGGGAGGACCGGTCGGCCATGACCAGACCGAGGTTCTGGTACAGGCCGAAGGAACAGAAGATGATGATCAGCGTGAGCGGGGTGTTACGGACCGTGTTGATGTAGAACGTGGCCAACCCGCGCAGGATCTTCACGGGGGAGACCCTCATGGCGGTGAGAATGGTACCGAGGATCATCGACCCGATGGCGGAGTAGACCGTCAGCTGGATGGTCAGCCAGAAAGCCGGCCACAACCGGGGACCGAGCTCGGCCCATAGCGTTGTCATGAGGGGCTCCTTGTCGGCGGGCTGCTAGTTGTCGAGGAAGGACAGGTCGCCCGGGGTGCCCGGGGAGACGGCCTCGTCACCACCGAGGTTCTTCTGCAGCAGGTTGTCGAACTCGCCGGACTCGTGCAGCTTGGTCAGGGCGGCGTTGATGGCGTCGGTGCCCTCGGCGTCGTCCTTGGCCAGGCCGACACCGTAGTACTCGTTGGTGAACGGCGCGCCGTCCTTCTCCATCTCGATGACCTTGAACTGGCCCGGGGCCTGCGCGGAGTAGCCGAGCAGGATGGTCGCGTCGGTGGTCATCGCGTCGATGTTGCCCTGGCGCAGTGCCTCGACGCAGGAGGAGTAGGTGTCGTACTCCTGCAGCTGGACACCCGGGAGAGCGTCCTTGACCTTCTGGGCCGGGGTGGAGCCGGTGACGGAGCAGAGGATCTTGCCGTCGAGGGACTCGAGGTCGGAGATCTCGGTCTCGTCCTCACGGACCAGGAGCGCCTGGTGGGTGATGAGGTAGGGGCCACCGAAGTTGACGGACTCGGAGCGGCCCTTGTTGATGGAGTACGTCGCGGCGATGAGATCGACCTCGCCGTTCTGGATGAGGGTCTCACGCTGGGCGGAAGGGGTCTCACGCCAGGTGACGGTCGGGGCGTCCCAGCCCTTGTCCTCGGCGATGTGGTTGACGATGTACTCCGCGATGTCGACGTCGAGGCCGGCCATGGAACCGTCCGGGTTGCGCAGGCCGAGGCCCGGCTGGTCGTACTTGGTGCCGATGGTCACGTTGCCGGACTCGATGGCGGCGAGCATGCCGTCACCGCTGCCGGAGGAGTCGCCGCAGGCGGCGAGGGTGACGCCGGCGAGGACGACGGAGGAGGTGAGGGCGGAGAGGCGGAGGATGTTGCGCTTCATGGGTCTTTTTCCTTTGTGGTGTAAGTGGAGGGGGAAATCAGTGGGAGAGGATCTTGCCGAGGAAGTCCTTGGCACGGTCCGTCTTCGGGTTGGTGAAGAACTCCTCGGGAGTGTCGTCCTCGACGATCGCTCCGTCGGCCATGAACAGGACCCGGTCCGCGGCGCGGCGCGCGAACCCCATCTCATGGGTGACCACCACCATGGTCATGCCTTCCTTGACCAGGCTGGCCATGACGTCGAGGACCTCATTGACCATCTCGGGGTCGAGGGCGGAGGTCGGTTCGTCGAAAAGCATGATCTTCGGGTTC
This sequence comes from Corynebacterium sp., assembly GCF_012838985.1. Lineage (GTDB taxonomy): Bacteria > Actinomycetota > Actinomycetes > Mycobacteriales > Mycobacteriaceae > Corynebacterium. The sequence goes on along the minus strand of NZ_DUOE01000178.1, from coordinate 29,670 downwards.
ATCGCCAACGCACGTGCGATGGCGACGCGCTGCTGCTGTCCACCGGACAGCTGCGCCGGGTACTTGCTGGCCTGGTTGGCGATGCCGACGCGTTCCAGCAGGGTCATGGCGCGTTTCTCGGCGTCCGCCTTCTTCATCTTCCGGACCTTCATCGGGCCGAGGGTGACGTTGTCCTTGATCGTCAGGTGCGGGAAGAGGTTGAAGGACTGGAAGACCATGCCGACGTCGGCGCGCAGCCGGGCCAGGTCGCGGCCCTCCTCGGGGAGGAGGACACCGTCGATCTCGATGGTGCCGGACTCGATGGTCTCGAGGCGGTTGATCGTGCGGCACAGGGTGGACTTACCGGAGCCGGAGGGCCCGAGGACGACGACGACCTGGCCCTTGGGGACCTCGAGATTGATGTCCTTGAGCGCCTGGAAGTCATCGAAGTACTTCTGCACGTCCGTCATCCGGATCATGGGTGATCCCGTGTCCGGTGGAACACGATCCGAAGCAGGTGTGGTCTGGGTCATAGTCTGATCTTAGACATAAGCGGGCCTTGGTCATACGACTTTGAGTTAACTTTTCTGCAACATCGCGAAGTCTGCTAACTTCCGGCCGGTCACGGCCGTCACCGTTTAGGTCGCCACCAGCACGGTCGTTACAATGGCCTACCGTGGCACAGCTTGAGACCGACACCCCCCGCACCTACGAAGTGCGCACCTTCGGGTGCCAGATGAACGTGCACGACTCCGAGCGTCTCTCGGGTCTGCTCGAGGAGGCCGGCTACACCGCCGCCGGCGAAAATGACCCCGACCTCATCGTGTTCAACACCTGCGCCGTCCGCGAGAACGCCGACGAACGCCTCTACGGCACCCTCGGCCAGCTCCGCGCCACCAAGCGTGAGCAGCCGGGCCTGCAGATTGCCGTCGGCGGCTGTCTGGCGCAGAAGGACCGTGACACCGTGGTGCAGAAGGCCCCGTGGGTCGACGTGGTGTTCGGCACCCACAACATCGGCTCCCTGCCGACCCTGCTGGAACGCGCCCGGCACAACGAGGAGGCGCAGGTCGAGATCGTCGACGCCCTCGAGGCGTTCCCCTCCGTCCTGCCCGCCAAGCGCGAGTCCGCCTACGCGGGCTGGGTGTCCGTGTCGGTCGGCTGCAACAACACGTGCACCTTCTGCATCGTCCCCGCGCTGCGCGGCAAGGAGATCGACCGCCGCCCGGGCGACATCCTCGCCGAGGTACAGGCCCTGGTCGACCAGGGTGTCACCGAGGTGACCCTGCTGGGACAGAACGTCAACGCCTACGGCGTCAACTTCGCCGACCCGGAGCTGGAGCGTGACCGCAGCGCCTTCTCCAAGCTGCTGCGCGCCTGCGGTGAGATCGAGGGCCTGGAGCGCCTGCGCTTCACCTCCCCGCACCCGGCCGAGTTCACCTCCGACGTCATCGACGCCATGGCCGAGACCCCGGTCGTGTGCCCGCAGCTGCACATGCCGCTGCAGTCCGGCTCGGACAAGGTGCTCAAGGAGATGCGGCGCTCCTACCGTTCCGCGAAGTTCCTCGGCATCCTCGACGAGGTCCGGGAGAAGATCCCGCACGCCTCCATCACCACCGACATCATCGTCGGCTTCCCCGGCGAGACGGAGGAGGACTTCCAGGGCACCCTCGACGTCGTGGAGAAGGCCCGCTTCACCTCGGCGTACACCTTCCAGTACTCCCCGCGCCCGGGCACCCCGGCCGCCGAGTACGAGGACCAGATCCCCAAGGAGGTCGTCCAGGAGCGCTTCGAGCGTCTCCTCGCCCTCCAGGAGCGCATCTCCGGTGAGGAGAACGCGAAGCTCGTCGGCACCGAGGTGGAGCTGCTCGTCCAGGCCGAAGGCCGCAAGAAGACCGGCCGCATGACCGGCCGCGCCCGCGACGGACGCCTCGTGCACTTCGCCCCGCAGGGCAACCTCGATGGCGACATCCGTCCCGGTGACATCGTCACCACCACGGTCACCGCCTCCGCACCGCACCATCTGCTTGCCGACGCCACCGTGCTCACCCACCGCCGCACCCGCGCCGGCGACATGTCCGCCGCCGGACAGGTCCCCACGACCGAGCCCATCGGCGTCGGCCTGGGGCTGCCGTCCATCGGACGCCCGGAGCCCTCGGCACCCTCGGCCGCCGCGGATTCCTGCGGCTGCTGACGTAGGCTGCATAGAAAGTCACCACCGACCCCCAGAGGAGAACACCGACCGTGAGTAACGTCCCACAGGAGCTCGCCACCCGTGAGAAGCGCGTGGCTTCCCGCCTGGATCTGGGAGGTCGGCTCTGGTTGTTCGTCGCGGCCGTCGTCCTCTACGCGGTGTCGCTCGTCCTGCCGCAGGCCGGCTCCGTCCGGGGCTACGAGGTCCTGTTCCAGCTGCAGCCGGCCGCCGACGCCGGGATCAAGATCACCGAGTACGTCTACGCCGTCCTCGCCTTCCTCGGCGTCGGTGTGCTGACCACACTCACGCTGTTGACCCGCCGCCTGTTCGTGGCCATCCCCGCGTGGATGATCACCACCGTCGGCACCGCGTACTCGCTTTTCGCCCTCTGGCTGCGGCAGACCCGCGCCAACGCCGACGACGGCGTCGAGATGAACCTCGGCTTCTGGATCTCCCTGCTGGCACTGGTCCTCGCCTTCCTCGGCTACGCGATGACCATGTTCCGCCGTAACCCGGAACAGGAGAAGCTGGCCCGCGACCGCGCCAGCTCCGACAACCTCGACGAGGTCGGCCGCATGCAGCAGCAGGCCAACATCTCCCCGGAGGAGAACCCGCTGCTCATCGACGACCGCCGTTCCCGCGCCAGCGAGCGTCACCAGAAGGACTAGAGACGCTTCTGCCAGCCGGATCCGCCGCTGACGACCCACCACCCGAGCCGACGGTTGATGTCGACCATCCAGGTGTTGTCGGCGGCGTTCGACGTGTAGACGCGCGTCGCCCCGAGGTGCTCCGCCGCCGCGCGCAGGGCCTCCTGCTTGATGCGCAGGCCGTAGCCGTTGCCGCGGGCCCGCACGTCGATGACGGTGATGCCCTGCTCCGCGATGCCCGGCTCGGAGCCGGGGAAGCGGGTGATCTCACTGATGCCGATGACCCCGGTGGCGTCGGAGAGCACGACGCTGACCATCTCCCGTCCGGTGGTGACCACCCGGCGGGCGGCCGCCGCCAGCCGCTCCCGCGTCCAGTCGACGGGCTCGGCGACGAGCCCACCGGTGGGGACGTCGACGGAGGCGCGGTGGTAGAGGGCGAGGACGCCGTCGATAAGCGGGGGCGGGAAGCGGAGGTTGCGGACCACCTCCACGGTGACCCCTGAGGGCCAGTCGGGCGTGCCCGCGTCCACTTCAACGACACCCTGGATCTCCGTGAGGCCGAGGGAGTAGCCGCGTTCGCGGAGGAGGTCGGCCCACTCGCCGGTGCCCGGGGTCTCGTCGGCGGGGTGGAGCAGCCAGGTCTGCACGACGCTGCGCCCCAGGCGGGCGGTGACGGCCTCGGCCTCCGCGAACAGCGTGGACAGCACCGTGCGGCCCTCCGACTCGAAACCGGCACCCGGGAGGGGGAGATGGCCCGCGTCGAGGATGACCTCGGCCTCGACGACGTCGCGGTCCTCCAGCAGGGGAGTGCTGACGAGGAGGTAGCCGGCGGGATCCTCGTCCGGCACCTCCAGGGCGAAGGCGAGGGTGTCGTACTCCACGGAACCGCGCAGGCGGTGCTGCACCCGCTCGACGGAGGTGGAGGAGGCGGTGTCGCCGGTGGTCTCCTGGGCGGCGAGATTGGCGAGGAAGACGAGGTTGACAACGGCATCGGCCGGTTCCGCACCCGGAACCGGCCGATCAATACGGGTGAAACGCACCCTAGAGGTCCTCCACTGCCTTGGCGGCGGCGTCCGCCCACTCCTGCCACTGGGCGGCCTGGGCGCGCAGCTTCTCCGCCTTCCTGGCGTTGCCCTTCGCGGCGGCGGCGTCGGCCTGCGCGGTGAAGTCGGCGACCTTGTCCAGGAACTGCTGGGCGCGGGCCTGGGCCTCCGGGTCGGTGCGGCGCCACTGGGACTCCTCCGCCTCGGAGACACGCTTCTCGATCGCGCCGATCTTGTCCTCGTACTCACGGACCTGGTGGCGGGGGACGTAGCCGATCTCGTCCCACTTCTCCTGCAGTTCACGCAGCTTCGCGCGGGCCCCGTCGAGTCCCTTGGCCGGGTCGATCTGGGCGTCGTACTCGGCGAGGAGGGCGTCCTTGGCCTCGGCGTTGGCGATGAACTCCTTGTCCCGCTCCGCGTTGACGGCGTTACGGGCGTTGAAGAAGTGGTCCTGGGCGGCGCGGAAGGCCTCCCACAGCTTGTCGTCGACATCGCGCGGGGCGCGGCCGGCGGCCTTCCACTCCTTCATCAGGTCGCGGTAGGCACGGGCGGTCTCGTTCCAGTCGGTGGAGTCCTTGAGGGCCTCCGCACGCTCGACGAGGGTCTCCTTGGCGCGGCGGGCGGCGGCGCGGCCCCGGTCCAGCTCCGCGAAGTGGGAGCCGCGGCGACGGTTGAAGGCGTCCCGGGCGCGGGAGTAGCGCTTCCACAGGGCGTCGTCGGTCTTCCGGTCGATGCCGCGGACGGTCTTCCACTCCTCGAGGATGGCGCGCAGGCGGTCGCCGGCGGCCTTCCAGTCGGTGGACTTCTCGGCCAGCTCCTCGGCCTCCGTGGCCAGGGCGTCCTTGCGGGCGATGGCCTGCTCACGGCGGCGGGCGCGGTCGGCCTTGGCCTGCTCACCGGCGGCGTCGGAGTGCTCCATGATGTCACCCAGGCGCTTGTCCAGTCCGACGAGGTCACCGATGACGGCGGCGGTCGGCAGCGTCTGGCGCAGCTGGCCGGCGGTCTCCTTGATGGAGTTCGCGTCGTCCGGGTGGGCCACCAGGCGGGCCTCGAGCAGCTCGACCTCGGTCGCCAGGTCATCGAAGCGGGTGCCGTAGTGGGCGAGGCCCTCCTCGGGGGTGCCGGCCTGCCAGGAGCCGATCTGGCGCTCCCCGTCGGCGGTCCTGACGAAGACGGAGCCGTCGGCGTCGACGCGACCCCACTTGGCGGGGTCGTTCTTCGGCGGGCGGACGGCGGCCGGGGCGGCGGGACGCGGCGAGGGGGTCGGACGGTGGCCGACACCCGGCAGGGGACCAGGCTTCGGGCCCGGACGGAGGCCTGGCTTGGGGCCGGGCGTGGGGGAGGGCGTCGGGGAGTTGGTCATGTCGGGGTCCTTTACTGGTCGTCATGCCGCGCGACACGGCTGCCTGTTGTGCTTCAACTAACATACCGCGCAGCGTTCGGGACTGTCAGCAGGAGTCAGTAGGATGTCCCGGGTGAGCACCAACCTCGTCGTGATGCCCGCCGGACCGGCTCTGGTCCGGGAACTCGCTCCCCGCGATACCGCAGGTCAGCGTATGGTCGCGGAGCTCCGTTCGCTTGTCGACGCCACCGGGGACCGCCCCGTCCACCTCGTCGGCTCCCGGTCCCCCCGGTGGGAGACCGGTGTGGAGGGCTCCTTCCGCGCCTGGGGCGCACCGCAGGTGCAGGTCGGTGCGGGGCACCATCTGCCGGAGCTGGTGCAGCGCTACATGCTGGGGGAGCGGGCTACGCGGGTGACGGAGGTCCGTGCGGACCTGGGGCAGCCGGATCCGGAGGCGCTGACGCTGGTGGCCCTCGACGGTTCCGCAGGGCTGACGGAACGCGCCCCGTTGGCGCTGCTCCCGCAGGCCGCCGCGGCGGACACCTGGTGCCGGGACCTGCTGGCCGGGCGGGAGGTCGGGGAGCTGCCCCCGGAGAGCGGCATCCTGGAACCGGAGCTGTGGCTCGAACTGGCGGCCCTGGCCCCGCGGCGGGCGGAGCTGGTGGACTCGGACATCGGACATGGAGTGGGAAGGTACGTGGCGGCATGGCAGATCTGACACCGGTCGCGGTCGTCGGGCCGACGGCCTCAGGCAAGTCGGCGCTGGGACTCGCGTTGGCGCATGAGCTGGGCGGCGAGGTGGTCAACGTCGACTCCATGCAGCTCTACCGCGGCATGGACATCGGCACCGCGAAGCTGTCCGTCGCGGAGCGCGAGGGTATCCCGCACCACCAGCTCGACGTCTGGGACGTCACCGAGACGGCGTCGGTCGCCCGCTACCAGGCCGACGCGGTGGCGGACGTCGAGGACATCATGTCGCGCGGGAAGGTGCCGATCCTCGTCGGCGGTTCCATGCTCTACGTCCAGTCGCTTCTCGACGACTGGCAGTTCCCCCCCACCGACCCCGCCGTCCGCGCCCGCTGGGAGCAGCGCCTGGCGGACATCGGCATCGACGCCCTGCACGCCGAGCTGGCGGTCGTGGACCCGGTGGCGGCCGCCGTCATCGAGGACAAGGACCCCCGCCGCACCGTCCGGGCGCTCGAGGTCATCGAGCTGACCGGCCGGCCCTTCCAGGCCTCCCAGCCGCCGAAGGACGCACCCCCGCGGTGGGGCACCCGGATCCTCGGCCTGCGGACGCAGCCGGAGTGGCTCAACCCGCGCATCGAGCTGCGCACCCGCCAGATGTTCGAGCGCGGCCTCGTGGAGGAGGTCGGGCGGCTGGTCGCGGAGGAGGGGCTGGTCGCCGACTCCACGGCGGGCCGGGCCATCGGCTACGCACAGGTCCTGGCGGCCCGGGCGGGGGAGTTGAGCTGGGAGGACGCTGTGGAGCGCACCATCACCGGCACGCGGCGCTACGTGCGTCGGCAGCGTTCCTGGTTCAACCGGGATCCCCGCATCGTGTGGCTCGACGCGGCCGCGGACCCGGCCGCCCGCGCGTTGGAGCTGCTGCGCTGACCTCCGGAAGTCAGTAGTCGGGGCCGAGGCGCTGGGCGGCCTGCCGTGCGGCCAGCCAGGTCTCCTTGATCTCCAGGGCCCGCAGGTCGGTGACCTGGAGCAGCGCCTCCAGCTGGGAGACGTCGAGATCGGGGTTGGCCAGGCGGGCGTCGAGGCGCCCGAGGAAACGTCGGGCGGTCGCGTACTGGTGGTGGAAGGCCGCGATGTCGCCGTCTGCGCAGTCCAGGTCGAGCAGGGCCGGGCGGCTCAGGGTGCGGTCGGCGATGGCCTCCGTGTCCGTCCCGGAGGCGAAGTGGTCGAACTCGTGGATGACGTCCTCGATGTCCTCGGCGCTCAGCGCGATGGAGGAGCGCAGGGCGAGGGTCTCAGTGGTGTCGGGCCGCTTGGTCACCACGAACAGGGCGACGGCCGCGATCGGCAGGAGGAGCAGGAACCCCTGCAGGCGGAAGATGCCGAGCACCGCGACGCAGCTGGCCAGGATGATGAGCAGAATCCACAGACGTCGATTCGGCTCGGGTCTCACCAGCATCCGGTCGGGCACGGCCGGTCCCCTAGTGTCCGCCGCAGCCGCAGCTTCCGCCGCAGCCACCGCAGCCGCCCCCGTCAGACATCGGGGACAGGACGGAGGCGGTGAGCACGGCGGTGCCGGCGACCACGGAGTCACGGGCCGGGAGTTCCGGACCGTCGGCCAGGCACAGGTCGAAGGGGAAGGCCCCGTCGACGGTGGCGTGGATGAAGCGCTGGCCGGTGAGCTGGTTGTGGCGGTACTCGGAGTCGAGGACGCGGGCGGAGAAGGTCGCGGAGGCGTCCGGGGCGGCGGCCCCGGAACCGGAGGTGACCAGTTGGGCGCCCTCGGAGAGCAGCACGCCGGTGACCTCGCCGGTGGCGGCCTCGTACTCCGCGGCGGAGGGGTAGACGGTGGTGTCCAGGCCCAGGGCGGTGACGCCGATCTGCTGCCAGGTCTGCGTGGGTGCGTCGACGAGCAGGGGACCCTGCGCGAGGTTGCAGGTGACCGAGGTGAGGACGCTGCCGTCCGGGGTGACGATCTCGCAGAGGGCGAGGACGTCGTTGACCATGCTCACGTGGGCGAAGGTCTGGGTGACCGACTCGAAGCCGGCGAAGGTGGCGAAAGGCTCGACGGCCAGGATGTTGATCTGGGCGCCGGAGGCGTCCGTGAACTGGATCAGCTGTCCACCGCGCAGTTCGCCGGTGACGACCAGCTGGTTGGTGGCGATGGCTGCTTCCACGGCATCCTGCCAGCGGTCAAAACCCAGTCCGATGCTCTTCAGGTCGGTGCTCATGGTTGCCCAGTCTATCCCTTCACGGGTGGAGGAAAAACCTGCCCGGCCGGGGCTTCCCAAAATGACCGGACAGGACTACGGTTAGGCAAGGCTTACATATCGACGGGGCCTATCCGAGATTCAGGGGAACATGATGACCTGTCCGCTACCCACGGCACCGCGCAACTGCCCGTTGCGCCTGCTCGCCGTCAGCCCAGACATGCCGGCCGACGTCCGGCGCCGCCTCGCGGAACTGGGGATCGGCCACGGCGCGGAACTGTCCCTGGACCGCCGCGCCATCGGCGGGGCCTGCCTCGTGTGCGTGGGCACGGCCCGCTACATCCTCGACCGGCGGACCGCCGCGGGACTCACCGTCTCACCGGCCTGATGATGAAGGACACCCCCGGCTGCCACGGCCCCGCCCTGCGCTCCGCCCCCGTCGGCTCCCCGGTCGTCGCGGTCGTCGGCGCCCCCAACTCCGGCAAATCGACGCTCTTCAACGCACTCACCGGCTCCCGCGTCCAGGAGGGCAACTGGCCGGGCACCTCCGTCGACGTCGCCCGCGGCGAATGGCGCCCCGGCGGCACGCCCCTCGACCTCATCGACCTGCCCGGCGCGTACTCCCTCGAACCCGCCAGCCCGGACGAGGAGTTCACCCGGGACATGCTTCTCGACGACCCGCCCGAGGCCGTCCTCGCCGTCGTCGACGCCTCCGCCCTCGGCCGGGGGCTCTACCTGGTCTCCCAGCTGCTGGAGCAGGAGCTGCGCGTGGTCGTGGCCCTGACGAAGACGGACGTGGCGGATCCGGTGGACACCGCCGCACTGGCGGCGGCGGTCGGGGTGCCCGTCGTGGCGGTCAACCCCCGGCAGCGCCGACACCTCAGCGACCTGGGCCCCGCCCTGGAGGCGGCCCTCGAACGGGAACCGCGGGCCCTGCGCTCCGCCCCGGTCACCGGCGACGACGTCGCCGCGGCGGAGGAACGCTTCGGGTGGATCGCGGCGGTGATGGAGGGGGCCGTCGACAAGCGGCCGCGGCAGCGGACGTGGACCGACCGGCTCGACGCCGTGACCCTGCACCCCGTGTCGGGACCACTGGTGTTCCTCGCGGTGATGTGGGGCGTCTTCCAGATCACCACCACCGTGGCCGCCCCCTTCCAGGACCTGCTCGACCGGCTGTTCAGCGGCCCCGTCAGCGAGGCCGCCCGCACACTGCTGGGCAACCGGATCGCGGAGGCCGTCATCGTCGACGGACTCATCGCCGGAGTCGGCATGGTGCTCACCTTCGTCCCGCTCATGGCGCTGATGTTCCTGTGTCTGGCGGTGCTCGAGGACTCCGGGTACATGTCCCGTGCGGCCGTCGTCGCCGACCGCACGATGCGGACCATCGGTCTGCCCGGCCGCGCGTTCATCCCCCTCATCGTCGGCTTCGGCTGCAACGTCCCGGCGATCGCGGCGACCCGCATCCTGGGACGGCGGGAACACCGCATCCTCACCGCACTGCTCATCCCCTTCGCCTCCTGCACCGCCCGGTTGACCGTCTACGTCATGCTGGCGGCCACCTTCTTCCCCGAGCACGCGGGTTCCGTCGTCTTCGCCATGTACGTGATGTCGGTGCTGCTCATCGTGGGTGTCGGCATGCTCGTGCGACGGCTGCTGTGGCGGGGATTCGGCAGCGAACCGCTCGTCATCGACCTGCCGCGCTACCAGTGGCCGGGCCTGCGGATGGTGGGCCGGGTGACGTGGACCCGGGTCGCCGGCTTCCTGCGGACCGCCTCGACGGTCATCGTCGCCTGTGTGACCGTGGTGTTCCTCCTGCAGGCGACCCCGGTGGTCGACGGCCGCTCCTTCGCCGACGAGGACCTGCCCGTCGCGGACTCCGCCTACGCCGCCGTCGCCGACACGATCGCCCCGGTCTTCACCCCGGCGGGCTTCGGCTCCGGCACGATCACGGGCGCGCTGGTGACGGGGTTCGTCGCCAAGGAGGCGGTCCTGTCCACCTGGGCGCAGACCTACCCCGGGGAGGACCTGGGGGAGGCCGTCACCCGCGACTTCGAGGAGGCCTCCGGCGGGCACGCCCTGCCGGCGGTGTGGGCCTTCATGATGTTCCTGCTCGCCTACACCCCGTGCGTGGCCACCCTCGCCGCGCAGCGCCGCGAGATCGGCCTGCGGTGGACGCTCGCCGGACTGGTGCTCCAGCTCGGTGTCGCGTGGCTGCTGGCCGTGGGCACCTTCCAGCTCCTCAGCGTGTGGTGGTGACGGTGGGGGAGGAGGGACCGCTGGCACGCATCCGCGCCGCCGTCGACGCCGGGGCACGCACCACCCGGGAGATCGCGGAGCACACCGGGCTGCCCGAGAGCCTCGTCCGCGCCGTGCTCCAGCACTTCACCAGCCCCGGGTCCTGCGGGACCGGCGCGTGCCGCTCCTGTCCCGTCCAGGCCGGGTGCGGCGGACCGGTACTGTTAACTCTCGGTCCGGCGTGGAACAATGGACACTAATGACTGATGTTTTCAAGCACGACCCCGACCACACCTCCCATGACGACCTGCTGGCCCGCGCCTTCCGCGACAACGCGCCGCAGCCGACCATCCCGGAGGAACCCGGAACGGACCTGTCCGGACTGCTGACCCCCACCGTCGGTGAACTCGACCTCGACGACCGCAACCGCTTCCGTCGCGTCACCCGCCGGACGGAGATCCGCTCCACCGACACCGAGGACATCACCGAGGTCGAGTACCGCAAGCTGCGCCTCGAGCAGGTCATCCTCGTGGGCGTGTGGACCGAGGGCACCGCCGCCGAGGTCGACGCCAACATGGACGAGCTCGCCGCCCTCGCGGAGACCGCCGGCGCCGAGGTCCTCGAGGCCCTCTACCAGCGCCGCGACAAGCCGGACCCGGGCACCTACATCGGCTCCGGCAAGGTGCAGGAACTCAAGGAGATCATCCTCGCCACCGACGCCGACACCGTCATCTTCGACGGTGAGCTCAGCCCCGGCCAGCTCGTCGCGCTCGAGACCGCGCTCAACACCAAGGTCATCGACCGCACCATGCTCATCCTCGACATCTTCGCCCAGCACGCGAAGTCCAAGGAGGGTAAGGCGCAGGTCTCCCTCGCGCAGATGGAGTACCTGTACACCCGCGTCCGTGGCTGGGGCGAGAGCCTGTCCCGGCAGGCCGGTGGCCGCGCCGGGTCCAACGGTGGCGTGGGTCTGCGTGGTCCGGGTGAGACCCGCATCGAGGCCGACCGCCGCCGCCTGCGCACCGAGATGGCCAAGCTCCGCCGCGAGCTGGCCGGCATGCAGACCGCCCGTGAGATCAAGCGCCAGCGCCGCCAGGCGTCGACGATCCCGCAGATCGCCATCGCCGGCTACACCAACGCCGGCAAGTCCTCGCTCATCAACGCCCTGACCGGTGCGGGTGTGCTCGTCGAGGACGCGCTGTTCGCCACCCTGGACCCCACCACCCGGCGCGCCGAGCTGGCCGACGGCCGCGCGGTCGTGTTCACCGACACCGTCGGTTTCGTCCGTCACCTGCCCACGCAGCTGGTCGAGGCCTTCAAGTCGACGCTCGAGGAGGTGCTCGCCGCCGACCTGGTCCTCCACGTCGTCGACGGCTCCGACCCGTTCCCCCTCAAGCAGATCGAGGCCGTGAACAAGGTCATCTACGACATCGTCAAGGAGACCGGCGAGGAGGCCCCGCCGGAGATGATCGTGGTGAACAAGATCGACCAGGCTGATCCGCTCGTCCTGGCCGAGCTGCGCCACGCCGTCGAGGACGCGGTGTACGTCTCCGCCGTCACCGGTGAGGGCATCAAGGAGTTGGAGGCGCGCATCGAGCTGTTCCTCAACTCCCTCGACGCGCACCTGGTGCTGCTCGTCCCGTTCACCCGCGGCGACATCATCTCGCGTCTCCACGAGTACGGCACCGTCCGCTCCGAGGAGTACACCGAGCACGGCACGCGTATCGACGTCCGCCTGCCCCAGCAGATGGCCGGCGAGCTGGCGGAGTTCATCGTCGAGGACTAATCCTCCGCTCCGGCACCGGGTCTGGGACTCATCGGCGCTAGTGTGAGACCGTGACCCTCAGAAACATCGGATGGACCGTCCACGGCGACGGCCGCAGGATTGCCCCCGGCGCGGTCGTCGCGCCCGACGAGAGACTCAGCTGGCCCCGCACCATCGGCATCGGCATGCAGCATGTCGTGGCCATGTTCGGTGCCACCCTGCTCGTCCCCACGCTCACCGGCTTCCCCGTCAACACCACCCTGCTGTTCTCGGGTGTGGGCACGATGCTCTTCCTGCTCATCACCCGCAACCGTCTGCCCTCCTACCTGGGCTCCTCCTTCGCGTTCATCGCCCCGCTCATCGCCAGCCAGCAGCACGGCCCCGGCGCGCAGATCGGCGGCGTCCTGGTCACCGGCCTGGTGCTCGTCGCCGTGGGCCTGGCGGTCAAGGCCGCCGGGCGGAAGGTCATCGACGCGGTGATGCCACCCGCGGTGACCGGCGCGATCGTCGCGCTCATCGGCCTGAACCTGGCGCCCGTCGCCACGGGGAACTTCCAGTCCCAGCCCCTGGTGGCGACCGTGACCATGGTGTCCATCCTGCTGGCCACCGTCGCCGGGCGCGGCATGGTCGCGCGGCTGGGCATCCTCATCGGGGTGATCGTCGGCTGGGTGTTCGCCACCCTCACCGGCAACCTCGCGGAGGGCGCGGCCGACACCATCGCGGACGCCGCCTGGGTCGGCCTGCCGGAGTTCCATTCACCGGAGTTCCACCTCTCTGCGATCCTGGTCACCCTGCCGGTGGTCATCGTCCTCATCGCCGAGAACGTCGGCCACGTCAAGGCCGTGTCCGAGATGACCGGGCGCAACCTCGACGACCTGGCCGGCGACGCCCTCGTGGCGGACGGCCTGGCCACCACCCTGGCGGGTTCCTTCGGTGGCTCGGGCACGACGACCTACGCGGAGAACATCGGCGTCATGGCCGCCACCCGCGTCTACTCCACGGCCGCCTACTGGGTGGCCGCCGCCACCGCCGTCGCCCTGGCGTTCATCCCCAAGTTCGGGGCTCTCATCTTCACCATCCCCACCGGCGTCCTGGGCGGTGCGACGCTCGTGCTCTACGGCCTCATCGGCATGCTGGGCATCCGCATCTGGCAGGACAACCGGGTCAACTTCAACAACCCCGTCAACCTCACTGCAGCGGCGGTGGCGCTCATCGCGGGCATCGGCAACCTGACGCTGACGGTGGGCGGGATCGAGCTCGAGGGCATCGCCTGGGGATCGGCGGGCATCATCGTCGCCTACCCGGTGCTCAGATGGCTCTACATCACCGTCGGCGAGGGGCGCCACGCCAAGTTCCACAACTGACAGCCCCCGGGGGTTCCGGGCGGCGGGGCGCGATATTCGTCACAGACACCCCGTGGAACACCGCGGCCGGGGAGCCCGCGGACCCCTCCCGGTGGTAGAACGGTAGGCATGCGTGTTCCTGTTTACCTTGCCGTCTCCAAGGACGATTACCTGCGACTGACGGTCAACCCGGACCGGGTGGCGGTCGTCGAAAAGCTCATCGCCGAGGAAGAGCTCCCGGTCCTGCGTCTCAGCGACGAGTGGTTCATCCTCGACGACGACCTCATGCTCACGCACGCGGAGCCCGCCCTCAACGGCGGCGAGATGTGGCAGTACAAGCCGACGCGCAACGCGCTGGCACCCGTCCAGGTGACCATGATCGCGCAGGCCCTCTCCGAGGTCGGCGAGGTCACCTACTCCCACGACCTGCCCGGCCTGGCGCAGTTCTTCGCCGAGGCCGCCGAACGCCACGACGCGATCATCATCGCCTACATGTGACCTGAGAAACGACGGACGCCTCCCGCCCCTGCAGACAGGGGAGGGAGGCGTTCTCTGTGTCTTGCGTGTCTGGGGCGCCCGGACTACTTGTCCAGATCCGACTCGATGAGGGCGGCGATCTTCTCGACGGCGTCAGCGTTGTCGGAGGTGACGGTGACCTGGTCACCCTTCTCCGCGCCGAGCGCCATGATCATGAGGGAGGAGGCGGCGTCCGCTTCCTCACCGTCCTCGTCGCCGACGAGGGTGAGGAGGATCTCGTCGTCGTACTCGGCGGCTGCGTCAGCGACGATGGCGGCGGGGCGGGCATGGAGGCCGACTGCGGAGCCGACGGTCACGGTCTTGGAGGCCATGGATGGGGTCCTTTCCTGGACGTGGGGATCTTCTGGAACTGTAAGCCAGTTTAGGCATCGACCGGGACGGCTGCTACCGCCTTCGTCGGCCAGAACTGCTTGAGGGCGATGACGGCGACCACGGAGACGACCGTGCCGGCCAGGATCGCCACCAGGAAGCCCCACCAGGGGTCGATGGCGAAGAGGACGAACACACCGCCGTGCGGGGCCCGGGAACCGACTCCGAGCGCCATGGACAACGCACCGGTGGTCGCACCACCGATCATCATCGACGGGATGACACGCAGCGGATCAGCCGCGGCGAACGGGATCGCCCCCTCGGAGATGAAGGACAGCCCCAGCAGCCAGGCGGACTTGCCGTTCTCCTGCTCCGCGGGGCTGAACAGACGGCTGCGCAGGAAGGTGGCCACGGACAGGGCGATCGGCGGGACCATGCCGGCGGCCATGACCGCGGCCATGATCTGCATGGCGGACTCATCACCCGTGGACAGGCCGGCGGTGGCGAAGAGGTAGGCCGCCTTGTTCACCGGACCACCCAGGTCGAAGCACATCATCAGACCGAGGATGACACCCAGCAGCACCGCCGAGGAACCGGACATCGAGGACAGCCAGTCGGTCAGCCCGCTCATGATGCCCTCCAGCGGGCGCCCGAGCAGCAGGAACATCGACAGGCCGACGATGAGCGAGGTCAGCAGCGGGATGATCACCACGGGCATGAGCGAACCCAGGATGCGGGGCACCTTCCAGGAGCCGATCCAGTAGGCCACCACACCGGCCAGCACACCGGTGACCAGACCACCGATGAAGCCGGCGCCGATGAGCACGGAGATCGCGCCGCCGACGAAACCGGGCGCGATGCCGGGGCGCCCGGCCAGGGCGTAGGCCGTGTAACCGGACAGGGCCGCGACGACGAAGCCCATCGCCATCTGACCCGTGGCGAAGAGTACCGCACCCAGGTAGAGCGCGAGTCCGGCGCGGTCGAAGGTCATGGCGGCGCCGTCGACGAGCACGGTGTTGCCGGGCAGGTTGGTCAGCGAATGCTGCAGCGCGATCGCCTGCCAGCCGTTGGCCATGTCGTAGCCGCCGACGAGGAAGCCGAGGGCCAGCAGCAGACCACCGGCCGCGACGAACGGGATCATGTAGGACACACCCGTCATCACCGCCTGCTGGATGCGGCGCGGCCAGCTCAGCTGGGCCTGCTTCTCCGTCTCGGCGGTGCCTGCCGACGCCGCCCCGCTCACCCGACGTGCCTCCGGGTTACGGGAGGCGGCGACGGCCTCGTCGAGCATGACGGAGGGCTCGTTGATGGCGCGCTTGACGGGCGACTCGATGACGGGCTTGCCGGCGAAACGCTCGCGGTCACGCACACCGACGTCGGTGGCGAAGATGACGGCGTCCGCGTCCCGGATGAGGGCCGGGTCCAGGGCCTCGGTGGAGGAGGAACCCTGGGTCTCGACGTGGAGTTTGACGTCCTCGCGGGCGGCGGCCGTCTGCGCCAGGGCGTCGGCGGCCATGTAGGTGTGGGCGATGCCGGTGGGGCAGGCGGTGACCGCGACGAGGCGGGTCACCTGCTTCCCGACGTCCTTGGCGTTGTCAGCGGTTTCCGCGTTTTCGGCGGTTTCCGGGGAGGTGGGTGCAGGGGTCGCAGGGGCTGCAGGGGCTGCTTGCGGGATGTCGCCCACGACCTCCTCGACGGCCGTGACGATCTCCTGCTCCGTGGTGGCGGCACGCAGGCGCTCGACGAAGTCACCGCGCACGAGGGCACGGGCCAGCTTCGAGAGGATCTTCAGGTGGGCCTTGCCGCCGCCCTCCGGGGCGGCGATGAGGAAGACGAGTTCGGCGTCGCCGTCGGGCCCGCCGAAATCAACGGGGCGGGACAGCCGGGCGAAGGCCAGGGTCGGGACCTCGACTGCCGCGGAACGGCAGTGGGGGATGGCGACGCGCCCGGGCACACCCGTGGGGTTCTGGGCCTCGCGGGCGAGGGCGGCGTCGGCAAGCAGTTGCTGGGAGCTGGCGCGGTCGGCGTCATGGACGACCCCGGCCAGGGCGGTGATGACCTCGGTGGTGGAGGCGCCGAGGTCGGCGTCCAGACGTACCAGGTCAGGAGAGATGACGGACATGGGTTTCCTCGAGATTTAGTTGTGTGGGGGAAGGAATGGTGGTGCCGGGCAGGCCGGTGGCGGCGGTGCCGTAGGCGATGGCGCGGGCCAGGCAGTCGGCGGGGCCGGCGCCCTCGGCGCGAGCCATGAGGTAACCGGCGAGAGAGCTGTCACCGGCGCCGACGGTGGACATGACGTCGACCGGGGGAGGGGTGGCGTGCCAGACGCCGTCCCTCGTGACCAGGACACCGCCGGCGGCTCCGAGGGTGACCAGGACCTCGCGGACCCCGCGCTCGACGACGATGCGGGCGGCCTCGACGACGGGAGCGAAGTCCCCCTCCGCGGCGGCCTGCTCCAGGTGTTCGCCGTCCCGGTCGACCAGCTGCCCCAGCTCCAGGCCGTTGGGCTTGATGAGCGTGGGGGCGGCGACGCCGAAGCCCTCGCCGAGGGCGATCATCGCGGCGTCGGACGTGTCGACGGCGATGGGGAGGTCCGGGTGCGTCCCGCGGACGGCTGAGATGAGCTCCGTGTACCAGCCGGTCGGTACGCCCGGGGGCAGTGAACCAGCCATGACCAGCCAGGAGGCGTTCGCGGCGAGGCGGACGACGGTCTCCTCGATGATGCGGCGGGTGGGCGGTTCGATCTCCGCGCCGAGGCCGTTGATCTTGGTGGTGGTGCCGTCCGGCTCGGTGAGGGTGGTGTTGATCCGGACGCCCCCGGACACCGGGATGGAGTGGAAGGGGATCCCCGCCCGGCGGGCCAGCGCCACGAAGGGGTCGTTGCTGTCCGCCGGGAAGAGGGCGAGGCTGAGCTTGTCGGCCAGGGTCAGCGCGTGCGTGACGTTGACGCCTTTGCCGCCGGCCACCTGGGAGATGGCGGAGGGGCGGTGGACGAGCCCGCGGCGCAGCCTCGTCCCCAGTTGCATGGTCGCGTCGATACTGGGGTTGGGGGTGAGGGTGAGAATCACGGCGGGCTCCCTGTCCGTTCGGAAAAAACGTGCTGTTGCCGCGTCTCCGCGGGGTGCGGAGGACGCATGCCCGGATCTGTGTCCGACCGTGTGGCCGGACGTGCCCTGAGCTGGATCAATCCTAAGGGGCGTTCCCCGGGGGCCGGGGCGCTCCGGGGTGGTCCGGGGCGAGACGTTATAAAATTGATGAACTAGATCACATCTAATGTGGTGTTGTGACCTAAGTATTGCCCGATTGTGTCCGTTTGTCAAGAGTTGGCTGTCTGTATCGTTGCTAACCAGTGGATTTTGTGGTGTTCTGGATGTCACAACACCTCGTCACTGTGAGATGGGACCAGCCACCATGATTTCTGACTCCACGATCATCAAGGGCACCGGCGTGGTCGCCGGAATCGCCTACGCACCCGCCATCTGGGTCCACCCCCGACCCGAACTGCCCACCGCCGGCGCCACGATCGCCGATGACGCACACGACGCCGAGTTCGAACGCTTCACCACCGCCGCCGACGCCGTCGCCGCCCGTCTCACCGCCCGCGCCGACACCGTCGAGGGGGCCGCCGCGGAGGTTCTCCGGGCCACCGCCGGCATGGTCACCGACCGCGGCTGGCGCCGGACAGTGAAGAAGAACATCGCCGGTGGGCACCCGGCCGACTACGCCACCGTCGCCGCCACCCAGAAGTTCATCGACATGTTCGAGGCCGCCGGCGGACTCATGGCCGAGCGCACCACCGACCTGCGGGACATCCGCGACCGCGTCATCGCCGAACTCCGCGGCGAGGACGAACCGGGCCTGCCCGACGTCACGCGCGAATCCGTCCTCTTCGCCGACGATCTCTCCCCGGCGGACACCGCCACCCTCAACCCGGAGCTCGTGGTCGCCCTGGTCACCGAGCTCGGCGGCCCCACCAGCCACACCGCGATCATCGCCCGCCAGCTCAACGTGCCCTGCATCGTCGCCGCCGGCCGCGCGGTCCACGAGATCCCGGCCGGTGAGCACGTGCTCGTCGACGGCGCCAGCGGCACCGTCACCCTCGACGCCGACGAGGACGTCGCCCGTGCGGCCGTCGCCTCCTCCCGTGAGCGTGCCGCGATCGTCGCCCAGTGGCGCGGCCCGGCCCAGACGAAGGACGGGCACCGGGTCCAGCTGCTGGCCAACGTCGCCGACGGCAACGCCGCCCGCATCGCCGCCGACACGCAGGCCGAGGGCATCGGTCTCTACCGCACCGAGATGAGCTTCCTCAGCACCTCCCAGGAGCCCTCCGTGGAGGAGCAGGCCGCCGTCTACCGGAAGGTCTTCGACGCCTTCCCGCACTCCAAGGTGGTCATCCGCACCCTCGACGCAGGCTCCGACAAGCCCATCGCCTACGCCAACATGGAGCATGAGGACAACCCGGCGCTCGGCGTCCGCGGCCTCCGCATCGCCTGGGACAACGAGGGCATCATGGTCCGCCAGCTCGACGCCATCGCGCTGGCCGCCGAGGGACGCGGCGAGGACGCCCCCACCTGGGTCATGGCCCCGATGCTCGCCCGCGAACGCGAGGCCCGCTGGTTCGCCGACCTGTGCCGCGAGCGTGGCCTCACCCCGGGCGCGATGATCGAGGTCCCCGCGGCCGTCATCATGGCCGACAAGATCATGCCCCACCTGGACTTCGTCTCCATCGGCACGAACGACCTCACGCAGTACACGATGGCCGCCGACCGGCTCTCCCCGAACCTGGCCTACCTCACCGACCCGTGGCAGCCGGCCGTCCTGCGCCTGGTCAAGGAGACCTGCCGCGTCGGCGAGCTCACCGAGACCCCCGTCGGCGTGTGCGGTGAGGCCGCCGCCGACCCGAAGCTGGCCTGCGTGCTCACCGGTCTCGGCGTGACCTCACTGTCGGCCGCGTCCACCGCCGTCGCCGGCGTCGGCGCGCAGCTGGCGGAGCTGGATCTCGCCGCCTGCCAGGAACTGGCTGAGGCGGTGCTCAACGCCCCCGGCGCCACCGCCGCACGCGAGATCGCCCGGGAGATGGTCCTCGGGTAGCTGCTTGCCGACGCCCGCGTGGCGCGAGGTCAGTTGTCGGCGATGATGACGTCGACCTCGCGCTCGCGGAGCGCCGTGACGAAGGACTCCGGTGCGGCGGGATCGGTGATGACGACGTCGATGTCGTCGATACCCGCGAAGCTCACCAGGTAGTCGGTGCCCAGCTTCGTCGAGTCGCAGAGGACGACGACCTTGTGGGCGTTGGTCACCATGGCCGACTTGATGGCCGCCTCCTGGGCGTCCGCCGTGGACAGTCCGTGGTCCAGGGTGAGGGCGTTGGTGCCGATGAAGGCGACGTCGGCACGCATGAGCGCCAGCGTGCGCAGGGCGGTGTCACCGACGACGGCCTGCGTGATGGCCCGGACGGAACCACCCAGCAGCTGCACCTCGCTGAGACCCTTGGTGGCCAGGTTGAGGGCGATGGGCAGGCTGTTGGTCACGATGGACCACTGCCGTGCGTTCGGCTGCTCGGCGATGAGGTCCGCCAGCGTGCCGATGGTCGAGCCGGCGTCGAGGAAGAGTCCGCCCTGGGGTTCAGGGAGGAACCGGAGCGCGGCGCGGGCGATCGCCGACTTGGCGGTCGGGGCGGAACGGAAACGGGCGTCGAGGGAGAACTCGGTGGTCTGGAAGGTCTGGCTCGCGACGGCGCCGCCGTGCACGCGGTGCACCACACCCTCCCTGTCGAGCACCGCGAGATCCCGGCGGATCGTCTCGGCGGTGACGTCGAAGCGGTTCGCCAGTTCGGTGACATTGACTCGGCCCTCAACAGCGGTGAGGGAGGCGATCTGCCGACGGCGTTCCTCTGCGTACATGGGGTCTCCTCTGACGACCGGGTGGTGAAATCGGACACCCGCGGATGTCCGTTTTTCCCATTGTTTCAAAAATCAGGGTCCCAGGTGAAGGGAACGGGACCTGTACAGGACGAACGGGGGCGGGCACGCCGGGACACCACGAGGGTGCGCTCCCTTCGCGCGGGTCCCTGACGGGCCCGTTTGGGTGGGAAACTGTGGATCCCGGAACCGCGGAATGCCCGATCAGACGGGGGTGGGTCAGAGGCGACGGAAGACGGAGACGATCTTGCCCATGATCTCCGCCTGGTCGCCGGGGATGGGCGCGTAGTCGTCGTTGTGGGGGAGCAGCCACACACCCGTGGAGTCCTTGTGGAACTCCTTGGCGGTCGCCTCCCCGTCGATGAGGGCGGCCACGAACTCACCCTGCTCGGCCACCGGCTGGGAACGGACGACCACCCAGTCGCCGTGGAGGATGCCGGCGTCCCGCATCGACTCGCCGTCGATCTGGAGCATGAAGAGCTCGCCGTCGCCCACGAGGTCGGCGGGCAGCGGGTAGTAGTCCTCCACCTCCTGCTCGGCGAGGATCGGGGAGCCGGCGGCGATACGGCCCAGCACCGGGATGAAGTTGGCGGCACCCGCCCCCTCCGGGGCCTGCGCGGTCTTCGGGCCCGCCTTCCGGCCCGGCTTCCGGGTCGGTTCGGTGGAGGGCAGGGTGCGGACGTCCACGGCGCGCGGCTTGTTGGGGTCACGCCGCAGGAAGCCCTTCTTCTCGAGCTGCTTGAGCTGGTAGGCCACGGAGGAGGTCGACTGCAGTCCGGCGGCGTCACCGATCTCACGGATGCTCGGTGGGTAGCCCCGCAGCACGACGGCATCCCGGATGACCTCCAGGATGCGTCGCTGGCGGTCGGACAGGATGGACGGGTCGGGCTTGCCGGGCGGCGGCGTCTTGGCGGACATGGTCTTCTCGCTCCTTGTGGGGCCGGAGTTTCGCGGCGCTGCTGTTCGAATGACGCACCTCGGGTACGTCTTTCACCTGATACATGTCTACCACGTCGTGGTACGGATGTTCGACTGATTCCGGCGATTTGTGGACAGACTTTCGAACGGATGCTATAAATCGAACACAGGAGCTGATTCGAACACCTGAACGGTTGTCGGTGTGAGGGTGTCGACGGCCGCCGTTATTCTTCCCGCAGATCAGACAGGTCAGGAAAGGACCGCCCCATGACGACCTTCATCCACGACTCCCGTGCAGGTGACAGTGATTATCAGCGGGTCGGGCCCGCGGTGCCCGCTGCCGCGGTGTGGGAGCCCTCCGGATTCCGGGAAGGGTCCGCGGAGCAGCGTGGTATCCGTACGCTGCGCTCACTGGATCGAACGCAGGGCCGACTCGCCGGGGTGGCTGAGGGGCCGGAGGAGCCGCACCACGAGACCTGGCAGGACCGCGCCCGCCGGCGCCGGGAGACGGCACTGACCTACCTGCTCGGCGGAGTGCTGGGGCTGGCGGTCGTCGGGGCCGCCGTGCTGGGCGTGGACGGGGGAGAGGAGCCGGCCGTCGCTCCCGTCACCGTCCAGGGGCGCTGAGGCGTGACGGGTAGACTGAGGGGTCATCAGGAGCCCGTCCTCCCGTCCCAGAAAGGCGTTGAGAGCTCACCGTGTACTGCCCGTTCTGCCATCACGACCACTCGCGGGTGATTGACTCCCGCATCATCGACTCCGGTGCCTCCATCCGGCGCCGCCGGGAGTGCACCTCCTGTCACGGCAGGTTCACCACCATCGAGAAGGCCGTTCTGCTCGTGATCAAGCGCAACGGGGTGACGGAGCCGTTCAGCCGCGACAAGGTCGTGCTCGGCGTGCGCCGGGCCTGCCAGGGGCGCGACGTCTCCGATGACGCACTCAAGCGCCTGGCCCAGGAGGTCGAGGAGACCGTCCGTTCCCACGGCAGCTCCCAGGTGCACGCCAATGACATCGGTCTGGCGATCCTGGAGCCGCTCCGCGCCCTCGACGAGGTCGCCTACCTGCGCTTCGCCTCCGTCTACAAGTCCTTCGAATCCGCCGAGGACTTCGAGTCAGAGATCCGCCTCATGCGCCGCCGTGCCCGCGAGGAGGCCTCCGCCCCCCTGGAGGGCTGACCGGTCAGCGGAGCTTGTCCACCGCCTTCTGGATGCGGCGCAGCGATATGGGCCGGGCCGTCCCCAGCCGCTGGGCGAACAGGCTGACGCGCAACTCCTCGATCATCCAGCGGATGTCCTTGACCTCGCGCGTCTTCTCCCGGCCCTGCGGCAGCTTCGCCAGCCGCAGCGTGAGATAGGACTGGGCCTCCTCGACCTCGTCCTGGCGGTCGG
Source organism: Corynebacterium sp. (assembly GCF_012838985.1). Lineage (GTDB taxonomy): Bacteria > Actinomycetota > Actinomycetes > Mycobacteriales > Mycobacteriaceae > Corynebacterium. The sequence continues at coordinate 7,158 of NZ_DUOE01000178.1, read as the reverse complement.
CGTCCTTGTCCGGATCCTGCGCCATCTCCTCCAGGCGGATATGCATGGCCTGCAGGTAGCGGGGCAGGTGACGCAGCTGGGCGGCCCCGTGCAGGGTGACCGCGTTGCGGGGGAGCAGGAACTCCAGCTGGGCGGTCATGTCGTCGATGGCGTCACCGCTCCAGCGGGAGAGTTCCTCGGCGACGGACTGGTACTCGATGAGAGCCGGGGCGAGGGACACGACGGTCCGGCGGACCGCCCCCGGCACGTCGGGGGCCACCTTCGCGCGCAGGGCCTCGAACTCCTCGGGGGAACGGACCGGCCCGCCGTGTTCGATCATGAGGTCACGGATCGCGGCGACGCGGGCGTCCTCGACGAGCCCCTGGGCACCGCCGTGCGGGTAGTGGTCCACGGCGACGCGCTGCTGCAGGGGCAGCCCCTTGGTCATCTGCGCGGTGTTGACGGAGATCTCCCGCAGGAGCAGCGTCAGCGTCGCGGTCATCATGGAGGCGTCCGCGGCGGCCTTCGTCGGGTGCACGCGGATCTCCACGCCCCCGGGTGTGGCCACCAGTGCCGGGTAGGCGGTGACCTCGTGGCCGTCGACGACGGTGGTCACCTCCTCCTGCACGGTGCCCAGGGTCTCGCTCGTCCACTTCGGCACGGCCTTGGCCTCGCTCTGCCGGGCCCGCTTGCTCACGGAGGAGCGGATCGACCCGGCCTGACGCTTGATCAGTGCCCCGAGGTCCTTGTCGGCGTCGATGACCTTGCCCCGCTTGTCGACGGCCCCGTACGTCATCTTCAGGTGCGCCGGGATCGCGGAAGGACGGAAGTCCTCCGTCGAGATGTGGCGGCCACCCATCGAATGGAGCACCTGCGTGAACTGCTCGACGAGGGACCCCTCGTAGGGCACCAGCCGCGGCAGGGCCTGCCGGGCGTAGTCGGGGGCGGGTACGACGGTGCGGCGCTTGTCTTTCGGCAGGGTGCGGATCAGCTCGGTGAGCAGTTCCTCACGCAGACCCGGGACGAGCCAGTCGAAGCCCTCCCGGTCCATGCCGGCCAGCAGGGGGATCGGCACGAGGACGGTCACGCCGTCCTGCGGGTGGCCCGGTTCGAAGCGGTACTCCAGGTCGTAGACGATGGTCCCCTTGCGCCACTTGTCGGGGAAGGCGGCCTCGGTGATGTCCTCGGCGTCGTCGCCGAGGAGGGCCTCGGGGTCGAAGTCAAGCAGGTGCGGGTTGGCCTGCCGTTCCTTCTTCCACCATGAGTCGAAGTGCCGGCCGGTGGTGACGGTCTCCGGGAGGCGGGCGTCGTAGAAGTCGAAGAGCGCCTCCTCGTCGATGACCAGGCCACGACGGCGGGCCTTCTCCTCGACCTCCGCGGCGGTCTCGAGCTTCTCCACGTTGGAGTGGAAGAAGGTGTGGTGGGTGTTCCAGTCGCCCTCGATGAGCGCGTGGCGGATGAACATGTCACGCGCCGCCTCCGGGTCAACCCGGTGGTAGGGCACGACGCGGTCGGCCACGATGGTCACGCCGTAGAGCGTGGACTTCTGGCGGGCGATGCCGGAGGACCGGTTCCGCGACCAGGAGGGATCCGAGTACTGGTGCTTGAGCAGCGGTCCGGCGAGCTTCTCCACCCAGGAGGGCTCGATCTTCGCGACGTCGCGCGCCCACAGCCGGGAGGTCTCCACCAGCTCGGCGGCCATGAGGAACTCCGGCGGCTTCTTCGCCAGGGAGGATCCGGGGAAGACCATGAAGCGCGTGCCGCGGGCACCCTTGAACTCGCGGGTGTTGCCGTCGCGGGCACCGATGTGGGAGAGCAGGCCGGACAGCAGGGACTGGTGGATGGCGTCCGGGTTGCGGTCGCCGGCGACCTCCCCGAGGTGGCGCGCGGACCAGCCGAGCTGGCGGGTGACCTCGCGCAGCTGGCGGACCAGGTCGTACCACTCGCGGATGCGCATGTAGTGGAGGTACTCGGACTTCATGCGGCGTCGGAAAGCATTGCCTGAGAGGTCGTCGCGGGACTGGGTGATGTAGTCCCACAGCTTCAGGGAGCTGAGGAAGTCACTCGTGGTGTCCTTGAAGCGGGCGTGCTTCTGGTCGGCCTGCGCCTGCTTCTCCAGGGGGCGTTCGCGCACGTCCTGGATGGTCATGGCGGCGACGATGACGATCACGGCGTCGAGTTCGCCGAGGTGGTTGGCCTCGACGAGCATGCGGGCCATGCGGGGGTCGACCGGGATGCGGGCGATGTCGCGGCCGACCTGCGTGAGCACGGGCTGGCCGTCGCGTTCCTCGTCGGTGAGGGCCCCCAGTTCGTGCAGGAGGAGGAGGCCGTCGCGGATGGCGCGGTTCTCCGGGGCCTGGACGAAGGGGAACTCGGCGATGTCGCCCAGGCGCATGAGCGCCATCTGGAGGATGACGCTGGCCAGGTTGGTGCGCAGGATCTCCGGGTCGGTGAACTCCGGGCGGGAGTTGAAGTCGTCCTCGGAGTACAGGCGGATGGCGATGCCGTCGGCGACGCGGCCGCAACGGCCCGAACGCTGGTTGGCGGAGGCCTGCGAGATCGGCTCGATGGGCAGACGCTGGACCTTGTTGCGCGTGGAGTAGCGGGAGATACGCGCCGTGCCGGTGTCCACGACGTAGCGGATGCCGGGGACGGTCAGCGAGGTCTCGGCGATGTTCGTCGACAGGACGATCCGGCGGCCGGAGTGCGGCTGGAAGACCCGGTGCTGCTCCTGGTTGGACAGGCGGCCGAACAGGGGGGTGACCTCCACGCCCCGCCACTTCCGGCCCTCGATGGCCTCCATCGCGTCGCGGATGTCACGCTCACCGGGGAAGAAGCAGAGGATGTCGCCGGGGCCCTCGAGCATGAGCTCCTCGCAGGCCTCGCACAGCGCGTCGAGCGGGTCCTGGTCGATGACCCGGCCGTCGCGTTCGAACTCCAGGGGACGGTAGCGGATCTCCACCGGGAAGGTACGGCCCGACACCTCGATGATGGGGGCGGGATCGCCCTCGGCGTCGGCGAAGTGCTCGGCGAAGCTCTCCGGGTCGATCGTCGCGGAGGTGATGATCACCTTGAGGTCGGGGCGTTTCGGCAGCAGGCGCTTGAGGTAGCCGAGGATGAAGTCGATGTTGAGGGAACGCTCGTGGGCCTCGTCGATGATGATCGTGTCGTAGGCGTTGAGGAAACGGTCGCGCTGCATCTCGGCGAGCAGGATGCCGTCGGTCATGAGCTTGACGGCGGAGGTGGGGGAGACGCGGTCGTCGAAACGGATCGCGTAGCCGACCGTCTCACCGATCGGCTGGCCCAGCTCCTCCGCGATGCGCTCGGCGACGGTCCGGGCCGCCAGACGACGGGGCTGCGTGTGGCCGATGAGTCCGCGGCGGCCGCGGCCCAGGTCGAGGCAGATCTTCGGGATCTGGGTCGTCTTACCGGAACCGGTCTCACCGGCGATGATGACGACCTGGTTGTTCTCGATCGCCTCCGCGATGTCCTCGCGGCGCGCCGACACCGGCAGCGACTCCGGGTAGGTGATCTCCGGCACGCCGATGTCGATCAGCTGCCGCTTCTCGACGGCGCGGTGGACATCCTTCGCGATCGCCTCCAACGCCTTCGGGGAGCGGGCGCGGTGGAGGCGACGTCGGAAAGCACGTTCATCGGCGAAGGAGACGTCACTGAGCAGTTCATACAGTGCGTCCCGGGTGATCGGGGCAGAAGAAGCGTTAGTCATGGCTGACGACTCATCCTACCGCCTCCCGGCAACTGTTCTATCGTGGGACCGATTACCCTCCACATGAGAAAGGTCAACGTGATGACCAACCCCTTCGACCCTCCCGAGGACCGGAACCAGCACCCGGAGAACCGCGGGGACTCCGGCGGCGACGGGTTCCCCTCCTACCCCTCCTACCCGTCCTATCCCTCGACCCCGCACCCGGAGGACGCGCCGGGCTTCTCCGGGTCCACGGGGTACACGGGCCACCCGGGGTACGTCGGGTACGGGGCGGCGGACTGGGGCGGTGGTGGACAGCAGGGCGGCGTCCGGGCGCAGGGCACCGGCAGGGTGGACCTGATGCCGGCGGTGCGCTGGGCCTTCAGCGTGACCCTCCGCAACTGGAAGATCTGGATGCTCGGTGCACTGGTCCTGGTGGGACTGAGCATCGTCGGATCCCTGGCGGGGGAGATGCTCTTCGGCACTCCCGCCGAACAGCTGCCCACGGAGTTCAACCCCGGCTTCGAGTCGGGCTTCAGCGGCGGTGCACTCATCTACCAGCTCCTGCTCGGACTGGTCTCCATCGTGGTGATGATCCACGTCTACCACGGTGCCCTGCGTCAGGTGGACAAGCAGGAGATCAGCCTCGGTGACTTCACCGGCGGCGTGAACCTCGGCCCCGCCCTGGGGCTGTACCTGGTGATCCAGTTCGTCACGATCGTGGCCCTGACACCTGTGTTCGTCCCCCTGATCATCGGCGGCGCCTTCGCGGCCGACGAGCTGAGCACTGAGGACGACATCTTCGGCTTCCTCGGGGTCGTCATGATCATGGCCCTGGTGGCGGGGCTCGTGACGCTGCTGGTCGCTCCGCTGACCCAGCTCATGATCTGGTACGTCGTCGACCGCCGCACCACCTTCGGGGGAGCCGTCAGGGAGGGCTTCCGGGCCGGCCTGCGCAACTACGGGCGTCTGCTGCTGTTCAACCTCGTGTCCGGCATCCTCATGTTCCTCGGTGCGCTGTTCACCTTCGGTCTGGCGCTCGTCATCCTCGCCCCCGCGTTCCTCCTCGCGCAGGCGATGATCTACCGCCAGGCCGCCGGCGGGGCACTGCCGGTCACGCCCTAGCTGTCGGCGGGGAAGCCCCGACGCGCCACCCTCCCCGCCGTCCCCGGTGGGCGGGGTCAGGCCTCGGCGGGCAGCGCGAGGGCCTCGTGGTAGGCGGCGGTGGTCAGTTCCCCGAGGAGGTGGAACTCCTCCGCCCGGGAGCTGGAGTTGCGGTAGACCAGGCCGATCTGTCGCTGGGCGGTGACGTCGTCACGGAAGGTGGCGGTGGCCACGCCCGGACGGCGACACTCGGTGGGCACCGCGGACTCGGGCACCAGGGTGGCGCCGAGGCCCGCGGCGACGAGCTGCATGATCGTCGTCAGCGAGGAGGCGCGCGTGACCGAGTTGGCTGCCTCAGTGGGGTTGAGGTCCGCCTTACGGCACAGATCGACGATCTGGTCGTGGAGGCAGTGGCCGTCGTCGAGAAGCAGCAGATCGAGCTCGTCGAGGTCGGAGAGGCCGAGGTCCTCGCGGCCGGCGAGCGCGTGGTCCTCGGGGACGACGACGGTGAAGTCCTCGGTGTAGAGCGGGACCTCGGCGACTCCGGTGGTCTCCGAGGGCAGCGCCATGACGGCGAGGTCGATCTGGCCGTCGCGCAGCATCTGCACCAGGTTCCGGGTCTGGTCCTCCACGATGCGCGGCTCCAGTTCCGGGTACTGCGTGGAGGTGGCGGTGAGCAGGCCGGGTAGCACGTAGGGCGCGATCGTCGGGATGATGCCGACGGTCAGCGGGCCGATGAGTGTGCCGTGCGTGCCGCGGGAATGGGCGAGGAAGGCGTCGGCGGCGTCGAGGGTCGTCTTGGCGTAGGGGAGCAGTTCCTCGCCGGCCGGCGTGACGATGACGCGGCGGGTGGAACGCTCGATGAGCTGGATGCCCAGTCCCTGCTCCAGGGCGACGAGGGCCTGCGAGAGTGAGGGCTGTGAGATGCCCAGCTTCGTGGCCGCCGTGCCGAAGTGCTTGTTCTCAGCGATGGTGACGAAAGTGCGTAGCTGAGACAGCGTCGGACGGTACTCCTTATTGTTCATGCCTATCACTTTACATTAACTCCACAGAAATTGTTATTGACGAACCGGCCCGGACAGGGCATAATGGTTTCTGGCTTCGGAGAGGCCCAAACGTAAGACCTTTCCGTGACGGCCGTCACATCCCACTTTTCTGAGGAGATTTACGCATGGCAATCATGACCGTTGGAGAGAAGTTCCCCGAGTTCGAACTGCTCGCCCTCAAGGGCGGCAACCTGTCTGAGGCCAACGCCCAGCAGCCGGACGACTACTTCGAGACCGTTTCCCTCGACAAGTACCCGGGCAAGTGGAAGGTCGTCTTCTTCTACCCGAAGGACTTCACCTTCGTCTGCCCGACCGAGATCGCCGCTTTCGGCAAGCTCGACGAGGAGTTCCAGGACCGCGACACCCAGATCCTGGGCGGCTCCGTGGACAACGAGTTCTCCCACTTCAACTGGCGCGCCACCAACGACGAGCTGAAGGACGTCCCGTTCCCGATGTTCTCCGACATCAAGCACGAGCTCATTCGTGAGCTGGGTGTCGAGAACGCTGACGGTGTCGCTGACCGCGCAACCTTCATCATCGACCCGGACGGCATCATCCAGTTCGTCTCCGTCACCCCGGACGCCGTCGGCCGCAACGTCGACGAGGTCCTGCGTGTCCTCGACGCCCTGCAGTCCGAGGAGGTCTGCGCATGCAACTGGCAGGCCAACGACCCGACCAAGAACATCAACAAGATGGATGTCGTTCAGGAGTCCCTCAAGTAATGTCGATCGATAACCTGAGGAGCGCCCTCCCCGAGTACGCGAAGGATCAGAAGCTCAACCTGGGCTCCCTGACCCGTTCCACCGAGCTCAACGAGCAGCAGCTGTGGGGCACCCTGCTGGCCTCCGCCGCCGCCACCGGTAACGACACCGTCTTCGCCGAGATCTCCGAGGAGGCCAAGGAGCACCTCTCCGACGAGGCCTTCGAGGCAGCCCTCGGCGCCGCCACCGTCATGGCCATGAACAACGTGGCCTACCGCGCGAAGCACTTCCTCGGCGAGGACTACACCAACGTCAAGTTCGGCCTGCGCATGAACATCATCGCCAAGCCGGGCGTAGAGAAGGCCGACTTCGAACTGTGGTCCCTGGCCGTCTCGACCATCAACGGCTGTGAGAACTGCGTCGTCGCCCACGACAAGACCGTCCGCGAGGAGGGTCTGACCAAGGAGCAGGTCTGGGAGGCCGTCAAGGTCGCCGCTGTCATCCAGGCAGTCGCACAGACCGTCCAGATCGAGGCCGCTCGCTAAGCTCTTTGCTTATCGACGACCCACGTCGATGCCCCGCACCGTCTGGTGCGGGGCATTCGTCGTTCCCGGGGTCAGTT
>NZ_DUOE01000177.1 GCF_012838985.1 Corynebacterium sp. | reverse complement strand
TCGCCGTGGCGATCGCGATCCACAACATCCCCGAGGGCGTGGCCGTCGCCGTCCCGATCCGCCAGGCCACCGGTTCCCGACGCCGCGCCCTCGGCTGGTCCACCCTGTCCGGCCTCGCCGAGCCCGCCGGCGCCCTCATCGGCTTCGCACTGCTCATGCCCTTCCTCGGCCCTGCCACCCTGGGCATCTCCTTCGCGGCGATCGCCGGCATCATGGTCTTCATCTGCCTCGACGAGCTGCTGCCCACCGCCGTCTCCACCGGCCGCCACCACACCGCGATCTACGGCCTCATCGCGGGCATGGGTGTCATGGCGGCGTCGTTGCTGCTGATGATGTAGTTGTCAAGCGGGGGACCCGGGCAGGCACCTGTGCCTGTGGATGGGAGGGGTTTATCCACAGCCCCGCCACCACACTTGTCGACGCCCCGCCACCCGGGGCCTAGCCTCCCCACCATGACCACCATCCAGGCACTGCAGGCCTTACGCGCCATGACCGTCCTGGGGGAGATCTCCTCCGGCACGGTGACCGTCGCTGACCTCGACGCCCTCGGATACCGGGACGCCACCACCTGGGCGGCGATGGCCACCACCTACCACGGACCCACCCGCCACCGCCGACTCCAGGCCGCCGCCCGCGAAGCCGGGGCCCACCTGTCCCTGGACGCGCTGACCGTCATCGAGAAACACACCCGCAAACTCCTGCCCGATGCCCCTGTGTCACCGTGGGAGCTGCGGGTGGAGCTGTGCGGACTGCGTGGCACCGTCGCCGAGATCGACCGGGCCGCCGCCGCCCGGGTCCGGCACCACAACCGTGGTGTCACCGACATCGAGAAGAAGGTGTGGGGAAAACGCGCCCTCAAGGGTGGGAAGAACACCGACGCCCTGGGCCTGCGCACCTTCACCGTCACCGGCCCGGAACGCCACATCGAGGCCTACCTCGCCCATGTGCGCACCCACGCCCGGCAGCTCCGCGACGCCGACCCGGCCCTCGGGTATGAGCAGGCCATGTTCGACGCGCTGATGGCCACCACCGGCGGTGGGGTGAGCGCACCGACACCCCCGGTCCCGCTGGTGGTGGCCACCGTGCCCGAAGGAGTCAAGCTCCTGCGGCGGGAAGGCGATGACACCGTCTTCGGCCTGAGCGACGGCACCACCCTGACCGGGGCGGAACTGGTCACCCAGATCATGGCGGAACACCACTACGTCGGGCTCTACGACCCGGTGGACGGGCCGGTGGATCTCTACCGCTCCCAGCGCACCGCCAGCCCCAAGCAGAGGATCCTGCTGGCCGGGGAGTCCCTGCTCTGTGAGGGCCCGGAGTGCACCACCCCGGCCAACCAGTGCGAGGTCCACCACCTCAAGGCGTGGAAGAACGGCGGGGACACCAACATCACCAACCTGGCGCTGGTCTGCCGGATCCACAACACCCGCCACGATGATGATCCTGACCAGCCACCCCGGCACGGCAGGTTCGAGAGACACCCCGGTGGGGTGGTGTTCCTGCCCCCGGACGGTGGGCCACCCCGGACCAACCGCCACCCGTTGCGGGCCCGGTCCGCCCGAGGACTGCTCAACGCCTAGGAGGGCGCGGCTTCGGCCTGCCTTCTCCACGGTCGGTGCCCCAGCAGATAGGCGACGACGGCACCGAGCAGCAGCAGCGGGATCGTCCACAGGGGCGCCCACGTCAGCTCCCATGCGATGACCGCGGCGAACAGCGGGGCCTTCTGCATGACCGCGAGCACCATCGCCGCGCCGACGAGTGCCAGCATGGGCACAGTCTCCGGGCCGGCGCCCGCCAGCGCGCCCGC
>NZ_DUOE01000176.1 GCF_012838985.1 Corynebacterium sp. | reverse complement strand
TCTGCGGCTCCGACGACGCCGACTGCTAGATCTCAGGGTTTTATCGGGGCGCTCCCCGATGTGCGGAACTCTCCTGAGCTGCCACAATTGACTCTGACAGCGACACAGAGACCGCACCCGAGGAGCCTGACATGAACGACTTCCACACCCCGCTGCACCAGCGCCGTCTGCACCGTTCCCTCACCGACCGCTATGTGGCCGGTGTGCTGGGAGGCATCGCCGAGACCTACGACTGGAACCCGACCCTGGTCCGCCTGATCTTCATCGCGGCCCTCATCGTCAGCGCCGGCACCCCGCTCCTGGCCTACGTCATCGCCTGGTTCATCATGCCTGACGGGTGACAGCCTCCTGAGTGAACAAGCACACCGCCCGTCCCCACAGCGTGGGGGACGGGCGGTGTGGCGTCGATAAGCAGGGGCTAGAAGAAGTCCTCGCGCGTGGCGTTCGGGTGCTGCGCCAGCGGCGTGACCTTGATGTCCATGTACTTGTACATCGGGAACCCGGAGAGCACCTCGTGGAGGTGGTCGTTGTCGCGGACGTCGTAGATGGAGTAGTTCGCGTACTCACCGACCACGCGCCAGATGCCCTTCATCGTGCCCTCCTTCTGGAGGTTGCCCGAGTACTCCTTCTCGCGGACCTGGAAGTCGGCGACCTGCTCAGGGGTCAGGGACTCGGGGAACGTGACATCCATGCGGGCCAGGAACAGCATCGGCGGGACCTTTCGGTGGAGGGGTATGGTGACACCTCACGATACCCGCTCCGTGCCCGGAAGGTCCGGAGCAGCGTCTCAGAGCAGCTGCCGCAGCACGTACGGCAGGATGCCGCCGTGACGGAAGTACGCCTCCTCCGCCGGGGTGTCGATGCGGACGACCGCCTCGAACTCCACGTGTGACCCGTCCGGGGACTCGGCACGCACGGTCACCGTCGCGGGGATGTCCTCGCGGCCGGCCAGACCCGTGACCGAGAAGACCTCCTCGCCCGTGAGTCCCAGCGACTCGGCGGAATCGCCCTCCGGGAACTGAAGCGGCAGCACACCCATGCCCACCAGGTTGGAACGGTGGATGCGCTCGAAGGAGCGGGCGATGACCGCGCGCACCCCGAGCAGAGACGTGCCCTTCGCCGCCCAGTCACGGGAGGAACCGGAACCGTACTCGCTGCCCGCGAGGACGACGAGCGGGACGTCCTCATCCCGGTAGCGCTGCGCGGCGTCGTAGATAGACATCTCCTCACCGTCCGGCAGGTGACGGGTGACGCCACCCTCCGTGCCGGGGGCGAGCAGGTTGCGCAGACGCACGTTGGCGAAGGTGCCGCGGACCATCACGTGGTGGTTGCCGCGTCGCGAGCCGTAGGAGTTGAAGTCCTTCGGCTCCACTCCCTGTTCCTGCAGGTAGCGGCCCGCCGGGGACGTCGGGTTGATCGCGCCGGCCGGCGAGATGTGGTCCGTCGTGACCGAGTCACCCAGCAGCGCCAGCACACGTGCCCCCGCGATGTCCTCCACCGGGGCGGGCTCCACCTCCATCCCGTCGAAGTAGGGCGGCTTGCGGATGTAGGTCGACTCGCCGCTCCAGGCGTACTTGTCACCCTCCGGGATGTCCATGCCGCGCCAGTTCCCGTCACCATCGAAGACCGTGTCGTAGCTGGCGGAGAACATCTCGGCGCGCACGTTCTCGTCGACGACCGCGCGGACCTCCTCCTCCGTGGGCCAGATGTCCCGCAGGTAGACGTCCCGGCCTTCGGCGTCCTGCGCGAGCGGATCCTCCAGCAGGTTGGTGTGCATGCTGCCCGCGAGGGCGTACGCGACGACCAGCGGCGGGGAGGCGAGGAAGTTCATCTTCACCTCGGGGTGGATGCGCCCCTCGAAGTTGCGGTTGCCCGACAGGACGGACGCCACGTTGAGGCCCTGGCCCGTCACCGCGCGGGAGACCTCCGGGATGAGCGGACCGGAGTTACCGATGCACGTCGTGCAGCCGTAACCGATGTTGTGGAAGCCCAACTCATCCAGATACTCCGTCAGGCCGGCGCGCTCCAGGTAGGTGGTGACCACGCGGGAGCCCGGCGCCAGCGTCGTCTTCACCCAGGGGCGGGTGCGCAGTCCACGCTCCACGGCCTTCTTGGCCAGCAGGGCGGCGCCCAGCATGACCGAGGGGTTGGACGTGTTGGTGCACGAGGTGATCGCCGCGATGACCACGTCACCGTGGTCGATGATCGCCGGGGTGTCGTTGATGACGACGTCCACCGGGTCGGAGGGCCAGCCGAGCTTCATGTTCATCGTCAGCTGCTCGCGGGTGAGTTCGCGCGGCGGTGCGTCCTTCCGCGGGCCCGGGGTCAGCGACACCGGGTCACTGGCCGGGAAGGAGTCCACGGAGGCGTCGTCGACGCCACCCTCCGTCGGTTCGTAGACGCTGTGCTCGCCGGCGAGGAGCCCCAGCACGGTGGCGGGGGCGTCGCCGAGGTTCATGCGGTCCTGCGGGCGGCTCGGACCGGCGATCGACGGGGTGACCGTCGACAGATCCAGCTCGACGACCTGGCTGTAGTCCGCCGGGGACTCCGGGTCGTGCCACAGCCCCTGCACCTTCGCGTACTCCTCGACGAGCGCGATCTGCTGCTCGTCGCGGCCGGTCAGGCGCAGGTAGTTGAGGGTCTCGTCGTCGATGGGGAAGATCGCCACGGTCGCGCCGTACTCGGGGCTCATGTTGCCCAGCGTCGCGCGGTTGGCCAGCGGGATCGAGGACACACCCGGTCCGAAGAACTCCACGAACTTGCCCACGACCCGCGTCTTCCGCAGCAGCTCCGCCACCGTGAGCACCAGGTCGGTCGCCGTGGTGCCGGCCGGCAGCTCACCGGTCAGCTTGAGGCCGATGACCTCCGGGATGAGCAGGCTGGCGGGCTGGCCGAGCATCGCGGCCTCCGCTTCGATGCCGCCCACACCCCAGCCGAGCACGCCGAGGCCGTTGACCATCGGGGTGTGTGAGTCCGTGCCGACGAGCGTGTCCGGGTACGCCTGCAGCACGCCGTCGCGTTCGCGGGTGAACACCACGCGGCTGAGGTACTCGAGGTTCACCTGGTGGCAGATGCCGGTGTCCGGCGGAACCACCACGAAGTCGGCGAAGGACTGCTGCGCCCACCTCAGCAGCTGGTAGCGTTCCTCGTTGCGTTCGAACTCGAGCTGCGCGTTGATGTCGAGTGCCTGCGGGCTGCCGAAGGCGTCGGCGATGAGGGAGTGGTCGATGACCAGTTCCCCCGGGATGAGCGGATTGATCTTCTGCGGGTCGCCGCCGAGGTCGGACATCGCGTCGCGCATGGCGACGAGGTCGACGACACACGGCACACCCGTGAAGTCCTGCATGAGGACGCGCGCCGGGGAGAACTGGATCTCCTCCGTGGACGCCTCCTCGGGTGACCAGTTCTGCAGCGCCTCGATCTGGCTCTTCGTGACGAGCCTTCCGTCCTCGTTGCGCAGCAGGTTCTCCAGCAGGATGCGGAGGGAGTAGGGGAGCCGGGCCCTGGTCTCGACCCGGTCCAGTCGGTGGATCTCGTGGTCGGTCTCGCCGACCCTCAGAGTGTCCCTGGTGTTGAAGCTGTTGGTGCTCATGGCGGATCAACCTCACATGCCGACCTTGTGTCAGGGCGGCAAAAATACGGGGGAATAAGGGATACATCCCACGCTACGTGAGGTGCGTCACTTCCGCCACCATGCGGTTCCGCTTATCGACGTCCCCCACCCAGCAGCCCACCCAGCAGCTCACCGAGGACCCCGCCGAGGCCACCCGGGGCCTGCGCCTGGGTCTGGCCGGCCTGGCCGCCGCCGAGCACCTGGCCGAGGATCGCCTCCAGCAGACCACCCTTACCCGGGGCCTGCGCCTGCGTCTGCGAGCCGCCACCCTGGGTCAGACGACCCGCCAGCCAGGACATGGCCAGCGGCGCCAGGATCGGCATCAGTGCACGGACCAGGCTCGTGCCGCCGACGAGGCCGCCGAGCTGGTGCGCCACCTGGTCCTCATTCTTGCCGAACACGTGGTGGGCGATCTTCGCGCCATCCTGGGTGTCGATGTCGTCCACGTTGACGTCACCCTCGACGAGATCCGGGTTGTGGGAGTCCAGCGCAGAGGCCAGGGACTCGCGGCCGGCCGGGTCCTGGGCGTTCGCGCCCATGCCGGCCAGCAGGGTCGACAGGATCTGCTCGGACGCCTGACGGACCTTCGCGGGATCCTCGCCCAGACGGGCGGCGATGCTGTCGATCGGGAGCTTGGACAGGAGATCGTTCAGGTTGTTTGTCATGACACAAATCTTAGTGGGAACTGAGTGGACGTGTGGCGGTACCGGGGATCTGCGGTGCCCATCCTGAGGGAACGCCTGAGAGGATGTCCGGGGGACGTCAGAAATAGCCCTCCATGTATTCCCGGGAATCGAGGCCGATCGTCTCGAAGTGATGCGCGAGCCGCACCTCATCCTCCAGGAACTCAAGCTCCTCCTCCGACGCCCCTGCAGCGCGGGCGGAAGAGAGCTCGTCGATCACGAGCGCATGCCCCTGCCAGACCGTGAGACCGAGAGCGCGGTACGCGAAACTGGACGGCGCCTCACTCTCGTCGACGTCTCCGGCCCCGTTCAACTCCCGCAGATGGGCAGCGCATTCAACCGCACTGAGCTGCGACAGGTTGACTCTGTCCAGCTCGACCTCGAGGCCACACCTGTTCAGGTCGACAACGAACTCCAGGAAATTCACGTCGTCCGGGCCGACGTGCACGAAGACGTCACCGTCCGGGAAAGCGTAACGGCCCCGGGTGGCCTCGGCGGAAGCAGGCTTACCGAGTAGTGCAATGACCTCCTCCAGATGAGTATCGAAGCGGACGAACTCCGCGCCCTCGTACGGATGAAGAGTGACTGATGGCTGCAGGGTGGCCTCTCAGGGATGAGTGGGTGCCCGGAGACTGACACCGCCCGGCCAGCACCGCAGGGCGAGCGACAGGCACGGCCGTGGAGGGGTAGGGGGCCGGCATTTCCTGTATTGCTCCAGGCACGAGGTGTCGAGCTCCAACAGCTTGCTGGAGTCGGGGATTGCTGCTGAGTTCTCGCTGTCTGGCTCCACTAAGGGCACCCGGATGCCTTCGTGTTGGAGGACAGCCGTATGCGCCACGACACACTCAGCAAGGCAGAGCGAAGCACCTTGAGGTCACCGGGCAGATGCGTTGTCTGGGGATCGGGAGGGCCGGGACGGGCACGACCACGCTGATGGTCATCAATGGGGCCTGGGCCACGACGATCCACCCAATCTCCTCAACCGGAGGGCAGAGAACATGCCCGCTAGCAGACGGAGATGACAAAGAGTCAGGCCCGCACCGAGAACACGTTTTCGGTGCGGGCCTGCTGTCGACGATGTGGCGATTCATGAGGGGGTGCCATCTTATTGCCCTGAGCTTGCAGGAGCAGTCGCTGCTGCAAGTCGGATATCTTCGGAAACTCCGCATAATCCCTTCGACCGACTTCTCGGTCGGATGACCTGTGACGTTCTGCTGCGAACGATGTTAAACCGAGATCTGACTTCAACAGTCAGTTGGGTCCAGGGGATTCACGTCGGAGGTTGGAAATCGAACAATCAATGTCCTGCACTGATTCATGCCGTCGCACCGTCTGTTGAAGTAGGGACGGCTGGATGCCGGGTAGGCGCGGCTTTGCCCATACAGATTCTTGTGCGCCGCGCAACAATCATTCTGGAGATTATCAACCAATCAACGACAGAGGCCACTAGGAATCGGGGTCGTCTCGACGTAGTGTTTCGGGGGCAATCTCGAGCGTCTGGTTTGCTGCGTTGAGCATGCTTGCAAGGTTTGCGAGTGATTCGTCTTCCAAGAGTGATGGGTTCCTAACCATATTCCGAATCAGGGCCTGTAAGTTTTCTCGCGGAATCTGCTTTACAGTCTCTTCGATCTCTGCGTAATCTTCGACGCCAAGGATATATGCTGAACTAACGATTCGGAATTGTTCTTCGCTGTAGACGCGGGCGGCCATGCCTGCAGTAAAGCGAGACATGGCCTCTTCGCGGGACATGATTTGCCGCTGGTCGATTTCGACAGCAGACTGCTCAGCGTCAGTAAGTTCATCTCCCTCAACGTCGGATTGATTCTTCCGTCCGATCTTGCGAATTTTCTGCGCCTGACGGTTTACAGCAGGGCGGCCTTGTTCCTGCCACCATTTCTTAACATGAGGAGCGGCCCGGGCGACACCAATTATCGTCCCTAGGGTCAAGATGCCGGCAAGTATCTTGGCTAGTTCATCGCCTTCCTCGGACTATCGGCGAGAGTCCGAGGTGATGAAAGTGTTTTCGTACGAGTACTCGTCGTCCTCGTCGAGGCCTTCGTCACCTGGAACAAATCGCGCATGACCCGCCAACACTCGATCCTCATTGTAGAGGTTTTGAGAAAGAGAGCCGTCTTCCCGGTTTCCGGGGCTTCCAACGTCGTCGTCCCATTCGTAGTAGCCATAGATCCTACCCATGGCCAAATCTTATCTTGGTTTCACATACGTGGTAGTCGTGTGAACGAAGAACATGAGGCAATTCGAGGAGCACACAACGTTCCCCGGCACCGTTCAATCGCTTGCCCTATCGGAAGGGAGAAACGCCACTCCTGTGTGCTTGCCACCTCCTTGAGTAGAGATGCTCGGCTAGGTGCCCTAGGAGGGGCTTGAAGACCGCAGAGTCGCGGTGTGGATCATCAAAGTAGGGATCAAGAATCAGCGGGGTGGTGGTGATTCCTGCGGGCGGGAGCAGGGGGTCCGTAAACGAGCAAAAATGACGCTGCTGTGACCTGTGCAAACAGGTCACAGCAGCGTCATTTTCCAGCGCCGGTCAGGCTAATAAACCAAGTGATGCCTGGTCAATAAGCCAATACCCCGAAAATTTGCGTCCCCGACAGGATTCGAACCTGCGACCTTTGGTACCGGAAACCAGTGCTCTATCCACTGAGCTACGGAGACAGTGTGGCCATCCCGCTCGGGGATGACAACGCTGAAAGTCT
>NZ_DUOE01000175.1 GCF_012838985.1 Corynebacterium sp. | reverse complement strand
CTGGCGGACGGCACCCTTGTCTGCGGAGGTGGCCATGGCGGCGTACGCACGCAGCGCCTTGGAGACCTGGCGCTCGCGGTTCGGGGTCCACGGCTTCTCGGAGGCCTCCATTGCTTCGCGACGACGCTCGATCTCCTCCTCCGGCAGGTCGAGGGAGAGGCGACGGGTGTGGACGTCGATGGTGATCGGGTCACCGTTCTCGATGAGGCCGATGAGACCACCGTGGGCGGCCTCGGGGGAGATGTGGCCGATCGACAGGCCGGAGGTGCCGCCGGAGAAACGACCGTCGGTGATCAGCGCGCAGGCCTTGCCCAGGCCGGCACCCTTGAGGAAGGACGTCGGGTGCAGCATCTCCTGCATGCCCGGGCCGCCGGAGGGACCCTCGTAACGGATGACGACGACCTCGCCCGCCTGGACCTCACGCTTGAGGATGATGGAGACGGCCTCCTCCTGGCTGTCGACGACGCGGGCCGGTCCGGTGAAGGTCCACAGCTCTTCCTCGACGCCGGCGGTCTTCAGCACGGAGCCGTCCGGGGCCAGGTTGCCGCGCAGGACGACGAGGCCGCCGTCCTCGGAGTGGGCGTGCTCCACGGAGTGGATGCAGCCGTTCTCCTGGTCGGTGTCCAGGGACTCCCAGCGGTTGTCGGTGGAGAAGGGCTGGGTGGTGCGGACGCCACCCGGGGCGGCGTGGAACAGGTCCACGGCCTCCTCCACGGCCTTGCCGCCGCGGATGTCCCAGTCGTCGAGCCACTCGCCGAGGTTCGGGTAGGTGATGGAGTGGACGTCCTCCTTGAGCAGGCCGGCACGGCGCAGCTCACCGAGGATGGCGGGGATGCCGCCGGCGCGGTGGACGTCCTCGATGTGGTAGATGCCGTTCGGGGCGACCTTGGAGATGCACGGGACCTGGTGGGAGATCTCCTCGATGTCCGCGAGGGTGAAGTCGACCTCACCCTCCTGGGCGGCGGCCAGGGTGTGCAGGATGGTGTTGGTGGAGCCACCCATCGCCATGTCCAGGGCCATCGCGTTACGGAAGGCGTCCTTGGTGGCGATGTTGCGCGGCAGGACGGACTCGTCCTCCTCGCCGTAGTAGCGCTCGCACAGCTTGACGATGGTCTCGCCGGCCTCCTCGAAGAGGCGGCGACGTGCCGAGTGGGTGGCCAGCGTCGTGCCGTTGCCCGGCAGGGACAGGCCCAGGGCCTCGGTGAGGCAGTTCATCGAGTTGGCGGTGAACATGCCGGAGCAGGAGCCGCAGGTCGGGCAGGCCGACTCCTCGATGGTGGCCAGGCCCTCATCGGAGATGTTGTCGTCGGCGGAGGCGGCGATGGCGGTGATGAGGTTCGTCGGGGTCTGGGCGACGCCGTCGACGACGACGGCCTTGCCGGCCTCCATCGGGCCACCGGAGACGAACACGGCCGGGATGTTGAGGCGCAGCGCGGCGTTGAGCATGCCCGGGGTGATCTTGTCGCAGTTGGAGATGCAGACCATCGCGTCGGCGGTGTGGGCGTTGACCATGTACTCGACGGAGTCGGCGATGATCTCACGGCTCGGCAGCGAGTAGAGCATGCCGCCGTGACCCATGGCGATGCCGTCGTCGACGGCGATGGTGTGGAACTCCTTCGGCACACCACCGGCGGCGCGGACGGCGTCCGCGACGATGTCGCCCACGTTCTTCAGGTGGACGTGGCCGGGGACGAACTGGGTGTAGGAGTTCACGATCGCCACGATCGGCTTGCCGAACTCGTTCTCCTTGGTGCCGGTGGCACGCCACAGGGCGCGGGCTCCGGCGGCGTTGCGTCCGACGGTGGTGACTTTGGATCGAAGCGGGAACACTTACTGCTCCTTCAGGTTTTCAGGGTTGTCAGAGGTCGAGCGGTTGGCCTGCTGCGCGGCCTGTCGAGCAGCGTACTCCTCCTTGGAGATGAGGATCTGCTGCCCGTCGCGGTGGATGATGGTGACCTTGTCGTCGGCCGCCTCCTGGGCGGCGGTGAGGACATCCGGGATCCGGCCGCGGGAGGCGGCGGCCAGCTGCGGCAGGGAGTTGAAGGTCACGCCGGGCATGGCGTGCTCGGCGCCGTCGCGGGTGGTCAGCAGGGCACGGGAGCCCTTGAAGCCGACACCGGCGACGTCCTCCCAGCGGACCGTGCGGCCGCCCCGGAAGGCGTAGCGGATGTCGACTCCACGCTCATCCACCACGGTGCGGGCCCGGACCACCCAGAGGATGAAGGCCAGCGGGATGAGCAGGAGCCAGCCCAGGTACAGCGGGGCGGACGGGATCACCAGCATGCCCACGGCGATGATGAGTACGGCCGCGAAGAGGTTGCCCCGGTCCGGACGGAACTCCGTGGTTTCTGCACGGTCGGTGTGCTCGGTCTTGCCAGCGTCAGAACTCATGGCGACCATGCTAGTAGAGAAGGGGCTACTGGCCGGAGTCCGGGGTGACCTGCGTCTGTTCCGGGGTCGGTGCAGGTTGCGCCGGTGACGTCGGTTCCGCGGGGGTGTCCGGGTTCCCGGTCGCTTCGACCTCTCCGGGGACACCCGCCCGGCCCTCGCCGGTCGGGGCCGGGGTGACGGCCGTGGTCGGGGCCACCCTGGTGGGGGCGGTCGGCTCCGGGGACAGGGGTGCGGTCGTGGGGGCCGGCTCGGTCTCCGGGGCGGGTGCCGGCTCGGTTGCCGGGGTGGTGGTCACGCCCGGGGCCGGCGGGGCGAGGATGCCCGACGGGCCGTCCTCGCCGGCGTCGACGGTGAGGACCTTGAGGACGATGAAGAGGAACAGGCTGGCGAAGAGGTAGGTCGTCGACGGACGCACACGACCGCCCACCGATGCCAGACGCTTCCAGCCGGAGGTGGGGGAGTCGCTGCGGAACACCCCGCCGGCCGGGGTCTGCTGCTCGACGGTGTCCTCCGGCTCGTCGCCCTGGGGGCCACGGTCGACGACGGCCGGGTCGCGGCCCTCCTCGTCGGCGTACCCGGCGGGGACGGTGGACTCCCGGTCGCCGGCGGAGTCGTGGGAGGTGGTCAGGGGGACGTCGATGAGCGGGGTGCCGGACAGGGCGCCGGTGGTGACGGTGTCGACGCGGTCCTTGACGTCACCGGTGATGGTGGTGGCGGAGCCGTACTCGTTCCAGAACTCGTCGAGGATCTCGGTGCGGATGGCACGTTCGACGAGCCACTGCATGCCGGCCTGGACCTGGATCATGAAACGCATGTCCATGGTCCAGGGCATGCCGACGGTGGCGGGCGGGGTGATGTTCACGGCGGGGTGCACGTCGAGCTCCCCGAGGAGTTCCTTGGCGACGTCGGGGCGTCGCAGAGCGCGACGCGTCGCCGCCTCGGAGCGGTCGATGGCCTCCTGCGTGTCCGTGGAACCCAGCAGCGGGACGGGGATGACCACGACGGCGCGGGACCAGTAGTGGGAGGAGTTGATGCACACGCGGGCCGTGGAGTTCGGGATGATCACGGTCTCCTGCGCGAGCGTGCGGATGCGGGTGGAGCGCATGGTCACCTGGATGACCGTGCCCTCCACCTCGATCCCGTTGCCCTCGAAGCGCACCCAGTCACCCACGCCGAACTGCTTCTCCGTGAGGATGAAGAAGCCGGCGAGGAAGTCCGCGATGATCGACTGCGCACCGAAACCGATGGCGGCGGAGACGACCGTGGCCGGGATCGCGGCACCGGCCAGGGAGAATCCGAGGACCTGCAGGAAGAAGATGAGCAGGACGAAGAATGCGATGAGCTGGAATATGTAGACGGTGACGCCCGTGAGCGCGAGGCGGGTCTTCGACTCGTCCGCGTCGGTGGTCTCCTCCACGCCGCGGGCCAGCCATCGTTGCGCGAAACGGCCCACGCGGGGCACGAGCAGCGCGAGCACGAGCAGGATCGCCAGGGACAGGCCCTGATCGGCGATCCACTGCCAGGCGCGGGTGAGCAGATACATACCTAGGTCAAGCATGCCGCCCACGATACGACTAACCGGGGGGCCCGTGTGTATGATGAACTGCATGATCACCATTCGACTTGTGGTAGCAGCGCGGCGCCTGCCGTAACGACCCTACCCAGTCGTCTCGACAAGCGCCCTCGACAGCACCCACCATCAGTGCTGTACGGGGGCTTTGTCTTTCGATGGTCGCAGGTAACTTGTGCCGACGACAGCCGCCAGGTCGACCCTCTCCGTACCACGGTAGGAGTGACCAGGTAGCGTTCCAATTGCATTGTCCTTGTGAAATTAGGAGCTTGATAACGTGGCAGCTTCGCAAACGCCCACCCCGGCCACGGTCGCCAAGAAGTCCCCGGGAGCCGAGAACGCACCCGAGCGGATGACCGGCGCCCAGGCGATCGTCCGGTCCCTCGAGGAGCTCGGCACCGACATCGTCTTCGGCCTGCCCGGCGGTGCCATCCTTCCCCTGTACGACCCCCTGTTCTCCTCGGAGAAGCTGCGCCACGTGCTGGTGCGCCATGAGCAGGGCTCCGGCCACGCTGCCACCGGTTACGCACAGGTCACCGGCAAGGTCGGCGTCTGCATCGCCACCTCCGGTCCGGGTGCCACCAACCTGGTCACCCCGCTGGCCGACGCCAACCTGGACTCGGTCCCGATCGTCGCCATCACCGGTCAGGTCGGTCGCGGTCTGCTGGGCACCGACGCCTTCCAGGAGGCGGACATCCGTGGTGTCACCATGCCGATCACGAAGCACAACTTCATGGTCACCGACCCGAACGACATCGCCCGCACGCTGATGGAGGCCTTCCACCTCGCGCTGACCGGTCGTCCGGGCCCCGTGCTGGTGGACATCCCCAAGGACATCCAGACCGCGGAGTTCGACTTCGTCTGGCCGCCGAAGATGGATCTGCCGGGCTACAAGCCGGTCACCACGCCGCACTCCCGCCAGATCACCCAGGCCGTCCAGATGATCGCCGAGGCTGAACGCCCCTGCCTCTACGTCGGCGGCGGCGTCATCAAGGCCGACGCCAACAAGGAGCTGCTGGAGTTCGCCGAGTACACCGGCGTCCCGGTCGTCACCACCCTCATGGCCCTGGGCGCGTTCCCGGAGTCCCACCCGCTGCACATGGGCATGCCGGGCATGCACGGCTCCGTCCCGGCCGTCGGCGCGATGCAGCGTTCCGACCTGCTCATCGCCATCGGCGCGCGTTTCGACGACCGCGTCACCGGCAACCTCGACGAGTTCGCACCGGATGCACAGGTCATCCACGCGGACATCGACCCGGCGGAGATCGGCAAGATCCGTGAGGCCGCCGTCCCGATCGTCGGCGACGCCCGCGAGGTCCTCTCCGCGCTGCTGCGCACCTACAAGTCCTCCAAGAACCTCACCCCGCCGAAGATCACCGAGTGGGTCGAGTACCTGACGGACCTCAAGGAGCGCTTCCCGCGCGGCTACGACGAGCAGTCCGACGGCATGATGAGCCCGCAGTTCGTCATCGAGACCCTCTCCCAGGAGGCGGGTCCGGACGCCATCTACGTCGCCGGCGTCGGCCAGCACCAGATGTGGGCCGCTCAGTTCGTCGACTTCGAGAAGCCGCGCACCTGGCTCAACTCCGGTGGCCTGGGCACGATGGGCTACTCCATCCCCGCCGCCATGGGCGCCAAGGCAGGTCTGCCGGACGCCGAGGTCTGGGCCATCGACGGTGACGGCTGCTTCCAGATGACCAACCAGGAGCTCACCACCGCCGCTGTCGAGGGCTTCCCGATCAAGGTCGCCCTCATCAACAACGGCAACCTGGGCATGGTCCGCCAGTGGCAGACCCTGTTCTACGGCGGCCGCTACTCCAACACGAAGCTGCGCGAGCAGGACGAGTACATGCCGGACTTCGTCACGCTGTCCGAGGCCCTCGGCTGCGTCGCCTTCCGTGTCACCAAGGAGGAGGACGTCCTGCCGACGATCCGGAAGGCCCGCGAGATCAACGACCGTCCGGTCGTCATCGACTTCATCGTCGGTGAGGACGCGCAGGTCTGGCCGATGGTCGCCGCCGGTGCCTCCAACACGGACATCGAGTACGCACGTGGTCTGCGTCCCTTCTTCGAGGGTGACGAGTCCGCGGGCGAGTCCCCGGCCGACATCCATGAGGTCATGGAGGACGCCCAGGAGGAGACCGTCGAGGAAGTCCTCGAGGAGCGCGACAACGACAGCGAGAAGGAGAACTAGGACAAATGGCCAACACCGATATCGTCCGTAACACCCTCAGCGTCCTGGTCCAGGACGTCGACGGCATCATCTCCCGCGTCGCCGGCATGTTCACCCGTCGTGGCTACAACCTGGTGTCCATCGTGTCGGCACACACCGACACCCCGGGCATCAGCCGCATCACGATCGTGGTCGACGCCAACGAGCTGGTCATCGAGCAGGTCACCAAGCAGCTCAACAAGATCATCCCGGTGCTCAAGGTCGTCCGCCTCGAGGAGGACACCACCATCGCCCGCGCCATCATGCTGGTGAAGGTCAACGCCGACAACACCAACCGCCCGCAGGTCGTCGACGCCGCGAACATCTTCCGCGCCCGCATCGTCGACGTGGCCCAGGAGTCCGTGGTCATCGAGGCCACCGGTACCCCGGGCAAGCTGCGCGCCCTGCTGGAGGTCCTCGAGCCCTTCGG
>NZ_DUOE01000174.1 GCF_012838985.1 Corynebacterium sp. | reverse complement strand
TGATGACCGCCAGGTTGACCGTCGCCTGCATCCCCTGCCCCGCCATGACGGCCGCCGCCCACATGAGCGCGGCCGCCCACACCCACGGGGCCAGCGGCAGGAGGAGGAGCGCCAGCGCGGCGAGCAGCCCGCTGCCGATGAGGACCGCCCGCGCGCCGTGGCGGTCCGCCATGGCCCCGATCTGACGGGAGGCGAGGAAGGCGGCGGTGCCACCGCACATGACCACCACGCCGCGGCCGGCGGGTCCGAGTCCGAAGGCGTCGCCGACGTGGAGGGCCGTCACGGCCGCCAGGCCGATGATGCCGGCGCCGACGATGAATCCGGTGGCCATGTGGATGAGGGTGGGCCCCCATTCGACCCGTCCCCGGACCCGCTGCGGGGAGGCCACCGGCGCCGGCACCTTCGGCAGGCGGACGAGGAGGATGAAGGCGGCGGAGGCGGCGGTGACCAGGAAAGTGAGCCGCCAGCTCACCAGGCTGGACACACCGGCGACGAGCGGGGCGGAGAGCATGCCGAGGGACTGCATGGCGGCGTAGGTGCCCAGCGCCCTGCCCAGCTCGCCGGGTGGGGTGAGTTCGCGGAGGATGTTCTGCAGGACGGGGAGGGTGAAGGCGTTGGCGAAACCGATCGTCGAGTAGCAGGCGAGGAACAGTCCCCACGAGGGGGTGATCAGCAGCATGAGCGCCATCGGCAGCGTCACGGCGTAGGCGGTGAGCACGACGCGGTGCGGCGGGAAGCGGCGTACCAGCCGTCCGGAGACGAGCATCATCGTCGCCAGCGGGAAGAGGTACGCGGAGATGGTCCACGCCGCCTGGCCGACGCTGATGCCGAAGGTCGCGGCGAACTCGGTGAGCACCACAGCCAGCGCCTGCCCGGTGAAGGGTCCGACGAACCCGCCCACCAGGATCGCCGCCATCTGCAGTCTTCTCATGACACCTAAACTTAGGCCGTGACCACTGCACCCATCGAATCGGCGCTGCGTCCCCTGGCTGATCCCGGGCGGGCCGTCGGCATGGCCGCCTACATG
Source organism: Corynebacterium sp. (assembly GCF_012838985.1). Taxonomy (GTDB): domain Bacteria; phylum Actinomycetota; class Actinomycetes; order Mycobacteriales; family Mycobacteriaceae; genus Corynebacterium. The sequence goes on along the minus strand of NZ_DUOE01000174.1, from coordinate 1,543 downwards.
CGGGATCAGTTCGCGTTTCTGGGGGTGGGGGCAGTGGAACGTCGCAAAGCAACGCGGGGACTGCTCCCCCGCCTCCTCGACAGGGAGCTTGTCGACGCCCTCCTCGCCCTCCCCGAGCGCGAGTTCCACTACGTCGCCTGCGACCACCTGCGGAAGGTGCCCCTGGAGTCCACGGACGTGGACTTCCTGCGGAGCGTGGTCACCACACGATCCTGGTGGGACACCGTCGATGCCCTGGTCACACCGGTGGGGCGGGCCTGCACGCCGGAGCAGATGCGGGCGTGGGCGCGCGACGGCAACATGTGGGTGCGGCGGATGGCGGTGCTGCACCAGTTGGGGCGTCGGGAAGCAACCGACACTGCCCTGCTCGCGGAGATCCTGACCATGAACCTGGGCTCGCGCGAGTTCTTCATCGACAAGGCGGTCGGCTGGGCGCTGCGCGAGTACTCGAAGACGGATCCGGCATGGGTGCGCGGCTTCCTGGACACCCACGAGGTGGCCGCCCTGACCCGGCGGGAGGCGTCGAAACATTTGGAGCGGCCCACCCCGCGCTGATAGGATGACGCACGTCTCGGCGAGGCCCCGCATGGGGCGTTATCGACGCGATCATAAGGTTCATTTCAGCCTGCGATGACTCGACGAGGACATGTCCCCTCAGACCAGAGTCGGTCGCAGGCTTTCTGCCGGGCGGCCGGAACACAACAAGGAGCTTTAAGCCACATGGCAAAGTACCCCACCCTGACCGCTGCCCCCCGCGATGAGTTCGGCAAGGGCTTCGCCCGTCGTCTGCGCGTCGCCGGCCGTATCCCGGGCGTCATCTACTCCGCAGGTGCAGAGAACATCCACTTCTCCGTCGACCGCGTCGAGTTCACCGCCGTCGTGCGTAACCAGGGCGTCAACGCCATCGTCGAGCTCGACGTCGACGGCGAGAAGCACCTCACCATGATCAAGCACATCGACCAGAACGTGCTGACCCTGGACATCGACCACCTCGACATGCTGGGCATCAAGCGCGGCGAGCGCGTCGAGGTCGAGATCCCGGTCCTCTCCGAGGGCGAGGTCTACTCCGGCGCCATGCTCATCCAGGAGGTCGACACCATCCTGGTCGAGGCAGACGTCCTCGAGATTCCGGAGGAGATCGTCGTGTCCGTCGAGGGCATCGAGGCCGGCAACGTCATCAACGCCGGCGACATCAAGCTGCCGGAGGACGTCACCCTGGTCGACGACGCCGAGCTGCTCGTCTTCAACATCACCTTCGAGGAGGTCGCTGACGTTCCGGAGGAGGGCGAAGAGGGCACCGAGGACGCTGTCGGCGAAGCCGGCAAGGAGGAGGCCACCGAGGAGTAGATCCTCTCCCCTTCGAGCGTGTGACGCCTCTGACCGTCTGGTCAGGGGCGTCTCCCCTTTTCTGTGGCATGGTGGTCGGGTGACTGATTCTCCCCTTCTCATCGTCGGCCTGGGTAACCCGGGCGCGAAGTACGCCGACACCCGCCACAACATCGGCGTCATGCTTCTCGACGAGCTCGCCTCCCGCATCTCCCCC
>NZ_DUOE01000173.1 GCF_012838985.1 Corynebacterium sp. | reverse complement strand
GGCCGCGGTGAGTCGGTCGATGCCGGCGGCGGCGCGCGGGTGGCGGGAGCCGTGGGACAGGGTCAGCAGGGCGGGAGTCACGGGTCAGCGCAGGCGGTGGCCGACGAGCCCGGCGGCGAGGGTGTTGCCGGCGGCCTGGTCGATGAGGAGGAAGGAACCGACGGCGCCGCGGGCGGCGTAGGGCTCGACGGGCAGGTCGGCGGCGACGTCGATACGCACATGCGCGATGTCGTTGAGGCTGACCTGCTCGGGCGCGATCTGGTCGGAGCGGCCGTCGATGTCGAGGAGACGCTCGACCGCCGTGACGCGGCCCCGGACCAGGGAGGTGCCGTAGCGGACACGGACGGGGCTGCCGGCGCGCAGTTCCTTCTCGTGGAGACCGACGATGGTGGCGTCGAAGGAACGGACCGGGGCGGGGCGGTCGTCGCCGGCGATGAGGTCGCCGCGGATGAGGTCGATGTCGTCGGCCAGGCGCAGGACCACGGAGTCACCGGCGTGGGCGTGGCGGGCCTCGCCGTCGGCGGTGTCGATGTGGGTGACGGTGCTGGTCCGGCCCTCGGGGAGGTGGACGGTGTCGCCGACGCTGATGTGGCCGGCGTCGATACGCCCGGCGTAACCGCGGTAGTCGGTGGAGTGCTCGCGGATGACGTACTGGATCGGCAGGCGGAAACCGAGATCGTGGGCGCGGCCGCGGTGGACCTCGACGCCCTCGAGCAGCTCGAGGATCGTCGGGCCCTCGTACCAGGGCAGGTTGGTCGACGGCTCGACGACGTTGTCGCCCAGCAGCGCGGACACGGGGATGACGTGCGCGTCGTCGACGCCGAGCTCGGTGGCCAGGGACGTGAACTCCGACTCGATGGCGCGGAACACCGGCTCGGACCAGTCGACCAGGTCGATCTTGTTCACCGCGAGCAGCACGGTGCGCACCCCGAGGAGGGCGGCGACGGTGAGGTGGCGGCGGGTCTGCTCGACGACGCCGTGACGGGCGTCGACAAGCAGCACGACGACCTGGGAGGTGGACACGCCGGTGACGGTGTTGCGGGTGTACTGCACGTGGCCGGGGGTGTCCGCCAGGATGAACGTGCGGCGGTCGGTGGCGAAGTAACGGTGGGCGACGTCGATGGTGATGCCCTGCTCGCGCTCGGCGCGCAGGCCGTCCACCAGCAGAGACAGATCGAGTCCGTCAAAGCCGCGGTCGGCGGAGGTGCGTTCCACCGCGGCAAGCTGGTCGGCGAGGACGGAGCGGGTGTCGTGCAGCAGGCGGCCCACGAGGGTGGACTTGCCGTCGTCGACGGAGCCGGCGGTGCACAGGCGCAGGGTCTCGCGGGTGCCCAGGAGCGTGGCGGTGGTCATCAGAAGTAGCCTTCCTTCTTGCGGTCTTCCATGGCGGATTCACTGAGTCGGTCGTCGGCGCGGGTGGCGCCGCGCTCGGTGAGGGTGGAGGAGGCGATCTCGGCGATGACCTCGTCGGTGGTGGTGGCGTCGGACAGCACGGCACCGGTGCAGGACATGTCGCCCACGGTGCGGTAGCGCACCCGCTTGACCTCGAGGGTCTCGCCCTCGCGCGGCCCACCCCAGTCGCCCGGGGTCAGCCACATGCCGTCGCGTTCGAAGACGGTGCGCTCGTGGGCGAAGTAGATCTCCGGCAGGGCGATGCCGCGGGCGCCGATGTACTCCCAGATGTCGGCCTCGGTCCAGTTGGAGATGGGGAAGACGCGGACGTTCTCACCCGGGAGGTGGCCACCGTTGTAGAGGTGCCACAGCTCGGGGCGCTGGCGGCGCGGATCCCAGCCGCCGAAGGAGTCGCGGATGGAGAAGACGCGCTCCTTGGCGCGGGCGCGCTCCTCGTCGCGGCGCGCCCCGCCGAGGACGGCGTCGTAACCCTGCTCGGCGATGGTCTCCACGAGGGGGACGGTCTGCAGGGGGTTGCGGGTGCCGTCGGGGCGTTCGACGAGGTCACCGCGGTCGATCCAGTCCTGCACCTTGGCGACACGCAGCCGGACGCCGGTCTCGGCGACGACGCGGTCACGGAAGTCGATGACCTCGGGGAAGTTGTGGCCGGTGTCCACGTGGAGCAGTTCGAAGGGCACGGCCGCGGGGGCGAAGGCCCGGCGGGCGAGTTCGAGGACGACGACGGAGTCCTTGCCGCCGGAGAACAGCAGCCCGACCTTGTCGAACTGTCCGGCGACCTCGCGGAGGATGTGGATGGATTCGCTCTCGAGGTCCTGGAGGTGGGGGGAGAGTCGGGTCTGGAGGGTGGTGGTCAGGGTGGTGGTCATGAGTGGAGCCCGCATTCTGTCTTGTTCTGTCCGGCCCAGCGGCCGGCCCGGGGATCCTCGCCCGCGGCGACGGGGAGGGTGCAGGTGGCGCACCCGATGGACGGGTAGCCCTGCTGGGTGAGGGGGTGTCGGGTGAGGTCGTGGTCGGCGATGAACGCCTCGGTGTCGTCCAGCGACCACGTGATGATCGGGGAGATCTTCAGCCGGCCGGTCGGATCGAGGCTCAAGGCCGGGGCGTGCGCGCGGGTCGGCCCGTCGACCCGGCGCAGGCCGGTGATCCAGCCTGCGTAGGGGGTCAGGTGCACGGCCAGCGGTTCGACCTTGCGCATGCGGCAGCACGCGGTCGGGTTGGTGCGGTACAGGTTCGCCCCGTAGGTGGCGTCCTGTTCCTCCCGGCTCAGCGTCGGGGTCGCGGTGACCAGCATCTGCGGGTACCGCTTATCGACGTCGCGCGCCACCTCCAGCGTCTCCGGGAAGTGGTAGCCGGTGTCGAGGAAGAGGAAGTCGGCGTCGGGCAGGTGCCGGGCGGCGAGCTCGGCGAGGACGGTGTTCTCCATCGACAGGGTCACCGCGAGGCGTCCCGGCGCGTGCTCCCGGGCCCAGTCGAGGATGGTGGCGGCGTCGGCGTCGAAGAGTTCGGCGGCGTGCTTCTCGACGAGCCGCGCGTTCTCCTTCCGCACCGCCTCCGGCAGGTCACCGGTGGTGGTGGGGCCGGCGGGGCTGATCTCCGGGTCGCGGGTGGCGGTCGGCGTGCCCAGCAGATTCATCGGGTCACCTCCTGCAGATGTCCGTGGCGGGCGAGCGAATTCCGGATGGCCTCGCTCGTGGAGCGGGCGGCGGCCGGGCGGTGCTCCGGGTCGTCCTGGCCGTGGTAGCGGACCGAGAACACCCGGGTGCAGTCGCGGCACAGCCAGGCGAAGTCGTCGGCCTCGTTGGGGAACAGATCCTCCCCGGCGCACCACGGGCAGTGCAGCGGATGGTTGCGGTTCGGATTCGGGGTGCGGCGGAAACTCACTGGAGGTCCTCCTCGGCAGCGCGCTGCACCCACTCCTGGAAGGTCTCCTCCGGCTCCCGCTGGTCACGGAAGTTGGTGACGACACGGGTGACGTAGTCCCCGACTTCGTCGGCAAGCACCTTGTGGCCGCGGAGCTTGCGGCCGAAGTTGGCGTTGATGTTCATCGAACCGCCCAGGTGCACCTGGAACCCCTCCACGCGGTTGCCGTCGGCGTCGGTGACGGTCTGTCCCTTGAAGCCGATGTCCGCGACCTGGGTGCGGGCGCACGAGTTGGGGCAGCCGTTGAGCGCGATGCGCACGGGCACGTCGATGTCGCCGACGCGCTCCTCCAGCTCGTCGACCAGCTCGACGGCGCGGGACTTCGTGGTCGCGTGCGCCAGCTTGCAGAACTCCAGGCCGGTGCACGAGATGATGTTGCGACGCCACTCGCTCGGCTTCGAGTACAGGCCGGTCTCGTCGAGGGCGGCGGCCAGGTCGGCCAGGTCGGTGCGCTCCACGTCGAGGAACAGCAGCTCCTTCTCCGCGGTGGTGCGGATGCGGGTGATGCCGAAACGCTCCGCGACATCCGCGATGGCGATGAGCTGCTCACCGGTGGTGTGGCCCACGGTCGGCTTCACGCCCAGGTAGAACTTGCCGTCCTTCTGCGGGTGGATGCCGATGTGGTCGCGGTAGCCGGGGTTGATCGGCTGGTGCGGGCCGTCGATGAGCTTCCGGCCGAGGTACTCGGTCTCGAGGACCTCGCGGAACTTCTCAATGCCCCACTCCGCCACCAGGAACTTCAGGCGGGCGCGGTTACGCAGGCGTCGATAGCCGTAGTCACGGAAGATCCGCGCCACACCGGCCCACACATCCGGCACGTCCTCCAGCGGGATCCACGCACCCAGCGACTGCGCCAGCATCGGGTTGGTCGACAGACCACCACCGACGTAGCACTCGAAACCGGGGCCGTGCTCCGGGTGGACGGAACCGATGAAGGCGACGTCCTGGATCTCGTGGGTGACGTCCTGGCGCGAATGCCCCGAGATCGCCGACTTGAACTTGCGCGGCAGGTTGTGGAACTCCGGGTTCGGCAGGTGCTCACGCTGGATCCGCTCGATCGCCGGGGTGGCGTCGATGATCTCCTCCGCCGCCACCCCCGCCACCGGGGAACCCAGGATGATGCGCGGCACGTCGCCGCAGCCCAATAGGGGGCTCAGGCCCACGGTGTCGAGCTTCTCCCAGATCGCCGGGATGTCCTCGATGCGCAGCCAGTGCAGCTGGATGTTCTGCCGGTCGGTGAAGTCCGCGGTGGAACGGGCGTAGTCGCGGGAGATCTCACCGACCGCGCGGAGACGCTCCGGGTTGACCAGGCCGCCGTCGAAACGCACGCGCATCATGAAGTACTTGTCCTGCAGCTCCGCGTCCGGCACCTGGCCGGTCAGCTCGCCGCCGAGATCCTGCCGACGCTGCGTGTACAGGCCCAGCCACTTGAAGCGCGGGGCGATGTCGTCGGCGGGGATCGAGTCGAAACCCTGCTTGGAGTAGATGTTGACCACGCGGTCGTAGACGTCGAGGACCTCTCCGTCCTGTTTCACCTCCTCCACGTGGTTGAGCGGCGCGGTGCCGTCGATCTTCCACTGGCCCTCCGGCTTGCGGGCGCGCTTGGGGCGCTCGCCGCGGACCGG
>NZ_DUOE01000172.1 GCF_012838985.1 Corynebacterium sp. | reverse complement strand
TCGCGTTGATGCCGAGCTTGGCATCGACCACGGTGACGTTCGTCAGGGTGACGTCGCCGATGTTTTTGACGGTGATGGTATAGTCGACGGTGTCACCAGGCTTGGCCACGGTCGTCGAGCCGACCTTCTCGATGCTCAGCGCCGGGCCGCTGATGACCTCGACCGTCCAGGTGTCGGCGACGGTGTCCGTCTGATCGCTGTCGGCGGTCGCCGTGTTGACGATGCCGTCGAGGTCCGCCTCGGTGACGGTGTAGGAGCCGGTCACCTGCGCCGAGGCACCGGGGGCCAGCTCATCGATGGTCTCCTCGATGCCGAGCTTGGCGTCCACCACGATGACGTTCGTCAGGGTGATGTTGCCGGTGTTCTGCACCGTGAGGGTATAGTCGACGACATCGCCGATGCGGGCCGTCGTGGTTGAGCCGACCTTGGTGAGGGTCAGGGCGGGCTCGGGCGCCAGCAGGCGCGTCACCGTAACCGTCGCCTTGTCCTCAGCGGACTCGGTCTGGTCGCTGTCGATGACGGCGACGTTGTCCACCGCCGTCTGGCCGATGGCGAACGCCGTCTCGTCCTTCAGCGTGGCCTCATAGCTCACCGAGCCAGCGGCGGCGGCGGCCAGAGGGCCGATCTCCCAGACGATGCTGCCGGAGGTATAGGTATCCTCACCCACGGCCACGCTGGCCACATAGGTCCAGTCCGGCGTGTCGGTGATGGTGACACCCGTCAGGTCCATGGTGCCGGTGTTGGCGTACTCGAGGGTGTAGACCACCTTCGCACCGGGCTCGGCGCTGGTCGGCGTGGCCACCTTGATGATGGTCAGGCCGGGCACGACGCCGGTGTAGGAGGCGCTATCCTCGTCGGAGTAGATCGTGAGGCCGTCCGCGGCGATTGCCAACGCGACGGGCCGCATGATCTCACGCTGGAACAGGGCCGTGGCCTGGGCGGTGTTGACGTGCGTGCCCGCCTCGGCCTCTACCGGGCCGAGCACACAGGAAGCCGACTGACCGCCCTCGAGAGTGTCCGGCAGCTCGCACTCAAAGGCGGCGAGGGCCGGGTCGTTCACCACCGGGCTGGAGAGCGGCGCGTTGCCGCTGTTGGTCACGGTCATGCGGTAGTAGATGTCACTACCGACCTGGACGGTGACCTCCTTGCCCCACGGGCCGCTGGCGGAGGTACCGACCTCCTTGGTCAGCGACAACTGCGGGTAGCGGTTACTGAAGGTGCAGGTCGCGTTCTGCCCCTCGCTGAGGTAGAGGTAGACGCTGCCCGACTCGATGTCGATGCCGTACTCGGCGCCCTCGCACACGATGTCCGACAGGACCCAACCCTCGGGCATGACGGACTCGGTAACGATGTAGGCGCCCGGCTCGAGATCAAAGGACTGCGACTCACCACCCTTGAGGTTGAACGTCAGCGGCAGTTCGCCATCGCGCGGTAGGACGGCCAGGGTGAGCTGCTCGGTGTCCAGCACGAAGCCGAACGGGGTCGTCGTGTCACCGGCGGCGTCCTTGACGATGGTCAAGGTGTTCGCCAGGATGACGTAGACGATGGCCGAGTCCTCGTCGGTGACGGTCTTGCTGGCCGAGCCGACGGTGGCCGTGCCGCTGGCGGTCGCCGTGTTGACGATCTCCGGATGGTCGTCGGCGGTCACCGTGTAGCTAGCGCTGCCGGTGGTCGACGCGCCCGGCGCGAGCTCGGTGTCAGCCAGCGTGATGGCGCCGAGCTTGTCATCGGTGAGCGTGACGTTCGTGAGGGTGATCTCACCCGTGTTCTTGACGGTGTAGCTGTAGACCACCGTGTCGCCGGGGTACGCCTCGGAGACACTGGCCGTCTTGACGACCTCAATCCCCGGGACCAGGCCGGTGTAGCTGGCCGTGTCGCTGTTCGAGGTGATGGGGATCTCGCCATCGGGCTGCAGGCCGGTGGCGTAAGCGGTGTTCGTGTGCACGCCTGCCTCGGCCTTTACCGGGCCAGCGACGCAGGTGACGGGATCCGCCCCGCGCGCCAGGGACACCCAGGCGCAGCTGGAGACGTCAAGGTCGGGGTCCTCCACCGTGACGTCACTGAGGGGCACGTTGCCGCCGTTGGTGACGGTGAACTGGTAGTAGACGTCGGTGTCCGCCAGGACGGTGATGCTGTCCTGCCACGGCCCCGTGTTCGACGTGGCGATCTGCTTCGTCAGGCTGAGGTTGGGGGCCGCCAGCAGCGTCACGCTGGCCGTATCCGTTGCCGTGACGGTGATCTCCTCGTACTTCCCGGTCGCCGTGGCGGTGTTGATGATGTCGCCGTCGCTGTTGGCGTCATCATCGTCCACCGTATAGGTGCACGTGAACTCCCACGTCTCGGTCTTGTCTAGGCGATTGTCCCGGTCGACGTCACCCACGTTAGGGCCGGATGTGAGCACCGGGGTCACCGGAGAGCACTTGTCATCGCTAACAGAGACGTTGGAAAGCTCCACATCGCCCGGGTTGCTCACGACGTAGGAGTAGGTGATCGTGTCACCCTCCATGCCGCTGGTCAGGTCGGCCGTCTTCTGTACAGCGATGGCCGGTTCGGTCCGCGTGATGCGGCCAAAGAGGTAGGCGGTGTTGGTTGTCTGCTCTTCGGCGATGAACTGGTTGATCGGCGGTTTGCTGGGATTGTATGTCTGCGAGGCCTGGAACCCGAGGATCTCAAGCGTATACCGGACACCGTCGATCCGGAAGGTCTGAGAGGGAATGGTGTTCTCGAACCATGACTTGTCAGGACAGACCGTCTGTCCAGGGTACTCGCAGGGCCGCGAGTTGACTGTCTCATCCAGTCGCACAACATAATCCAGTGCGACTGACTCAGAGCCTCCTGAGGTTGCGATGGTCAGTTCGATGCGCAGGTCGACTCTCTGAAGATCCCGGTCTGCGTAGATTGGCAGGTTGTAGTGGCGGAATCGCCCTAGCAGAAACGGCTGGCCGGGAACGACGCTCGATACGGTATTGCCCCGGAATCCAAAGCCGCTTTGCTTGCGGCGGCCGCTGTTGCTAGACGGGCATCCCCTATGACTGTCTGGATCGCCGTAACGAACCTGATCGTCGTCGCCAGAGTCGTCGTTCGGGACGCCATACCAGGCACATTCAGCTGTAGATCCTCCCAGGGTTCGGGCGTTCGACCACGCGCCCCGGGTACTGATTGAGACGGCGTCGGCCAGCACCGGCGACGCGCCCGTGAACACCCCCGACGCCATGAGGATCCACACGAGGGTCAGGACGATCCTCGCGATCCTAGCAGCCGAGGGCTTGTACCTTGTTGAACAGATTGATGGCATCGTCTTGTGCTTCCTTTCTCACGCCTGTGTTGCGATAGGCATTGGGAGCCGGGCGGCGACCCCGGCACTGGGTGAGCTGATTGCGGGTGGTATGCGTTGCGTAGCGACCTCCTCTGTGGTGCTGGTTCGGTGCCACTCGCGACGCTGCGATGGGTGACGGCTCAACGAGGTTCGCAAAGGGCCTTGCCACGCACTAGTATAGTGGGTGAAGGTAAACGAGACGTTACGAATAGGTGTATCTTTCCTTAATATGCGGGATGCTGTGTGACCGGAGGACTTTGCTATACGTTACAGGGTTATTTATGGTGAGGAACGGCGAGAGGGCCCGACTCTTCGTCGGGCCCTCTCGGAGGGAGTGCGGTGTGATCTAGCGCCGCCGGCGGATGGCCCAGCCGAGGCCGGAGAGGGTGGCAAAGAGCCCCACACCTCCCGCGAGCATCGGCTCAGGCCCGCTCCCCGTCACCGGCAGGCCCGGTGCACTCGGGGGCGTGGGGGCCACGTCCGGGGTGGTGCCTCGATCCACCAGCTGGAAGTAGAGCACGTACTGGTTGCAGCGCGTGATCGAGACACTGGCACTGCTCGGATTGTTGTTCTCCGTCCCCAGGCTGGGGGACTCGATGCGCACGAGCTCGTACTGCCAGCGCGCCGAGTCCAGCCCGTCGGGCGTTTGTGGCTGCACGGAGACGTTCCAGCTCGTGCCCTCTGGCGGGTAGAAGGTCCACATCACCTGCTGCTGGCCAAAGGCATCCACGGTGGTGTAGAGCGTCTCCTGCTCCGTACCGCCGACCCAGGCCTTGACGGGGATGTTGTTCCAGCCGCCAAAGACGACCACGGCGACATCGGCGCGGGTGCAGGGGATGGGGGTAGGCGGCTGCTCGAGGGGCCGCTCCAGGGCCACGGTGGCCTCAGCGGTGTCGGTGAGCGTGTGTCCCGCGGGGTCCTTGCCGGTGACGGTGGCCACGTTGT
>NZ_DUOE01000171.1 GCF_012838985.1 Corynebacterium sp. | reverse complement strand
TGCTTGCAAAGCAGATGCTCTACCAATTGAGCTAATGCCCCATGTTCCTGGTGGGCCTAGCAAGAATCGAACTTGCGACCTCATCGTTATCAGCGATGCGCTCTAACCGACTGAGCTATAGGCCCTTGGAACGTTGTTAACATTAGCCAGTGTGACACGACAAAGACAAATCGCCTGGTCAGACGGCATAAATCCGAGTGTCCAGGCGACTGTCAACAACACTTCTGAGCGGTACCGAACGCTACTGGGCGGCCTCCTCCTGGACGCCGGCCTGCAGTCCCCCGAAGAGGTCCACGATGGCGTTGTAGACCACGGCGGCCAGGGGTGCGAGCACGGTGGTCAGGATGACGCTGATGGCGCCGAGCAGCGCGGCACCGGACATGACCAGGCCGAAGGTGACGGTCTGGTCCCCGCCGATGTCGCCGAGGAGGGAGTTGACCTGGTCCCAGATGCCGGCGGAGCCCATGCCCGCGTAGAGCAGGGCCACGGCGATGAGCCAGGCGATGAGGCCGACCAGTGACATGGCCAGGCCGACCCGGAAGGCGGACAGGGGCGAGATGCGCGTGACGGCGATGGTGCGGCTGGCCATGGCCTACTCCTTGTCATCCTCGTCGGAGTCACCGGTGTCACCGGTGTCGGCACCGGCCTCGGCGGCCTTCTGCTGGGCGCGCTCGGTCGGGCCGGCGACGTCGCCCTTGGCGACTGCCTCGGCCTCTTCCTCGCCCTCCTCCTCGACGTTCTTGTCGATGGCGAGCAGTTCGACGCCGTCCGGCAGGTTGACCAGGCGGACGCCCATGGTGGCGCGGGAGGACGGGCGGATCTGGTTGACCTCGGTGCGGATGACTCCGCCGGCGGAGGTGATGGCGAAGATCTCGTCGTCTTCGTCGACGGCGAGGGCACCGATGAGGTGGCCGCGCTTGGGGGTGTACTTGAAGGTGACCACGCCGAGGCCGCCGCGGCCCTGGGAGTTGTAGTCGGACATGGGGGTGCGCTTGCCGTAGCCGCCGCTGGTGGCGACGAGCAGGTAGTCGCCGTCGTGGACGACGGACATGGCGAGCAGCTGGTCGTTGTCGCGGAAGCGCATGCCCTTGACGCCGGCGGTGGCGCGGCCCATGGGGCGGAGCTGGTCGTCGTCGGCGGTGAAGCGGATGGACTGTCCGTACTGGGAGACGAGGAGGAGGTCGTCGTCCTCGGAGCACAGGACCGCGCCGATGAGTCGGTCGCCTTCGTTGAGGTTGATGGCGATGAGGCCGGCGGAGCGGGCGGACTCGTAGTCGGTGAGGCGGGACTTCTTCACGCGGCCCTGGGCGGTGGCGAGGACGAGGTAGGGGGCGTCCTCGTAGGTCTGGATCTGGATGACCTGGGCGATGCGTTCCTCGGGCTGGAATTCCAGGAGGTTGGCCACGTGCTGGCCGCGGGCGGTGCGGGAGGCTTCGGGGAGTTCGTAGGCCTTGAGGCGGTAGACGCGGCCGAAGTTGGTGAAGAAGAGGATCCAGTCGTGGGTGGAGGACACGAAGAAGTGCTTCACGACGTCGTCCTGCTTCAGCTCCGCACCCCGGACACCCTTGCCACCGCGCTTCTGCGACTTGTAGGCGTCGACCTTGGTGCGCTTGGCGTAGCCGGTGGAGGTGATGGTGACCACGACGTTCTCGCGGGCGATGAGGTCTTCCTCGGAGACGTCGCCGGTGGCGGCGATGA
>NZ_DUOE01000170.1 GCF_012838985.1 Corynebacterium sp. | reverse complement strand
GCAAGGAGAACACGATCAAGATCCAGGACGGCTCCGGCCTGTCCCAGGAGGAGATCGACCGCATGGTCAAGGATGCGGAGGTCCACGCCGAGGAGGACAAGAAGCGCCGCGAGGAGCAGGAGACCCGGAACAACGCGGAGTCCATGGTCTACCAGACCCGCAAGTTCATGGAGGAGAACTCCGACAAGGTCTCCGAGGACATCAAGACCAAGGTCGAGGACGCCGCCAAGGAGGTTGAGGAGTCCCTCAAGGGTGAGGATCTCGAGGCGATCAAGGCCGCCGTCGAGAAGCTCTCCGCCGAGTCCCAGGAGATGGGCAAGGCCATCTACGAGGCCGAGGCCAACGCCGGCGCCACCCAGGCTGACGCGCCGACCGCGGACGCCGACGACAACGTCGTCGACGCCGAGGTCGTCGAGGACGAGCCGGACACCGGTGAGGAGAAGAAGTAGTGACACACCCGAACCCGATGCCCGATAACCCGGGCGACCCGGAGTACACCGACCCGGAGGCGACCTCGGCGGACCGCGCCGAGGCAGCCGCCGAGGAGGCCGCGCGTGCCCAGGAAGAGGACCCCGACTCCCGCGTGGAGCCGGAACTCGACCCGGAGCTCGAGGCGGAACTGGAGGCCGCACTGTCCGACATCGACGCCGATGCCGACGGTGACGGCGAGGTCTCCGACCTGGAGTCCCAGCTCGCGGAGCGCACTGAGGACCTGCAGCGCGTGAGCGCCGAGTTCGCCAACTACCGTCGGCGTACCGAGCGTGACCGCCAGGGCATCATCGACACCGCCAAGGCGTCGGTGCTGACCCAGCTGCTGCCGATCCTCGACGATCTGGAGCTGGCCCGCCAGCACGGTGACCTCAACGAGGGCCCGCTCAAGGCCTTCGCCGACAAGTTCACCGACACGGTCACCGGCCTGAAGCTCACCCCCTTCGGTGAAGAGGGCGAGACCTTCGACCCGGAGATCCACGAGGCCGTCCAGGACCTCTCCTCCGGTGAGGAGAAGACACTGGGCACCGTCCTCCGCCGTGGTTACCGCGTCGGGGACAGGGTGGTCCGCAACGCGATGGTCATCATCGCCGACCCGGCCCCCACCGAGTAACGGGTCCGCCCGTCACACACCTGCACCGCCGTCCGAGACACGCACCTCCAGCCGCCCTCGGGCGGCGGTGCCCCCTTTAGTTAGCGATAAAAAAGATCAAGACAAAGAACTTCTCATCCTGAAAGGAGGAGATGCCCAGTGACCGTTCAGCGAGAGTGGGCAGACAAGAACTACTACGCGGATCTGGGGGTCTCCTCGTCCGCCTCCGCCGAGGACATCAAGAAGGCCTACCGCAAGCTCGCGCGTGAGAACCACCCGGACAAGAACCCGGGCGACAAGGCCGCCGAGGACCGCTTCAAGAAGGCGGCCGAGGCCTATGACGTGATCGGCGACGAGGCCAAGCGCAAGGAATACGACCAGCTGAAGGCGATGCTCCGCTCCGGCGGCGGCTTCGGAGGCTTCGGCGGAGGCGGAGGCGCCGGATTCCCCGGCGGGTTTCGCCAGACGTCGGAAGGGTTCGACGCCTCGGACATCTTCGGACGAGGATCCGGTGGAGGATTTTCTGCGGACGGCGGTCTGGGCGATATCTTCGGTGGCCTTTTCAACCGCGGCGGCGGTCCTCGCCACGCAGCTCGGCCGACGCGGGGAGCGGACGTCGAGACGGAGATCACCCTTGACTTCCGTGAAGCGGCCAAGGGCACGACGATCCCGCTCCAGCTGACCGGCGACGCACCCTGCAACACCTGCCACGGTTCCGGCTCCAAGTCGGGCAACCCGCAGACCTGCTCGGTGTGCAACGGCTCCGGCTTCACCTCGGAGAACCGCGGCGCCTTCGGCTTCAGCGCACCGTGCACCAACTGCTCCGGCACCGGCCAGGTCATCACCGACCCCTGCACCACGTGCCACGGTTCGGGCACGGTCCGCCGCACCCGTCAGCTGACCGTCCGCATCCCGGCGGGCGTCATCGACGGCCAGAAGGTCCGCCTCGCGGGCCAGGGGGAGGCCGGCCCCCAGGGCAAACCCGCGGGCGACCTGTTCGTCACCGTCCACGTGCGTGACGACGCCGTCTTCACCCGCGACGGCGACGACCTCGAGGTGACCGTCCCGGTGTCCTTCTCCGAGCTCGCGCTCGGCGACACGATCACCGTGCCGACCCTCGACGCCCCCGTCCGGGTCAAGGTGCCCGCCGGCACCCCGAACGGCCGGACCCTGCGTGTCCGTGGCCGCGGCGTGCCGAAGAGCGGGGACAAGGCCGGTGACCTGCTGGTCACCGTCGAGGTGGCCGTGCCGAAGAACATGGACGCCGCCGCCACCAGCGCCCTGCGGGAGTACGCGCAGGCGGAGAAGGACTCCGGCTTCAACCCGCGCGACGGGTGGGCCGGGAACAAGTGACATGAGGAGGTGTAGTGACCATGAAGGAGGAGAAGTCACCGACGGATGACCTGGGCGAGGTCTTCGTCATCTCGGTCGCCGCTGAACTCACCGGCATGCACGCCCAGACCCTGCGCACCTATGACCGCATGGGCCTGGTCACGCCGGAGCGCACCAGCGGCGGCGGGCGCCGTTACTCGCGCAAGGACATCTCCCTGCTGCGCCGCATCCAGCAGCTCAGCCAGGAGGAGGGCGTCAACCTCGCCGGCATCAAGGCGATCATCGAACTCACCGAGGAGGTCGACCGCCTCCGCGCCGAGGTCGAGGAACTGCGTGAACGGCGGGAACAGGAGTCCCGTCCGCGTGGTGAGCTGGTCCACGTGCCGCGGTCCACGGCGATCGTGATGTGGGAGCCGCGGCGCGGCCGGCTGCGGCGACATCAGGACCATCGCTAGAAGAACCGACACGAGCCCACGCTGACCCTGTTTCCCGGGGTGAGCGTGGGTTTGTGCGCCTGTCACAACAATT
>NZ_DUOE01000026.1 GCF_012838985.1 Corynebacterium sp. | reverse complement strand
CGAAGGGAACGCCAATGCCGCTGACACCAGCTGATGTGCACAACGTCGCTTTCAGTAAGCCGCCGATCGGCAAGCGGGGTTACAACGAGGATGAGGTTGACCAGTTCCTCGACCTCGTCGAAGACACCCTCGCCCAGCTGCAGGACGACAACGACGATCTCCGCGCAAAGCTGGAGCAGGGCGGCGCGGGTGCCACCGCTCCGGCCGGTGTCGACGAGGCCAAGCTCCGCAAGGAGATCGAGGACGAGCTCCGCAAGGAGTACGAGTCCAAGCTGGCTGACGCCCGCAAGGCCACCGAGAAGGCAGAGTCCGAGACGAAGAACGTCAAGGCCGAGCTGCAGAAGACCAGGGCGGAGCTCGAGGCGGCCAAGAAGAAGGCGACCACCCAGCAGCAGCAGCCGCAGAAGCTCGTCTCCGGCGGCGCCACCGATCAGGCCGCACCGGCCACCGCGGACACCCACATGCAGGCCGCCAAGGTCCTGGGTCTGGCCCAGGAGATGGCCGACCGCCTCACCTCCGAGGCGCAGGCGGAGTCCCGTTCCATGCTGGACGAGGCACGCACCGCGGCAGAGGCACAGCTCTCCGACGCCGACCAGAAGTCCCAGGCCCAGCTGGCCGACGCGAAGAAGCGCGCCGATCAGCAGATCAACGAGGCCGACACCCGTGCGAAGTCCCTCGTCGCCGACGCTGAGAAGCGCGCGGAGGAGACCACCAACCAGGCGACCTCCCGCGCCGAGGCCCAGATCCGTCAGGCCGAGGAGAAGGCGAACGCCCTGCAGGCCGACGCCGAGCGCAAGCACACGGAGATCATGGCGACCGTCAAGCAGCAGCAGACGGCCCTGGAGACCCGCATCGCGGAGCTGCGCACCTACGAGCGCGAGTACCGCACCCGCCTGAAGACCCTGCTGGAGACCCAGCTGCAGGAGCTCGAGGCCCGCGGTTCCGCGGCCCCGAACGCCGACGCCGGCAAGCAGAACTAGAGCACCACACAGGAACTCCCCGCTGCGGCGGGGAGTTTTTTGTGGCGTGTATAGTGACAACACAGAAGCGATGATCCGGCCATCACCGGGGAGCATCCGGAAGAAAGGCCACCCGCTCAAGGGGGCCGAGTAGAACCGGACGGGTGGGACCGTGACAGACCTTCACCACGAATGAAGTGGGGTGCCCCGGCACCCAAGCAGGGTGGTACCGCGCAGCAGCTGCGTCCCTGCACAGACCAACGACTCGTGAGTGAAGGAAGATATGTCCGAGCAGAAGAAGACCGCCGTGGGCGGCGTGTACCCCCGCGTCGACATGACCGGGGGTTCCTCCCGTTTCCCCGACATGGAGCAGGTCGTCCTGGAGTACTGGAAGAAGGACAACACCTTCCAGGCGTCGCTGGACCAGCGTGAGGGGGAGAAGGAGTACGTCTTCTACGACGGCCCGCCCTTCGCCAACGGTCTGCCGCACTACGGCCACCTGCTCACCGGCTACGTCAAGGACATCATCCCGCGTTTCCGCACCATGACCGGCCATCATGTGCCCCGCGTCTTCGGCTGGGACACCCACGGTCTGCCGGCGGAGCTGGAGGCGGAGAAGCAGCTCGGCATCACCGACAAGGGCCAGATCGAGGACATGGGTCTGGCGAAGTTCAACGAGTACTGCGCCGAGAGTGTCCTCCGTTACGCCGAGGAGTGGAAGGAGTACGTCACCCGTCAGGCGCGGTGGGTGGACTTCGACAACGGCTACAAGACGATGGACCCGGGCTACATGGAGTCCGTCATCTGGGCTTTCAAGCAGCTCTACGACAAGGGCCTGATCTACCAGGGCTTCCGCGTCCTGCCGTACTCCTGGGCCGAGCACACCCCGCTGTCCAACCAGGAGACCCGCCTCGACGACTCCTACAAGATGCGCCAGGACCCGGCCCTGACCGTGACCTTCCCGGTCACCGGTGCCGTCGCCGGTTCGGCCGCGGAGAAGGCGCTCACCGAGCAGCCGCTGCTTGCCGACGCCGCCGCCCTCGCCTGGACCACCACCCCGTGGACCCTGCCCTCGAACCTGGCGCTCGCCGTCCACCCGGAGGTCGACTACGCGCTGGTGCGTGCCGCCGACGGCGTGGTCTACCTCATGGCCGCCCCGCTGGTGGGCACCCTGGCCAAGGAGTTCGGTGAGGAGCACGAGGTCGTCGCCACGGTCCCGGGCGCGCAGCTCGAGGGTCTGCAGTACCAGCCGATGTTCGACTACTTCGCCGACGAGGCCAACGCCTTCCAGGTCATCCTCGCCGACTACGTCACCGTCGAGGACGGCACCGGTATCGTCCACCAGGCGCCGGCCTTCGGTGAGGACGATATGGAGTCCTGCAGGAAGTACGACATCGGGGTGGTCATCCCGGTGGACATGGACGGCAAGTTCACCTCCCAGGTCCCGGAGTACGAGGGCCAGCTGGTCTTCAACGCGAACAGGGACATCATCCGTGACCTCAAGGACCGTGGCCGCGTCCTGCGTCACCAGACCATCGAGCACTCCTACCCGCACTCCTGGCGTTCCGGTGAGCCGCTGATCTACATGGCGCTGCCCTCCTGGTTCGTCCGCGTCACCGAGATCCGTGACCGCATGGTCGAGCTCAACCACGAGGACATCGAGTGGCTGCCGGAGCACGTGCGTGACGGCCAGTTCGGCAAGTGGCTGGAGAACGCCCGCGACTGGAACATCTCCCGTTCCCGCTACTGGGGTTCCCCGATCCCGGTGTGGGTCTCCGACAACGACGAGTACCCGCGTGTCGACGTCTACGGTTCCCTCGACGAGCTCGAGGCCGACTTCGGCGTCCGCCCGAAGTCCCTGCACCGTCCGTACATCGACGAGCTGACCCGCCCGAACCCGGACGACCCGACCGGCCAGTCGACGATGCGTCGTATCCCGGACGTCCTCGACGTGTGGTTCGACTCCGGTGCCATGCCGTTCGCGCAGTTCCACTACCCGTTCGAGAACAAGGAGTTCTTCGAGGACCACCATCCGGCGGACTTCATCGTCGAGTACATCGGCCAGACCCGCGGCTGGTTCTACCTGCTGCACGTCCTGTCGGTGGCGCTGTTCGACCGCCCGGCGTTCAAGAAGGTCGTCGCCCACGGCATCGTCCTCGGTGACGACGGCCAGAAGATGTCCAAGTCCAAGGGCAACTACCCCAACGTCAACGAGGTCTTCGACCGCGACGGCTCGGATGCCATGCGCTGGTTCCTCATGTCCTCGCCGATCCTGCGCGGCGGCAACCTCATCGTCACCGAGCAGGGCATCCGTGACGGCGTGCGCCAGGCGCTCCTGCCGATCTGGAACGCCTACTCCTTCCTGCAGCTGTACTCCTCGAAGCCGGCCCAGTGGTCGGTCGACTCGGAGGACGTGCTCGACCGCTACATCCTGGCGAAGCTGCACGATCTCGTCGGCACCGTCCGCACCGCCCTGGACAACACCGACATCGCCGACGCCACCGACGCCGTCCGTCAGTTCGCCGACGCCCTGACCAACTGGTACGTCCGCCGCTCCCGTGACCGTTTCTGGGAGGGCGACGACCAGCACCCGGAGGCCTTCAACACCCTCTACACGGTGCTCGAGGTGCTCACCCGCGTCACCGCCCCGCTGCTGCCGATGACCTCCGAGGTCATCTGGCGCGGTCTGACCGGCGAGCGTTCCGTCCACCTCGCGGACTACCCGTCCGCGGAGGACTTCCCGGCCGACGCCGAGCTCGTCGCCGCCATGGACGCCACCCGCGGCGTCTGCTCCGCGGCGTCCTCGGTGCGCAAGGCCCACAAGCTGCGCAACCGTCTGCCGCTGCCGTCCCTGACCGTCGCGCTGCCGGAGTCGGAGCAGCTCGCCCCCTTCGCCGCGATCATCCGCGACGAGGTCAACGTCAAGGACATCGAGCTGACCTCCGACGTCGACTCGGTGGGCACCTTCGAGGTCGTCGTCAACGCCCGTGCCGCCGGCCCGCGCCTGGGCAGGGACGTCCAGCGCGTGATCAAGGCCGTCAAGTCCGGCAACTACGAGCGCGTCGGTGACAAGGTCGTCGCCGACGGCATCGAGCTCAACGAGGACGAGTACACCGAGCGTCTCGTCGCCGCGAACCCGGAGTCCACCGCGCGTATCGACGGCCTCGACGGACTCGTCGTCCTCGACATGACCCTCACCGAGGAGCTCGAGGCCGAGGGCTGGGCCGCCGACGTCATCCGTGGCCTGCAGGACGCCCGCAAGGCCACCGGCCTGGAGGTCTCCGACCGCATCTCCGTCGTCCTCTCCGTCCCGGAGGAGAAGAAGGAGTGGGCGGAGCGCCACCGCGGGCTCATCGCCGGCGAGGTGCTCGCCGTGGAGCTCGACGTCACCACCGACGAGCTCGCGGGTGACGCCCACGACGTCGTCAAGGACGTGAAGGCGACCGTCGCGAAGCGATGAACCTCCGCGCCCCGGCGGTGATGATCGCGTCAGGCGTGAGCCTGTACGCGGGAGCCGCCGTGGCGGTCGGGCTTTTCGACGTCCTGCCGCCCGTCATCGTCGCCTGGTTCCGCATCTCCGCGGCGGCGCTGATACTGCTCGTGCTCGTCCGGCCCCGGCTCCCTGACTTCCGGAGCCCCGCCGCGCTGGTCTACGGCCTGGCGACGATGGGCATGAACATGAGCTTCTACGAGGCCATCGCCCGCCTGCCGCTCGGCACGGCCGTGGCGGTGGAGTTCCTCGGCCCCGTGCTCGTGGCGGCCCTCGGGTCCCGTTCGTTCCGGGACTGGCTGGCCCTCGGCCTGGCGACCTCGGGCGTGGTGGTCATCTCCGGGGCGGTGTGGTCGACGGCTGCCGCCGGCATCGCGTTCGCACTGCTGGCGGGTGGTCTCTGGGCGGTGTACATCGTCGTCGGTTCACGGATCGTGGGGGAGTCGGACACCCCGCGGACGTCGATGACCGTCGGTTTCTCCCTGGCGGCCGTGCTGGCCCTGCCGTTCATGGTGTGGCTGTGGCCGGCGGGCGTCGAGACGCCCGGCACCACCCTCCTCGGCCTGGCCCTCGGGCTGGGCGTGCTGTCCGCGGTCATCCCCTACACGCTGGACCAGGTGGTCATGCGGATGGCGGGTGCCTCCTACTTCGCCCTGCTCCAGGCGCTGCTGCCGGTGGTGGCCGCCGTGCTCGGGGCGGTGGCCCTGGGGCAGTGGCTCTCGGGGCCGGAGATCCTCGGCATCGTCCTGGTGGTCGCCGCCGTCGCCCTGCGCCGGCCCTAGGATGGTCGGCATGCAACGCTGGGTCCTCCACATCGACATGGATGCGTTCTACGCCTCCGTGGAGCAGCTGACCCGGCCCACCCTGCGCGGCCGCCCCGTCCTCGTCGCGGGGGTGTCCGGCAGGGGAGTGGTCGCCGGCGCGAGCTACGAGGCCCGTCGTTTCGGGGCCCGCTCCGCCATGCCCACCCACCAGGCGGCCCGCCTCGTCGGCTTCTCCGCCGTGCTCGTCGCCCCGCGCCGCCCCGTCTACGTGGCGGCCTCGCGCCGGGTGTTCCAGCTCATCGGCACGCGTGTCGACGTCGTCGAGCAGCTCTCCATCGACGAGGCCTTCATGGAGCCCGCCGAACTCGTCGGCGCCACCCCCGACGAGGTCCGTGCCTGGGCCGATGACCTGCGTCGACTCATCCGCGAGGAGACCGGCCTGCCCTCCTCCATCGGCGCCGGGACCGGCAAGCAGTACGCGAAGATCGGCTCCGGGCGTGCGAAACCGGACGGCACCTTCGTCATCCCCGGTGACCGCCAGCTCGAGATCCTCCACCCCATGCCCGTCCGGGAACTGTGGGGCGTCGGCCCGGTGACGGAGGGCCGCCTGGCGCAGATCGGCGTCGAGACGATCGGTGACCTCGCCGCACTCTCCGAGAAGGAGGTCACGATCTCCCTCGGCGGCACCATCGGACCCGTCCTGTGGAACCTCGCCCGCGGCATCGACGACCGCCCCGTCGAACCCCGCGCCGAGGCGAAATCCATCTCCGCCGAACACACCTACCCCCGCGACCTCACCACCCGCGCCGAGGTCGACGCCGCCGTCATCCGCGCCGCCGAGGCCGCCCACCGCCGCCTGCTCACCGACGGTCGTGGCTCCCGCACCATCACCGTCAAACTCCGCATGGCGGACTTCCGCATCGAGTCCCGCTCCGCGACCCTGCCCTACGCCACGGACAACCTCGACACCCTCCAGGCCACCGCCTTCCGGCTCGTGCGCTACCCCGAGGAGGTCGGCCCCATCCGGTTGGTCGGCGTCGGCTTCTCCGGCCTCGAGGAGGCCCGGCAGGACGTGCTCTTCCCCGAACTGGACCAGCAGATCGTGGAGGTGGACGACGACTTCGAGTCCGGGGTCAGCGACCACGTCGCCGAACCGGTGGTGCACGTCGAGGCCCCGACGACGGGGTGGCGGGCCACCCAGGACGTCCACCACCCCGAGTTCGGGCACGGCTGGGTGCAGGGTGCGGGGCACGGGAGAGTCTCGGTGCGTTTCGAGACCCGCGCCACCGGCCCCGGAGTCACCCGGACCTTCGACGCGGACGACCCGGAACTCACGCCCGCGGACCCGCTGGCGAGCCTGGCGTGGGACGACTGGTTGGCCGAGGACCACTAGAACGGGGGTGGGTCGGGGTCGTCGACGGGCGGGGAGGTCTGGTTCCAGGGCAGGAAACTCAGCGGCTCGGGCCTCGGCGGTGGCGACCGTTCGGGTTCCTCATGGCGGGCCTGGTAGGCGTCGAACTGCTCGGCGACGGCCTTGCGGTGGGCGTACTCCCGGGCCTTCGCCTTGCGCTGGGCGTAGGTCTGCACCCAGCGGCGCTCCCGCGGGGCGAGCGGACCGGTGGCCAGATCGACGGCGTAGGTGCCGTCCTTGAAGTGCCAGTAGACGTCCCCGGTCACCGGGTCGAGCAGGTAGGTGGCCTGTTCATCGGTTTTCCGGTTGTGGTGGTGTCTGCAGAGCATGACCATGTTGTCCGCACGTGTCGGCCCGCCGTCCGCATGGTTGATGCGGTGGTCACCGTCCAGGTGAGTGGCCTTCGCATTGCAGCCCGGCCAGCGGCACACCCAGTCCCGGCCGATGAGGCAGCACCGGATCCGGAAGGGCATGTCGTGGGCCGGGGTCTCCGCCTGCTGGGCCTCGTCCATGTCGAGGGTGCGGGTGACCATCTCCTGGAGGGTGGCCGCCGCCTCCTCGGTGAGCAGGCCGGTGGTGGGGTGGTAGACGGGGGCGTCGTCGACGTCGTGCGCGGAGTACAGCAGGGAGTTGACCTGGATGGAGGCGGGCTCCAGCAGGAGATCAGCCATGGCGCGGGCCTGGCCGGTCTGACGGGTGTGGGCGGCCTGGGCGATGACGTCCGAGATGAGGGTGCCGGTGGCCTGGTCGACCGTGAGGGAGAAGCGGATGGTGCCGTCCGGCTGAGGCTCCGTGAACAGCGTGGCCAGGCGGGCGGCATCATCGTCCGCCGGGGGCAGGGAACGCATCGTGGCCGCCGGATCCTCACAGGGGACCGGGCCGGCTTCCGGCTCGGGTGGCGGGGTGGGATCACCCCAGGGGGAGGGCTGCGCCGGGGCGGCCAGGTCCTCGACGCTGCGGATGGTGTTGCGCACGGTGTCCGTGATGGCCTTCCGTCCGGGCAGCAGCTGCTGGGGCCGGGAGGGGGTGAAACGCGTCATCAGGTCGTCGTCGAGGGCGGACCAGAAGAAGTCGTCGTGGAGCAGTGCGGAAGGGGCGGTCTTGACCGCGGAGTCGATGATCCCCAGGTGGTGCAGGTCCAGCAGGAAGGTCTCCCGGATCAGGGCCTTGAGCCGGGGCAGCTGGTCGAGGGTGTCGAGGGCATCGAAGTTACGGGTCAGAGGCACCTTGGTCAGGCCCGTGTCCTTGTGGAGGAGGGTGGTCAGGGTGGTCCAGTCCTCGTCGGACTCGACGTCGGCGACCGGGCGGAGCTGGTGCCAGAACTCGTACTCGGCCTTGACGCGGGCGCGCCGGGCACGGGAGTAGAAGCTGCGCGGGTTGAGTACTGACCAGGACGGTTCGGACATGAGGTTCACCCCCTCGTTGAAGCCTCGTTCATGTGTTCGAAACTGAGGCTAGAGCACGCCCCTGACATGGGGGTGATCTCCGGGGGTGGCCCCGCTAAACCAGCAGGTCAGACACGTCATTCCCGGTGGCCAGAGCCACCACCAGCGCCATCCGGGCCTGTCCCGCACGCAGGTGCCCGGCACTCACGGCGCCGAGGGAGCCGAGGGTCGCCCCGCCGCCCCCGCCGCCGTAGGCCAGACCGACCGGGCCGGAGGGGACACGGGTGGTGATCACGACCGGGACACCGGACTCCAGGGCCTCGGCGACACCCGCGCCCATCTCCGGGCCGATGTTGCCCGACCCGAGGGCCTCGATGACGAGTCCGCGGGCGCCGGCGTGCAGGGCGGCGTCGACAAGCGAACGGTCGGCGCCGGGCCAGGAGGCGAGCACCGGGACGGAGACACCGGACAACGGGGCGACGGGCACGGAGGCGGGACGACGGACCTCGCGCGGGACGGTGGAGATGAAGGCGTCGAGATCCGTGGTGTGACGCTTGACCGCCCCGCGGGCCGGGATGGTCCAGCCGCCGAAGGCGATGAGCACCCCCTGCCGGCGGGCGAGGGGATCAGCGGCGAGACGGAGGGCGTCGATGAGGTTGCCCGGGCCGTCGGACTCACGGTGGTCGAAGGCCCGCTGCGCACCGGTGAGGATCACGGGACGGTCGTCGGAGTGGAAGCAGTCCAGCGCGAAGGCCGTGTCCTCCATCGAGTCGGTGCCGTGGGTGACCACGACGGCGTCGATGGACGGGTCCTCCAACGCGGAGTGGACCGCGGCGATGAGTCCGTCGAGCTCGGCGAGGGAGATCGCGGAGGAGTCGAGACGGGTGAGTTCACGGACGGTGACGTCGGCGGGGACGGCGAGGTGGTCACGGACGGCGTCGAGAAGTTCGGTGCCGGAGACCGTCGGACGCAGCGCCCCGGACTCGTCGGTGGTGCAGGCGATGGTGCCGCCGGTGGTGAGCAACGCAATACGGGTCATGGCTCCAGAGTGCCACGCCCGCATGAAGTGTTGCCGTAACTTCCACGCGTGTAGCATGCAGACCAGATGTGCCCCGAAATACAGGAGAGTATTTTTCCGTGAAGTTGATCAAGATGACCGCGATCACCGCAGCACTCGGTGCCGCTCTGGCCATGAGCGCGTGCAGCAGCGAGGACGGCAACGGTGGCACCACGTCCACCACCGGCACCGTCGAGTCCACCGTGACCGACACCACCACGGAGGCGGCCGCCGCCCCGGCACTGCCGACGGCGGATGAGCTCAACGCCATCCTCGCCCGTGCGACCGACCCGGACGTGCCGGTCGAGGAGAAGGTCAACACCGTCCAGGGCGGCGAGACCGCACCGGAGCTCTTTGAGACCATGGCCGCCTCCCAGGCGGAGTCGGGTGCGCAGTTCCAGGTGGTCAACCCGGTCCTGCCGGGCTACACCCCGGACTCCGTCCTCGCGTCGGTCAACTTCATCCTCCCGGACTCCGAGGCCCAGCCGGCCGAGAACGTCGAGTTCATCTACGAGGACGAGACCTGGAAGCTGTCCCAGTCCTGGGCCTGCACCCTGATCACCAACACCGTGGCACCGGAGCAGGTGCCGCAGATGTGCCTCGACTACAGCCCGGCCCCGGCCGAGGAGGCCCCCGCTGAGGAGGCCCCGGTCGAGGAAGCTCCGGTCCAGTAGTTAATCGTCCCGACGGCCCGGCAGGGTGAGCACCTTGCCGCGGCCGTCGGTGCGTACCGCCCACCTGCGGCGGATCCACCGGTCATGGGTGGCCAGCAGCACCGTGCCCGGGAACGTCGACAGGGCCTCCTCCAGCTCCTCCGCCAACGCGAGGGAGAGGTGGTTGGTGGGCTCGTCGAGAAGCAGGATGTCCGGCGGTGACGCCAGGATGATGCCCAGCGACACGCGGCGGCGCTGACCGAGGGACAGCTCGCTCAGGGGGCGGGCGGCGGTCTCCTCGTTCATCAGACCCATCTCGACCAGGGACGGGGACTTCGGGGGCACCTTCGACGCGAAGATCTCCTCCGCGGTGAGGTCGAGGTCGGTCCATTCGTCATCCTGGCTGAGGCGGCCGATGACCACCTCCTCCGGGATGCGGAGTTCCCCCTCGGTGATCTCCCACTTACCCTCGACGACCTTGAGGAACGTCGACTTGCCGGCCCCGTTCGGGCCCTCGATGAGCCAGTGGTCGCCGGGGTTCATCTTCACGGTCAGGGGGCCGAGGCGGTCGCCCACCCAGATGTCCCTGGCGAGGACCGCCGGCTCACCCAGCGACGCCGACGTGTGCTCGGGGATGCCGTGGAAGGTGAGGCGTGCCGGGGGCTTCGGCAGTTCATCGCGTTCGAGCGCCTCGAGACGGTTGCGGGCGGAACGCAGGCGGTTGCCCACCGTCTTGGCGGCACGGTCGGCGTGGAACTTGGCCGCCATGCGGACCTCGGACTTGGACTCCTGACTGTGGAACACGTCCTCCGCGGTCTGCTCCGCAGCTTTCTCCAGGCGGGCCCGCTCGTGCTCCTGCACGGTGTAGAGCTCCTCCCAGCGGCGGCGGATGTCCTCGCGGGACTCCAGGTAGTCGGTGAAGGAACCCGTGAACAGCGTGCCCTGCCGCGTCTCCTCGCCGCCACCGCCCTCGTGCCCGAGACCCGGGTCGAGGTCGACGAGCGAGTCGGCCGCCTTGTCCAGGAAGAAACGGTCGTGGCTGGCCACGAGCACCGGCCCCTTGAACTCCTCCAGCTCCTTGATGAGGAAGTCCACGCCGTCATCGTCGAGGTGGTTCGTCGGCTCATCGAGGACCATCGCGTCGACCGGCCGCAGCAGCAGCGCCGCGAGCGCGAAACGTCGACGCTGGCCACCGGACATGTCGCCCAGCGTCGTCTCCAGCGGCACGTTCGCCAGGCCCAGCCCGGCGAGCACCGTCGCGATACGGGAGTCGAGCTCCCACACGCCGGACTGCTCCGCCATCGCCAGCGCCGCGTCGAACTCCTCCGCCAACCGCGGGTTGTCGGGTTCCTCGGCCATGCGCTCGGAGACCACGGCGATCTGCTTCTCGACGTCGCGCAGCTCCGACACCGCGGCGTCGATCAGCGCGGACGCCGGGGAGGTGAAGGGCAGCTGCGTCTCCTGCTCGATGAAACCGGTGACCGGGGGAGTGGTGATCTCCCCGACGTCCGGTTCCAGCTCGCCGGCGATGAGCTGCAGCAGCGTCGACTTGCCGGAACCGTTCTCCCCGATCAAGCCGGTCACGCGTTCGGAGGGCACGGCGAACGTGATGTCCGTGAGCACCCGCCGGACCGAACCGGGGTAGGTGAAGCTGACACCGTCAACCTTGATGTGGTGTGGGGAGGCCATGGTGGTTCCTAACTGTCGGGGGAGTCAGCGAACGCCAGGGAGGTCGTGGAATCCTGGACCACGCGGACGTCGGAGTCTGCGCCACCGTAGATGACGCGGGTGGTGTAGGAGACACGACCGTCGACCGGCAGGGGGCTGCCGAGGTCGACGACGAGCGTGCCTTCACTGGTGGTGTTCGAGTTGAGGACGTTGAGGGACTGGCCGTCCTCCATCTCCAGGGCACCGAGGGCGGGGCGCTGCTGGACGCTGACGTCCAGGGAGACCCGGTCGCCGTCGATGCCGGTGATGGTGTACGTCGCGGTCTGCAGGAGCGTCGACTCGCCGGTCACGCGGGTGTCCACGGACCAGGTCGCGCCCTCGCCGACGGCCTCCTCCGGGAACACGACCGGCAGGCTGAGCAGCTTCATCAGGGCCTGCTCGACGAGCGCACGTCCCTCGTCGGTGGCCTCCTTTGGGGCGGCCAGGCGGACGGTGGAGACCTCCCCGCCGTCCTCGGCGCGCCAGCCCAGGAGGAAGCCCTCGGCGGAGCGGATGTCGTCGGTGAGCTCGAGGTTGTCGGCGGAGGGCCGCCCGACGCGGAACTCGACGTCCCGGGTCGCGGGGCGCTCGCCCTCGACGGCCTCGTCCGCCACGGTGGTGGTGCCGGTCAGCGGCACGGTCAGACGGGTGACGTCACCGCCGGCCGGAGCCTGCACATCGACGGCGTCGGCGCGCATGATCAGCTGGTCGAAACCTTCGGCGACTTCGACCTCGACGGACTGCTCCGCATCGACGTCCGCGTAACTGAGGACACGGGTGTCGGTGCCGGTGGACACGACGGTGACGCGGGCGGCGTCGACCGGCAGGCCGACGGCGGCCTCGATCGTCGGATCCGGCTGCTCGGATGTGCAGGCGGTGAGGGCGAGAAGGGCGGTGGCGCCGAGAGCGGCGGCGATCCGCGGAACACGGGAGAACACCTCGTCAAGGCTACCGCAGGCAGGTCACCGGGTGGACCCGCACGGCCGTGGTGGGGAATGATGGGGGCCGTGAGTGAGACAAAGTCGAGACCATCCTCCCGGAACGTCACCTTCATGGCGGTGATCATCCTTG
>NZ_DUOE01000169.1 GCF_012838985.1 Corynebacterium sp. | reverse complement strand
GCAGATCGTGCGCAGCACCGTCGATCTGCTCACCATGCTCTTCACGTCCGCGGTGGGGTCCGCGCCGGACGGCCCGGAGCTCACGCGGGTGCGCCGGAGGGAGGACATTGAGGGGTGGATCCGGGAGCATCTTCTCGACGATGACCTGTCCCCGGGGAGGATCGCCTCCGCCCACTTCATGTCCGTCCGGGCCCTGCACGCGCTGTTCGCCGAGGCGGACACCACCGTGGGCACACTGGTCCGCGCGCTGCGTCTCGAGCGTGCCCGGGAACTGCTGATCCTGCACCCGACCTGGACGTTGGCCGAGGTCGGACGCTGGTCGGGTTTCTCCGATCCCTCGTATTTCTCCCGGGTGTTCCGTCGGGAGTTCGGCATGAGTCCGGGCGAGTTCCGGGCCGCCGGGGCGTGAGCGGGGGTGCACTCCGGGTCCAGTGATTCTGCACTCCAGTCCTAGAGTGTCCTGGGCCACTTTTGGGAAGGTGTGTGTCACGGATCCCGCAGAAGGCGGGGACTCTAACTGACACGAGGACACCACCATGAAGATCGACGCCTACGTCGTGGACGCCATCGGCGCCCCCTTCGTCCGCGAGGAACTCACCCTCGCCGAACCCGGCCCCGGGGAGGTGCTCGTCCGGGTCGTGGGCACCGGCGTGTGCCACACGGACCTCAACACCCGGGGCGGGGACATGCCCCTGCCGCTGCCCGGCGTCCTCGGACACGAGGGCTCCGGCGTGGTCGAGGCCGTCGGGGCGGGCGTGGACAACGTCGCGCCGGGTGACCACGTCATCATGGGCTGGCCCTACTGCGGCACCTGCCGCAACTGCATCCGCGGCCAGCACCGTTACTGCCTCAACATCGGCCCGGAGCTGCTCGCCGGTGTCCGCCTGCACGGCCCCGACGCCGGCACCTCCGCCTACACCCGCGCCGACGGCTCCTCCCTGTCCGGCCACTTCTTCGGGCAGTCCTCCTTCGCCACTCACTCCCTCACCCGCGCCAACGCGGTGGTCAAGGTGGACAAGGACCTCGACCTGGCGCTGCTCGGCCCGCTGGCCTGCGGCATCACCACCGGTGCCGGGGCGATCTTCCACACCGCGCAGCCGGGCCCCGGTGAGTCGGTCGTGATCATCGGCGCCGGCGCCGTCGGCCTGGCCGCGGTGATGGCCGCCCGGAACACCCCGGCCGCGACCATCATCGCCGTCGACCTGCAGGACAACCGCCTGGAGCTGGCGGAGGAGCTCGGCGCGACCCACACCGTCAACTCCGGCGACACCGACATGCTCGCAGCCATCGCCGAGATCTGCGGCGGCCCGGCGGACCACGTCCTCGACTGCACCGGCAACATCCAGGTCATCGAGCAGGCCGCCGACGCCGTCGGACTGCTGGGCACCGTCATCCTCGTCGGCGGCGCCCCGGCAGAGGCACGCTTCTCCGTCGACCACATGCGCACGCTGTTCGGCAAGACCATCGTGGGCACCCTCGGTGGTTCGTCGACAAGCCATGAACTCATCCCGGGGCTGCTCGAGCTCCACCGGGCGGGCCGCTTCCCCTTCGACAAACTGGTCACCCTCTACGACTTCGACGACATCGACCGCGCCATCCACGACGCCCACGAAGGCGGCACCATCAAGGCCGTCCTCCGGGTCTCCGACATCTGAACCACAGGAAAAGAGAAGAACATGTCCGACTACTCCCACCTCATCTCCGAGCAGCTCTTCATCGACGGCTGGGTCGACGGCACCTCCGGGCGCACCGCCACCACCGTCAACCCCTTCAACGACGAGCCCATCGCCACGATCCGTCAGGCGTCCCGGGCGGACGTCGACAAGGCCTATGACGTGGCGAAGCAGCGGCAGACCGCCTGGGCGGAGCTGCCGCCGAAGGACCGCGCCGCCGTGATGAACAAGGCGGCGGACTTCATCGAGGAGAACTTCGACGCCGTCGTCGCCCTCATCCAGGCGGAGTCGGCCTCGACGATCGCGAAGGCGAGCATCGAGACCGGCCTGGCGCTCGGCTCCCTGCGCGAGGCCGCACAGTTCCCGACCCGCATCCGCGGCTCCATCCACCCCTCCGACACCCCGGGCAAGACGAACTACATCTTCCGCGAGCCGCTCGGCGTCGTCGGCGTGATCAGCCCGTGGAACTTCCCCTTCGCCCTGTCCATGCGTTCCGTCGCCCCGGCCCTGGCCTGCGGCAACGCGGTCGTGCTCAAGCCGGCCTCCGACACCCCGCTCGTCGGCGGCCTGCTGCTGGGCAGGATCTTCGAGGCCGCCGGCCTGCCGCAGGGCGTGCTGGGCGTCGTCGTCGGCGCAGGCTCGGAGATCGGCGACCACTTCGTGGAGAACGAGGTCCCCTCCCTCATCTCCTTCACCGGTTCCACCCCGGTCGGCCAGAACGTCGGCGTCAAGGCGGTCGGCGGGAAGCGCATGAAGAAGGTGGCCCTCGAACTCGGCGGCAACGCGCCGCTGGTCATCCTCGACGACGCCGACATGGACCAGGCCGTCGGCGCCGCCACCCTGGGCAAGTTCCTCCACCAGGGCCAGATCTGCATGGCCATCAACCGCATCATCGTGCAGGCACCCGTCTACGACGAGTTCGTGGAGAAGTACACCGAGCGCGTCCGCGGCCTCACCTACGGCGACCAGCTCGACCCCGGCACCATCGTCGGCCCCCTCATCAACGACCAGCAGGTCCAGTCCGTCACCGCCAAGATCGAGAAGGCCCGCGAGGAGGGCGCCCGCGAACTCCTCTCCGGACCGATCGAGGGACGCGTCGTCGCCCCGCACCTGTTCGCCGACGTCACCGCCGACATGGAACTGTTCCGCGAGGAGATCTTCGGCCCCGTCGTCGGCATCATCAAGG
>NZ_DUOE01000168.1 GCF_012838985.1 Corynebacterium sp. | reverse complement strand
GATGACCGCGGCGCTGGAGATCGTGCTGTCGGACGACGAGGTCCGCAGCGTGCTCGTCAACGTTTTCGGCGGCATCACCTCCTGTGATGCTGTCGCCACCGGTATCGTCGAGGCCCTCACCAGGCTCGACGACGCCTCCCGCCCGATCGTCGTGCGTCTCGACGGCAACAGCGTCGACGAGGGCCGCGCCATCCTCGAGGACTTCGACCACCCGCTGGTCACCGTCGTCGCGGACATGGAAGAGGCCGGGGACAAGGTGACCGAACTGGCCGCGATGACGCCGAGCGTCGCATAGCGAAAGGATCTGACATGGCAGTGCTTCTCGACGCCGACTCCCGCATCATTGTCCAGGGCATCACCGGACGGGAAGGTCGCCTGCACACCGAGCGCATGCTCGCGGCCGGCGCCCGCGTGGTCGGCGGCACCAACCCGAAGAAGGCGGGGGAGACGGTGGCCCTGGGTGGCGAGGACCTCCCGGTGTTCGCCACCGTCGCCGACGCCCGCGCGGCCACCGACGCGAACGTCTCCGTCGTCTTCGTCCCGGCGCCGTACGTCAAGGATGCGGTGATCGAGGCGATCGACGCGCAGATGCCGCTCATCGTCGTCATCACCGAGGGCGTGCCCGTCCAGGACACCGCCGAGATGCTGGCCCGCGCGGGGGACACCTCGCGGATCATCGGCCCGAACTGCCCCGGCCTCATCACCCCGGAGACGTCCCTGGCCGGCATCATCCCGGCGACGATCACCGGCTCCGGCCCGGTGGGGCTCATCTCCAAGTCGGGCACGCTGACGTACCAGATGATGAACGAGCTCTCCGACGTCGGCATCTCCACCGCGATCGGCATCGGCGGCGACCCGCTCATCGGCACCGACTTCATCGACGCCCTCACCCTCTTCGAGGGAGACGACGACACGCAGGCCATCGTCATGATCGGTGAGATCGGCGGTGACGCCGAGGAACGCGCGGCGGACTTCATCAGGAAGCACGTGAGCAAACCGGTCGTCGGCTACGTCGCCGGGTTCACCGCCCCGGAGGGCAAGACCATGGGGCACGCCGGGGCGATCGTCACCGGCTCCGTCGGTACGGCCCAGGCCAAGAAGGAGGCTCTGGAGGCGGCCGGCGTCCGGGTGGGCACGACGCCGACGGAAACCGCGGAGATCATGCGGGAGATCGTCGGGAGTATGTAGTCCGGGGCGCACAGGCCCAACCGCGGTGCGGGAGCAGGGTCTGGACTATTTCCTCAGGAGTACCGGTGGAGGAGGAACTGTGTGAACGGGCACTCCGCCACTACTCCGAGCGGGACACCTTCCTCCCGTGGGGGAGGAGACCGGGGCAGTACTGGTGGCCCTGCCTCTAACTCCTGATCATCTCCAGGTTCTTCAGCCGCACCTCGCCCTCCGCGTCGGAGGCGTCGAGGTCGACCACGGCGACCAGCTGGAAGGAGTTGTCGCCCTCCGGGTCCTTGATGATCTGCCGGGCGGTCCACTCGCGGCCGTCGCGGGTGAGGGAGAAGTAGTCGCCGCCGCGGGCGTCGGCACCGATGTCGAGGTCGGCGTACTCGTCGAAGTAGGCGTCGAGCTCGGCACCCCAGTCGGGCTTCTCGTCGCGCTCCAGGTAGTCGAGGAGATCGGCGAGGCGGTCCTCCTTCTCCCATGCGAACAGCTCGACCAGGCGCCACATGAGGTTGCGCACCATGATGGTGAACGCCCGCTGGTTGGCGGTCAGGGCCGTGGGGTCCTCGAGGCCGAAGGCGAGTTCGCGCTCCAGGTCCTCCTTGGAGATGGGGGTGTCCTCGTCGCCCATCTGGGCCCACTCGTCGATGAGCGAGGAGTCGACCTGGCGGATGAGCTCACCGAGCCACTCGATGACGTCCTCCAGCTCGTCGTTGAGCGAATCGAGGGGGACCGACTGACGCAGGGTGCGCCAGGCGTCGGTGAGGTAGCGCAGGACGACACCCTCGGAGCGGGCCAGCCCGTAGGTGGCGATGAGGTCCGAGAAGGTCATGGCGTGCTCGATCATGTCGCGCACGACCGATTTGGGGGAGAGCTCGAACTCACGGGCCCAGGGAGCGCCCTCGGTGAAGGTGTCGTAGGCGTCCTCGAGTTCCTCGGCCAGCGGCTGCGGCCAGGTGATGTCCTCGACGATGGCCATGCGCTCGGTGTAGTCGACGCCCTCGGCCTTGAGCGCGGCGATCTCCTCGCCGCGGGCCTGCTTCTGCTGGGCCTGGAGGAGGGGCCGGGGGTCGTCGAGAATGGCCTCGAACGTGGAGATGACGTCGACGGTGTAGCTCTCGGACTCCGGGTCCAGCAGCGTCAGTGCGGCCAGCGCGAAGGGGGAGAGCGGCTGGTTGAGGGCGAAGTCGCGCTGCAGCTCCTGCGTGAGGTGGTAGGGGCGGCCCTCCTCGTCGGTCCCGTCCTCAGCCTTGACCACGATGCCGGCGTTGAGGAGGCCCCTGAACAGCTCCAGGGTGTGGAGGATGTCGCGGTTCTGCTTGGCGCGGGTGTCATGGTTGGTGCGCAGCAGGTGCCTGAGGTGCTCGTAACCGTTGCCGGGGCGGGCGATGACGTTGAGCAGCATCGAGTTGGTCATGCGGAACTGCGAGCTCATCGGCTCCGGCTCAGCGACGGTGAGACGCTCGTAGGTCTTCTCCGACCAGGTGACCTCACCCTCCCGCACGGACTTGAGGCGCAGCTTCTTCAGCTTCTTCGGGTCGGATCCGGCGCGCTGGCGCAGGCGCCAGTTCTCGATCTCGTGCTCCGGGGCCTCGACGACGACGGTGCCCTCGGTGTCATAACCGGCACGGCCCGCGCGGCCGGCGATCTGGTGGAACTCACGCGACTTGAGGATGCGCTGGCGGGTGCCGTCGAATTTCGCCAGACCGGTCATGAGCACGGTGCGGATCGGCACGTTGATGCCCACGCCGAGCGTGTCGGTGCCGCAGATGACCTTGAGCAGGCCGGTCTGGGAGAGACGCTCGACCAGGCGGCGGTACTTGGGCAGCATGCCGGCGTGATGGACGCCGATGCCGCGGCGCAGGAGGCGGGAGAGGGTCCTGCCGTAGGTCGTCGTGAAGCGGAAGCTGCCGATCTCCGCGACGATCTTCTCCTTGGTCTCGTCGTCGATGATCTTCAGGCTCGTCAGCGCCTGGGCCCGCTCCGTGGCCTCACGCTGCGAGAAGTGCACCACGTAGATGGGTGCCTTGCCGTCCTCCAGCAGGTTCTCGATCGTCTCGTGCACCGGCGTGTACACGTAGGAGAAGTCCAGCGGCACCGGACGCTCCGAACCCGCCACCAGCGACGTCGTCCGGCCCGTGCGGGCGGTGAGGTCCTCCTGCAGGAAGGTCGTGTCACCGAGGGTGGCGGACATGAGCAGGAACTGCGCCTTCGGCAGCTCCAGCAGCGGCACCTGCCACGCCCAGCCCCGCTCCGGGTCGGAGTAGTAGTGGAACTCATCCATGACGACCTGGTCGATGGCGGCCTCGGCGCCGTCGCGAAGCGCGATGTTGGCCACGATCTCCGCGGTCGCCGCGATGATGGGGGCCCTGCCGTTGACGGTCGCGTCGCCGGTCATCATGCCGACGTTCTCTGGGCCGAAGATCTCGCACAGGGCGAAGAACTTCTCGCTCACCAGCGCCTTGATCGGGGCGGTGTAGAAGGAACGCTGCCCGCGGGCCATGGCGATGAAGTGCGCCGCGTTGGCCACCATCGACTTACCCGAGCCCGTCGGCGTGGCCAGGATGACGTTGTCACCGGCCAGGATGCCCAGCGCCGCCTCCTCCTGCGCGGGGTAGAGCTCGATGCCGCGCCCCCGTACCCAGGCGAGGAAGGAATCGAAGATCGATTCATCCAGCAGGCTCTCGGGGACGTCGGACAGGTCAGGCAACATTTGAGCGAGGTTCACACCTATTCACCCTAGCCGCCTGCCGCGCGGAGGAGGCCGCCCCCGGGGCCCGTTGCACCCGCACCCTCACCGTCCGGCCGTGCGGAGGCGCGGTGCCGGGTCCCCGGTGCGGGTGAAAAACACCCCGCCGACCCCGGTGATGGGGCAGGCGGGGCGGGCGGTCCTACTCGTCGTCGTCCGGGTCCTCGTCCGGCAGCTCACGCGGACCGCCGACCTCCTCGGTCCGGTTGTCCTCCTCGGTGGCGTCGAGGGCGGCGAGGAAACGTTCGAACTCCTCACCGATCTCATCGCCGGAGGGCATCTCGTGCTCACCCGGCAGCATGGCCTTCGGGTTGGAGGCGCGGTAGCGCTCCAGCTCCTCGTCGTACTGGCGCTCCAGGTGGGCGACGACCTGCTGGATCTCATGGCTGTCGTCGACCTGCTCCGCGAGCTGCTGCGCGACGCGCTCGATGTCGACCTCGATCGCGCGGAGCGGGAAGGTGAGGTCGGCGGCACGCGCCACGGCGTCCAGCAGCTCGTGGGTGGCGGCCGGGTAGGGCGACGCCGCGAGGTAGTGCGGGACGTGGGCGGTGAAGCCGGCGACGTTGAGGCCGCGCTTGTGCAGGGCACGCTCGATCATCATGGACGCCGAACCCGGCAGGACGACCTTCGAGTCATAGGTGAACATGGAGTTCACCAGCTGCGGGGTGTTGCTGTGCGCGGACACCACGAGGGGACGGGTGTGCGGCACGGCCATCGGCGCAGCGTAGAGGCAGATGGTCCGGCGCACGCCGAACTTCTCCACCAGATCGGCGACCGCCTCGGTGAAGGCCTCCCACCGCAGGTCCGGCTCGGGGCCGGAGAGCAGCAGGAAGGACCGTTCCTCGGTGTCGCGGAGCACGCGCATCCCGAGGTTGAGGTTCTCCATCCCGGTGATCTGGTGGTTGTCCATGGTTACGGCGGGGCGACGCGAACGGTAGTCGATCAGTTCGTCATTGTTGAACGACGCCAAGGGACGTGAGTCCAGGGCGGCGAGCAGGTGATCGGCGCTCGTCTCGACGGCGTGGCCTGCATCGGCGTACCCCTGCAGGGCGACGATCAGCGTCGGACCGTCCTGTGTCCCCGCACCCACCTCCGGGGCCGGGTACTCGAGCTCGTACATGCGGCGCTCATTGTCCTGCATACCCATCATCCTCCTTCGGCTCCAACGGCATACATCCGCTGCAACGCACCTCACACGGGTGTTATTCCAGTGAGGGTCCAGTCTAGCCGTACCATTCTGCCCGATCCGGTAATGGTCCGCCAGCGCGCCTCCGACGGCCTGTGGACAAGGTGGGGTTGTCCACAGGCACGGGTGCCGCTTTCCGACGTCCCCTCGCACCCCGCCCCGATCCACGGCAGTGTGCGGGTCATGACAGCAGCCACCACGACACTGAACTCACCGGGACAGATCGCCGCCAACCTGCCGGGCATCCTCGGCTTCTACCCCCACGACTCCCTCGTCTTCGTCACGTTCTCCGGGACGGACTCCCGCCACCACCTGGAACTGGGCCCGGTGCTGCGCATCGACCTGGATGACCTGGTCATGCTCCCTGACCTGGCCCGGACCATCGAGGACATGGACCCTGAGGTGGTGTTCGGATTCCTCGTGACCACCCGCCCGGACCCGGAGATCAACGAGATCATCGACACCCTCGTCGCCCTCACCCGCACCCGGATCCTGCAGCTCGACCTGGCGTGGGTGACCCGGGAGATCCTCACCGGGGAACCGGTGAGGATCGGATTCGGCCCCTACTCGGCGCTGCACGAACTCGACGGGGCCTGGACGGAGGACGTCATCGCCCCGGTGTCCGGCGCCCGGGCGATGGAGCCGCTGCTGGAGCAGGGCCAGCTGCCCGACCTCAACCGGGAGGAGACACGGGAGCATTTCCGACGCGCCAACCGCCACTTCGACGACGAGGAGTGTGAGTACCTCACCCGCTTCGCCCTGGAGCGGGCACGGGAGCTGTCACCGACGGTCTACGCCGCCTTGGCCGCCGACGCCCGCCTGCTCATCGAGGAGGCCCGGGACGTGCCGCTCGACGCCCTGCTCTCCGACGATGAGGTCCTGCTCACCGTCGCGACCCTGCTGGGCACCCTGGAGCTGCGTGACCTGCTCATCGAGGACGTGCTGCAGCAGCCGACCCCCGGCGCGCAGCTCATGCTGGCGGTGGCCCGGACGTTCACGGGCCTCATCCGCCACAACGCACTCGCGCTGTACGCGCTGTGCATGGTGGAACTGAACCTGACCATGCGCACCACCCACGCCCTGCTGGCCGTGCTGGAGGAGGACCGCAGCCACTCCCTCTCCCGCCTGCTGCTCGCGCCCGCGCAGGCCGGCGCCTTCGACTTCATGGTGAGGTCCGTGCGGGAGGGCTCCCGGATGGTGCGGGCCAACCACGGGGTGAGCGAACCGCCGCAGGAGCAGGCGGCCTAACGCCGGGCGGACCAGGCTCGGTCACCGAGCCGGCTGGTGAAGGCCCAGGCATCGGTGACGATCGTCTCCAGGTCGGTGCGGGTGGGGTTCCACCCCAGCTCCCGCCGGATGCGGTCGGAGGAGGCGATGAGCGTGGCCGGGTCACCCGCGCGCCGGGGAGCCACCTCGGCGGGGATCGGGTGGCCGGTCACCTTCCGGCACATGTCGATGACCTCGCGGACCGAGTAGCCGTCGCCGGACCCCAGGTTGTAGATCCGGTGGCGGCCCGGCTCGTTCGTCTCCAGCGCCAGGACATGGGCGTCCGCGAGATCCCGGATGTGGATGTAGTCGCGGACCGGGGTGCCGTCGGCGGTGGGCCAGTCATCACCGAACATGAAGATCTTCTCGCGGTGCCCCAGGGCCACCTGCAGGACCAGCGGGATGAGGTGCGTCTC
This sequence comes from Corynebacterium sp., assembly GCF_012838985.1. Taxonomy (GTDB): domain Bacteria; phylum Actinomycetota; class Actinomycetes; order Mycobacteriales; family Mycobacteriaceae; genus Corynebacterium. The sequence continues at coordinate 17,864 of NZ_DUOE01000168.1, read as the reverse complement.
GATCTCCCGGTTCTCGCCGATGTCACCGTAGGCGCCGGCCACGTTGAAGTATCGCAGGCTCGTCGCCGCCAGCCCGTGGGCGTGGGCGTAGGAGGTGATGATGTGGTCGATCGCCAGCTTCGACGCACCGTAGGGGTTGGTCGGCTGCGTCGGCATGTCCTCGGTGATGGGCACGACCTCCGGCTCGCCGTAGGTGGCGGCGGTGGAGGAGAACACGAGGTTGGTCACACCGGCGGCCCGCATGGCGTCGAGAAGCACGAGCGTGGTGACCACGTTGTGCTGCCAGTACTCCTCGGGCTTCTCCACGGACTCACCCACCAGCGAACGGGCGGCGAAGTGCAGCACCCCGTCGAAACCCCCCTCGTCGAGCACGGTCGCGGCGACGTCACGGAGGTCACCCTCGACCAGACGGGCCCCGGAGGGCACGGCCTCCCGGTTGCCGGTGGTGAACTGGTCGATGATGACCACCTCGTGGCCCGCCTCGAGCAGGACCTGCGCGCAGACGGAACCGACGTACCCGGCACCGCCGGTGACCAGCAGCTTCATCAGACGAGCTCCACGCGGACGGCGTGGGCGAGCTCCGGGTTGAGCTCCACGTCGGAGCCCCCGGAGGAGAGACGGATCGTACCGCCCTCATGGGTGACGGTGACCGTCGCGCCGACACCGATGCCGGCGTCGACGAGCCGGGCGAACTGCTCCAGATCCACCTGGAGGATCTCGTTGAGCTGCACGATACGGGCCTCCACCGGCTTCCCCTCGGGCAGGTCGACGACACGGATGCCGTGGTCGGCGGTGGCCGGGCCCGCAACCCCCAGGGCGTCCAGGCCCGGGATCGGGTTGCCGAAGGGGGAACGGGTGGCGTCCTCGAGGACGGCGACGACGCGCTGCTCGACGGCCTCGCTCATGACGTGCTCCCAGCGGCAGGCCTCATCGTGGACCTGGTGGATGTCCAGGCCGAGGATGTCGGTGAGCAGACGCTCGGCGAGGCGGTGCTTGCGCATGACGGCGGTGGCCAGCTCGCGGCCCTCCGGGGTCATCTCGAGGGAACGGTCCGGGCGGACGATGACGAGGTTGTCGCGCTCCATGCGCGCGACGGTCTGGCTGACGGTCGGCCCCGACTGCTCCAGGCGCTCGGCGATACGGGCCCGGAGAGGGACGATGCCCTCCTCCTCGAGCTCGTAGATCGTCCGCAGATACATTTCGGTGGTATCGACCAGATCCTTCACAGCCACAACGCCTTTCTGCAAGTCACATTGGGTAGAAGCCTACCTTAAAGGAGAACGCCCTCCCGGGGTCCGGGAGGGCGGTGTCACCCGTGTCAACGGGCATGATGCGGGTGGTCGCTCAGAGAGCGTACTCGCGGAGTCGGTCGGCGCGGTGCCCGTCACGCAGCTTGCTCATGACCTCACGCTCGATCTGGCGGACACGCTCACGGGACAGCCCGAAGCGGCGGCCGATCTGGTCCAGGGTGCGCGGCACACCGTCGTCCAGGCCGTAACGCAGGCGGATGACGTCCTGCTCGCGGTCCTCGAGGGTGCCCAGCACGGCACGGATGTCCGAGTGACGCATGGTGGCCACGACCGCCGACTCGGCGTCGGTGGCCTCGGCGTCCTCGATGAAGTCACCCAGCGGTGCCTCCTCGTCGGCGCCGACGGGCATGTCCAGGGACACCGGGTCACGGGACTGACGGAGCAGCATCTCGATGCGGGACTCCTCGATGCCGGACTCATCGGCCAGCTCCTCGTTGGTGGCCTCACGGCCCAGGTGCTGGTACATCTCGCGCTTGATGCGGGAGAGCTTGTTCACCTGCTCCACGAGGTGGACGGGGAGACGGATCGTGCGCGACTGGTCGGCCATGCCACGGGTGATGGCCTGACGGATCCACCAGGTCGCGTAAGTGGAGAACTTGAAGCCCTTGGCGTAGTCGAACTTCTCCATCGCACGGATAAGACCCAGGTTGCCCTCCTGGATGAGGTCCAGCAGCGGCATGCCGCGGCCGGTGTAACGCTTCGCCAGGGAGACGACGAGACGCAGGTTCGCCTCCAGCAGGTGCGCGCGGGCCTTGTTGCCGTCCTTCGCCAGCACCTTGAGGTCACGCTTCATGGCGCGGGTCAGCTTACGGTCCGACTCCAGCAGATGAGCGGCGTACAGTCCGACCTCGATCCGCTGGGCGAGCTCCACCTCCTCCTCCGCATTCAGCAGCGCGGTGCGCCCGATTCCGTTGAGATAAACACGAACCAGGTCCGCGGACGGGTTGTCGTTCGTCTGGCCGCGACGGCTACCGCGGTCGGTGGTCTCTACGTCAGAATCCTGCAGAGAAGGTTTAGTCATCAGGAGGCCTCCTATTTTTCGCCGGTCTTAATGAGTCAACGCTTCTGCGGCCGGTTTTGTTCCCGAAAGCCGTTCAGCACTCCACGAGCACGGTGAACGGCCCCTCGTTGACCGACGCGACCTGCATCATCGCGCCGAAGACACCCTCCTCCACGGGGATGCCCCGGTCCCGCAGACCCGCGGCGATCTTCGCCATCACCGGCTCCGCCACCTCACCCGGCGCGGCGTCCGACCAGCTGGGACGCCGTCCCTTCGCGGTCCGGCCGTGGAGGGTGAACTGGCTGACCAGCAGGACGGACTGCCCGGCCTCGGAGACACTCTGCTCCCCGTCGAGGATGCGCAGCTCCGCGATCTTGCGCACCATCGTCTCCCACGCGTCGGGGGCGTCCTCCCGGCCGACGCCCACCAGAGCCAGGAGGCCGGGGCCGATCTCGCCGACGACCTGCCCGTCGACGGTCACGGAGGCGGAGCTCACGCGCGTCAGGACGGCCTTCACAGGACCAGCTCCGCCGGCAGCACCAGACCGTGACGCACGAGGTCGACGACGGCGGGGATCGCGGACTCCAGCAGCTGCCCCTCGTCGAGGTCGTTGGCCATCGCGTAGAGGCCCACGACCTCCCCGAGGGAGAGCCCCTGCGGGTGCAGCCCGGCGACGATCGACGCCAGATGCTTGTCGACGTCGTGCGACCACCGTGGTCCGTCCGTCCGCGTCAGCCGCAGGGCGGCGGGGGCGAAACCGACGCCGGCGTCGAGGTCCGCCTGGGAGATGTCCTCCCGGGCGAGGCCCGGGCGGGCGAGGAAGGTCGCGGTGGCCAGGTCCTCCGCGGAGCGGTGCCGCAGCCAGGCGATGCGGTCGAAGTACTCGTCGATCTCGGGGCCCAGGGGATCGGTGAAGGCCTGCGGCATGGTCTCGGCCATGATGTCGGAGGGCTCGTCGCCGATCTCCCGGATGGCGACGAACCCGAAGCCGATGCCGGTCACCCCGTGGTCGGCGAAGTGGCGGAGCCAGGCCTGCGTCCGCTCCGCGGCGGCGGGGGAGCGGGGGTCGACGGACTCGTCGCGCAGCCACGTGCCCACGTAGTGCGCCGGGTCGGCGACGTCCCTCTCGATGATCCACGCCGCGACGCCGCGCCGGGGCAGCCAGGAGGCGACGCGGGAGGCCCAGGACTCCTCGTGGGTGTGCACCCAGGCGGCCAGCAGATGCGCGGTACCACCCGGGGCGAGGTGCTCCGGCGTCTGGGAGACCACCAGCTCGGAGGCACCGTCGAGGTTGAGTCCGGAGTCCCGGTAGACGTGGCCGACCTCCGGGAGACCGACGACGAACGGCGGGTTGGCCACGATGCGGTCGAAGGTCCGGCCGGCGACCGGCTCGAACCAGGCGCCCTGCAGGAGTTCCACGGGGGCGCCGGCACCTGCGAAGGTGGCGGCCGCCAGCTCGAGGGCCCGCGGATGGATGTCGGTGGCCGTGATGTGGGTGGCGACCCCCACCTGGCCGAGCGCCTGGACACCGGAGCCGGTGCCCAGGTCGAGGACGGTGTCCACCGGGGTGACCGGCGTGGACTGCAGCAGCGACAGACTCGCCGCCCCGACGCCGAGCACGTGGTCGGGGCCGGGGACGTGCTGCGTCATGGAGGCGTCGGCGTCGGAGAAGATCCAGCGGTTCTCACCCACGATGACGTGCGGGCGGATGTCCAGCACCGGGGTGACCGTGCCGGAGCGGTCGGCGCGGACGGCGCCGGCGTCGAGAAGCCGGGTGGCCAGGGAGGCACCCACCAGGTCGGCGAGGGCGGTGGCCGGGAGGGCGTCGCGGAGCACGAAGAAACGGATGAGCCGCGACAACAGGGAGTCATCGGAGGCGGCGTACCGGACGGCCGCGGGTTCGCCGCGGTGCATCGCCTCGGTGGCGTCGGGGCCCAGGTGGGCGGCGATGCCGTCGGCGGTGAACCCGGCCTCGCGGAACAGGGTGATCAGCTCGGGGGCGAGCGCGGCGAGAGTCACTTGGTGTCCTCCTCGTGGTCGATGATGTCGGATTCGCCCGTGTCCAGCTCCAGGCGCTCCGGGGCCGCCAGTTCGGCGTCCCGGGCTGCGTCGACGGCGGCGTAGTACTCGCGGGCCGCCTGCGGCTTGTAGACGTTGCGGGTGCGCTTCTCCCGGACCTCACCCTTGCCGTTCGCGATGACCACCGCGATCCACGGCAGCGGGACGGAGATGAGGAAGAGGATTCCGGAGAAGAGCCAGTCACCCAGCCACAGGTAGCTGCCGGCGCTGATGAGCAGTGCCGGGACACGGGAGAGCTGGAGCCAGGTGTACACGCGCTCACGGTGGCGCAGATTCTCGGCGGGGGAACGGCGGGCGGTGGTGATCAGTTCCGCACGGCGGCGTCGCAGCAGCTTGCGCCGACCACGGGCAGCACCGCTCCGGGAGTTGTCCGCGGGGTCCTCAACGGCGTCGTAGGTGTCCTGATCCATACAGCTCAGGGTAGCCCTGTGTGCCTTTCCGGTCAGATGTGGGGCATGATGGTTCGCGTGAAGACCAGTACGAAGACCATCGAACGCACCGACATCAGGGAAGACACCGACCTCGACGACGGCACCCCGAAGTTCTTCCACTACGTCAAGAAGAACCAGATCGTCGAATCCGCCGTGAGCGGCAACATGGTCGTCGCCCTGTGCGGCGAGACCTTCCCGGTGACCAAGCAGGCCAAGCCGGGTTCGCCGGTGTGCCCCGACTGCGAACGGATCTACAAGGGCCTGCGTCGCAAGTGAGTGGGGCCGCGAAGGGGCAGCTCCGCGCCTGGCAGCGGTCGGCGCTGACGAAGTTCCTGCTCCACAAACCGAAGGATTTCCTGGCGGTCGCGACCCCGGGCGCCGGCAAGACGACGTTCGCGCTGCGCGTGGCCACTGAACTCAAGGCCTCCCGGACCGTCGACCGCATCATCGTCGTCGTGCCCACCGAGCACCTGAAGATCCAGTGGTCCCAGGCCGCCGCCCGCGTCGGCCTGGCGCTCGACCCGCACTTCACCAACGCCTCGGCGGTCAACCCCGCCTACGACGGCGTCGTGGTGACCTACGCCCAGGTGTCCATGCACCCGTACAAGCACCACGCGGTGTGCTCGGCGAAGCGCTCCCTGGTGATCCTCGACGAGATCCACCACGGCGGTGACGCCAAGAGCTGGGGCGACGGCATCCGGGAGGCCTACGCCGACGCCGAGCACCGGCTCGCCCTGACCGGAACGCCCTTCCGCTCCGATGACGCCGCCATCCCCTTCGTCCGCTACGAGGAGGACGGCGAGGGCCACCTCGTCTCCCGCTCGGACCACACCTACGGCTACGCCGACGCGCTGGCCGACGGCGTCGTCCGCCCCGTGGTGTTCCTCGCCTACTCGGGTGAGGCCCGCTGGCGCACCTCCGCCGGCGAGGAGTACGCCGCCCGCCTGGGGGAGCCACTCAACGCGGAGCAGACGGCACGCGCCTGGAAGACGGCGCTCGACCCCAAGGGCGACTGGATCCCGGCCGTCCTGCAGGCCGCGCACACCCGCCTGCTGCAGCTGCGCAAGAACATGCCCGACGCCGGTGGCCTGGTCATCGCCACCGACACGGCCACGGCCCGTGCCTACGCGAGGATCCTGGAGAAGATGTCCACCACCCCGGTGGCCGTCATCCTCTCGGACGAGCCCGGATCCTCCCAGCGCATCGAGGACTTCTCCAACAACACCGACGAGTGGATGGTCGCCGTCCGCATGGTCTCCGAGGGCGTGGACGTCCCCCGTCTGGCCGTCGGCGTCTACGCGACCTCTGCCGCCACCCCGCTCTTCTTCGCCCAGGCCATCGGCCGTTTCGTGCGTTCCCGCATGCCCGGCGAGACCGCGTCCGTGTTCCTGCCCTCCGTGCCGGTCCTGCTGGGCCTGGCGGAGAAGCTTGAGACCTCCCGTGACCATGTCCTGGGCAAACCTGACCGCCCCCAGGAGGGCTGGGACGATGAGGCGCTCGCCGAGGCCAACCGCGAGGAGACCGAGAAGGACGAGGAGAAGGCCTACGAGTCCCTCGGCGCCGAGGCCGAACTCGACTCCCTCATCTACGACGGCTCCACCTACGGCACCGCCACCTTCGCCGGCTCCGACGAGGAGGCGGACTACCTCGGCCTCCCGGGGCTTCTCGACGCCGACCAGATGAAGGCACTCCTGCGCAAGCGGCAGGAGGAGCAGCTCGACGCCCGCGACGCCGCCGCCAAGGCCGACGAGGAGGCCCGCCAGTCCGCGGGCAACAGGGCGGCCGCCGAGCGCGTGGCCAGCGACGAGATCCCGCAGCTGCGCAAGGAGCTCAACGCCATCGTCTCCATCACCGCCGGACGCACCGGTCGCCCGCACGGCGCGATCCACACCGAGGCCCGCAACGCCTGCGGCGGACCGCCCACGGCCCTGTGCACCGCCGAGCAGCTCCGGGACCGGATCGCCTATCTGCGCCAGTGGTGACCGGCCACTTCAGCGCGGGGTGCTCCGCGCCGGGGAGCTCCAGTGGTTAGTGTGGAGTCACCACACTGACAGCACACGGAAAGTCGACGGACATGAGCAACCCCTTCACCCCCGACAACCCCCGGGACGACCAGTCCGGCCTTGACCGGTCCGGGACACCCGGGACGCCCCCGAACTACGAGGCCTACCGGTACCCCTCCGGCGGGGCGGAGGCCACTCCCTCTGTCCCCTCCGCGGAACCCGCGTACGGGGCGGGCTACGGCGGATACAGCAGTGACGTCGGCACGACCTGGGCGGTGGACGAGGAGAAGAACGGCGTCGCCCCCTGGGCCCTGGGCCTGGGCATCCTGGCGCTCGTCATGGGGCTGAGCCTCGTGGCGACGGCCTTCGCCTTCCTCGCCGGTCTGGTCGGCCTCATCGTCGGTGTCGTCGCGCTGGTGCGGGGCCGCCGCATCAACGGCCCCGGTCGTCGCACGGGCATGTCCGTCGGTGGCCTGGTGCTGTCGATCATCGCGATCGGTCTGTCCATCATCTTCTGGGTGGTGTTCGGGGTGATCATGGCGGACAGCGGCATGGCGGACTGCCTCAGCATCACGGATCCGGCGCAGCGTCAGGAGTGCGTGGAGCGGGCGATCGACACCTGGTTGAACCAGTAGACATGGGCGCCCCGATGCACCCGCCCCCGCAGAAGGTCCGTTACCTCGCCCCCGACCTGGCCCGGGGGCTGGCGCTGCTCGGCATCGCGGTGGCGAATCTCCCCACCGCCTGGGCGATCCCCCACAACGCCGACCTTGCCGCCGGGTTCGGCGGCATCTACGGCACCCCGACGCTCCTGGAGTCCCTCGCGGCGGTGTTCCACGGCATGTTCGTCCATGTGCGCGGCCTGGCGATGTTCACCACGCTGCTCGGGTTCGGTGTCGGACTGATCACCATGAGCCTGTGGCGGCGTGGTTTCCCGCCGGGGCAGGCACGGAAGGTCCTGTGGCGGCGCTACGGTCTGCTCGCCCTCATCGGTGTCGGCCACCTCGTGCTGCTCTTCTACGGCGACATCATCGTGCAGTACGCCGTGATCGCCATGGTCCTCATCGCGATGATCACCCTGCGTGACCGCACCCTCATGATCCTCGCGTGGGTGCTCCTCGGCCTGCAGCTGCTCGTCATGTCGGGGGTGGCCGTCGCGATGATGCTCTACCCGGGCATGACCGACCTGAACTTCAGCCCCGAGGACCTCCGGATCGGCAACTACGCCGAATACCTCGGCTTCAACGCCTTCGGCCTGCTGGGCACCCTGGGCAGCCTGCCGCTGGCGGCCCTCATGCTGGGGCCGCTCATGATCATCGGCTTCGTGTGGGCGCGGAGGGGGGTGCTTGTCGACGTCGACCGGCACCACCGCCTCCTCCGCATCTGGGTGGGCGTGGCTGCCGCCGTCATCCTGCTCATCGGCCTGCCCTGGGGACTGTCCTCCATCGGGGTGTTGCCGACCTCGTGGGAGACGCCGCTGTTCGTCCTCAACAACAGCTTCGGGCTGCTCACCGGCCCCGGCATCCTGGCCCTCGTGGCGCTGCTCTTCCGGGGCACCACCGACACCACCGCTACTCTGAACCCGGCGCTGCGGGCCTTCGTCGCACTCGGCCGGCGGTCGATGTCGGGCTACATCCTGCAGTCGGTGCTCTTCCTCATCCTCACCCAGCCCTTCACCCTCGGCCTCGGCCGCGAGGCCGGCATCCTGCCGCAGATGGGCATCGCCACCGGGGTGTGGCTGACCACCCTGCTCTGGGCGTACGTGTGGGACCTGCGGGGCTGGCCCGGCCCGGTCGAATGGGCCCACCGGCGTGTCAGCTACGGCCGCACGGGCCTGCCCGCCACCTACCAGGCACAGAAAAGCCCCGGTCACCGGAGGTGACCGGGGCGGCGTCGGCAAGCCTAGTCCAGGTAGTCGCGCAGCACCTGCGAACGCGAGGGGTGACGCAGCTTGGACATCGTCTTCGACTCGATCTGGCGGATGCGCTCACGCGTGACGCCGTAGACCTGGCCGATCTCGTCGAGGGTGCGCGGCATACCGTCGGTCAGGCCGAAGCGCAGGCGGACGACACCGGCCTCACGCTCGGACAGGGTCTGCAGCACATCCTGCAGCTGATCCTGCAGGAGGGTGAAGGAGACGGCGTCGACGGCGACGACAGCCTCGGAGTCCTCGATGAAGTCACCGAGCTGGGAGTCACCCTCGTCGCCGATGGTCTGGTCCAGGGAGATCGGCTCACGGGCGTACTGCTGGATCTCGAGGACCTTCTCCTCGGTGATGTCCATCTCCTTGGCCAGCTCGAGCGGGGTGGGCTCGCGGCCGAGGTCCTGGAGCAGCTCACGCTGGATACGACCCAGCTTGTTGATGACCTCCACCATGTGCACCGGGATACGGATGGTGCGGGCCTGGTCGGCCATGGCACGGGTGATGGCCTGACGGATCCACCAGGTGGCGTACGTCGAGAACTTGTAGCCCTTGGTGTAGTCGAACTTCTCGACGGCGCGGATGAGACCAAGGTTGCCCTCCTGGATGAGATCCAGGAACGCCATGCCACGGCCCGTGTACCGCTTCGCCAGGGAGACCACCAGACGGAGGTTCGCCTCCAGCAGGTGGTTCTTGGCCTTCCGGCCGTCACGGGCGATGGCACGCAGATCACGCTTGACCGCGGGGGTCAGCTTCGCGTCCTTGTCGCCGGCGGCGAAGGCCTCCTCCATCTGCTCCATGCGGTAGGTGGCGTACAGACCGGCCTCGATGCGCTTGGCCAGGGACACCTCCTGCTCCGCGTTGAGCAGGGCTACCTTGCCGATCTGCTTGAGGTAGGCGCGGACGGAGTCGGCGGAGGCGGTCAGCTCCGCATCCTTGCGGGCCTGACGGAGGGCAGCGGACTCGTCCTCGTCCCAGACGGACGCACCCTCGTCCTCTTCCTCCTCTTCCTCCTCCTCTTCCTCGTCGCCGAGCTCATCCTCGTCGAGGTTCTCCTCGTCGAAGTCCGGCTCCTCGGGCTCGAGCTCGTCGTCGAGCTCCTCCTCGAGGCCCTCGTCGTCGGTCGCAGCCTTGGTGGTGGCCTTGGTGGCCTTGCGGGCCGTCTTCTTGACGGCCTTCTTGGCTACCTTGCGCGTGGTCTTCTTCGCGACCTTGCGCGCAGTCTTCTTGGCGACCTTGCGCGCGGTCTTCTTCGCCACCTTCTTGGCGGCCTTCTTCACCGGAGTGTCGGCGGCCGACGCAGTAGTCTCTGCATTGTCGGTCGCTGCATTGCCTGAAGAATCCGTGGCTGCCACGTACGCCCTTTCGCCTAGCCAACATGAATGTGCTCGCCCCTGTACGGGGATGGGGAACCAGCCCCCGGGGACCACACTAGTGAAAATCCGCCGACGTCCACCGTCGGCATGGTCTTCACGATCAACCGCCCAGTATAGAGCAATTATTCCCGGGCGGTTCAACCACCCGGGGTCTCAGCCCGCCGGATCAGGGCGCCACGTGGGCCGCCACCGCCATGGCGGCACCCACGATCCCGGCCCGGTTACGCAGCTGCGCGGGGAAGACCGGGGCCTCCACCTCAAGCAGCGGAACCCACTTCGCATGGTCGCGGGAGATGCCGCCACCGACGATGAACGCACCGGGGTTGAGCAGACGCTCATACTCGGCGAGCACCCGCGTGACACGCTTCGCCCACTTCTTGAAGCTCAGCTCATCCCGGTCCTTCGCCGCCGAGGAGGCCCGCTCCTCCGCCTCGAAGTCACCGATCATGATGTGGCCGAGCTCGGTGTTGGGGAACAGGTGGCCGTCGATGAGCAGCGCCGAGCCGATGCCCGTGCCGAAGGTGAGGAACAGCGCCGAACCCTGTCGTGCCCGCGGATCACCGAAGGCGACCTCCGCGATGCCGGCGGCGTCGGCGTCGTTGAGCACGCTGATCTCGCGGTCGCCGAGATACCGGCCGAACAGCTCGTGAACGTCGGTGCCGATCCACGACCCGTCGATGTTCGCGGCGGTGCGGGCGACCTGCCCCTTGATCACGCTGGGCATGGTCAGGCCCACCGGGCCGTCCCACTCCGCGATGCGCACGATCTCGGCGACGGTCTCCGCCACCGCCTCAGGGGTCGCAGGCTGCGGCGTCCTGATCTTGATGCGGTCGCCGACGAACTCGCCGTTGTCCAGGTCGACGCGGGCACCCTTGATGCCGGATCCGCCGATGTCAATACCGAAGCCGATGTTGCTCATGGCGCCCAGCATACAAAGTGCGGGCACAATGGTCCCCATGACTCTTCACGATCCTGTGCAGCTCCGTGACATCGCCGTCGAGGTCGCCGTGGCCACCGGCGAACGCATCCTGGCCAAGCGGGCGGAACTCGCCGAACAGGGGGGTGGGGACATCCGGGGTTTCGCCACCACCAAGACCTCCGCGGTGGACCCGGTGACCGTCGTGGACACCCTCGCCGAGGACCACATCGTCGACCGGCTGCTCGCCCTGCGGCCCGACGACGGGATCATCGGTGAGGAGGGGAGTGAGCGGGCGTCGGCAAGCGGCGTCTCCTGGGTGGTCGACCCCATCGACGGCACCGTCAACTTCCTCTACGGCCTGCCCGAGTACGCGGTCTCCATCGCCGCCGCCGTCGACGGGGAGGTCATCGCCGGCTGCGTGGTCAACGTCCCGCGCGGGCTGGTCTACTCCGCGGCGCGCGGCCACGGGGCGACCCGTTCGGGTGCGGGGGAGGAGGTGGCACTGCGCTGCAACGCCCTCACCGATCCCGCGCTGGCGCTGGTGGCGACCGGTTTCTCCTACTCCGCCGCCTGGCGTGCCCAGCAGGCGGCGCTGTTGACGACCGTGCTGCCGCAGGTCCGCGACATCCGCCGCATGGGGGCCGCCGCGCTCGACTTCTGCCGCGTCGCCGAAGGCACCGTCGACGCCTTCTACGAACACGGACTGCACTGCTGGGATTTCGCCGCCGGCGCCCTCATCGCGCGGGAGGCGGGCGCGGTGGTGCACACCCCCCGCCTGTCGACGCCCGGGTCCGCCGGTGAGGCCGTCTCCGCGGCCGCCGGGCAGCTTGCCGACGCATGGCAGGAACTCATCACCGACGCCGGTGTGCTCACCCCGCTCACAGGCCGCTGAAAACTCCGGGTAAACCCCAGGAAACACCCCCGCGAACTGGGAGTATGACAGGCGGGGAATTCTGGCTTAATATGCGGCACGACACTAGGCACATCGACCGTGGACCGCGGACGATCTACACGTGAAGGATGCACGAGTTATGGCGACTGATTACGACGCACCGCGCCGCCGAGTAGAGGACGAGCTCGACACCGACTCCCTCGAGGGCCTGAAGGCCGCCGAGAGCCAGAGCCCCGGCATCGACGACGACGGCGAAATCGTCGAGCCCTTCGACCTCCCGGCCGTGGATCTGTCCGGCGAGGAGCTCAACGTCACCGTCGTGCCGAAGCAGGCCGACGAGTTCACCTGCGCGGAGTGCTTCCTGGTGCAGCGTCGTAACCGTGTCGCCTACACCCAGGACGACGGTTCCGAGGTCTGCCTGGACTGCGCCTAGAACCCCGGCTCCTCCCGGGAACAGGGAAAGCGCCTGCCCACCATCCGGTGGACAGGCGCTTTCTCCGTCTTCTCAGGGGGCGTCACCGCTCGAGGTGCGCCAGCGAGGTGTCCGTCTGCTCGGGCAGGTACGCCCGGAGCAGCGCCTCGGGGTTGCGGGTGCTCACCAGCCAGTAGGGGGTGGGGTCCTGCGGATCGTCGAGGACCAGCATCACCATCTCGTGGATCCAGCCGTGCGAGGCGACGAAGGCGGCGGGGTCGAGCTGACGGCCCATCGCGTTGCGCTTCGCCGTCGCGGGCACAGCCAGGGAACGGGACACCACGGTGTGCGGCAGGTTCGCGGACTTCACCGACAACCAGCGCGTGCCGTCCGGGTCCTCCTCCACGGTGAGCACCGTCGACGACCAGCTCAGCAGGATCCACACCGCGATCGCCGACAAGACGACCAGCGGCACGATCAGCCACATGATCGTGCGGTTGTGGTAGAGCTGCATCGAGGTCAGCACCACGAGGAAAGCCGCCAGGAACCACCAGTAGAGCGGAACCCACTGGCGCTCACGGTAGAGCGTGCGGACGGGGGAAGCGGAAGCGGAACCGGTGTCACTCACGATTCACCACTCTAACCCATGGGTAGATTGGGGCCCGTGACGTACATGAGTGAATTCAGCCCGGTCCGCATCACCCGACTGGACAAGGACCTGCCCCTTCCCGCCCGCGCCCACCGGGGTGACGCCGGCGTCGACCTCTACGCGACCACCGACGTGACCCTCGCCCCGGGGGAGCGGCAGCTCGTCGGCACCGGCATCGCGCTGGCCCTGCCGCTGGGCACCGTGGGACTCATCCACCCGCGTTCCGGACTGGCGGCGAAGCAGGGACTGAGCATCGTCAACGCACCCGGCACGGTCGACGCCGACTACCGGGGGGAGATCAAGGTGTCCCTCATCAACCTGGACCCGCACACCCCGGTCGAGATCACCCGCGGCATGCGCATCGCGCAGCTGGTGATCCAGCGGGTCGAGCTCGTCGACTTCGTGGAGGTGGAGGAACTCGACACCACCGAGCGGGGAACCGGAGGCCACGGCTCGACCGGAGTGCACTAGCCACTAGTACAGTGGGCCGAAACACAACCTCAAGGAGACGATGACTCATGGCACTGTGGCCATTCGGCAAGAAGCAGGACCAGCCGCACGACACCGGGACAGCCGAGGAGGCCGAGTCCACCTACGAGGAGCCCACCCCGGAGGTCCCGGAGAGCGTGGAGCCGCAGGCCGTCGACGGTGACACCGGCCCCTTCGACGGTGACACGGTCAACATCGCGGAGTTCGACTTCAGCGACTTCTCGCTCGGCATCCTCGACCTCGGGTCGATGCGCATCCCGCTGCCGAAGACCTCCCAGGTGCAGGTCGAGATGGGTGAGCAGGGGCCGAAGATGGTCCACATCGTCACCGAGTTCGGCCGGATCACCCCCGTCGTCTTCGCCGCCCCGACCTCCGCCGGCCAGTGGGCCGAGGCCAGCGAGCTGATCGTCCAGGGCATGACCGCCGACGGTCTCACCGTGGAGGTCGAGCAGGGCCCGTGGGGTCCCGAGGTCGTCGGCAGCGGCAAGCACGGCACGATCCGCGTCATCGGCGTCGAGGGGCCGCGCTGGATGGTCCGCATGACCACCACCGCCCCCACCGGCCGGGAGGAGGGTCTGCGTGACCTCGCCCGTGAGGTCACCGCCCGCACCTTCGTCTACCGCGGCGACGAGCCGATCCTGGCCGGCAACTCCCTGCCCGTCGTGCTGCCGAAGCAGCTGGTGTCCCAGGTGCAGCAGGCGATGGAGCAGCGGGCCGCCGACATCCGCCAGGCCCAGGCGAACCAGGCCCAGGCGGCGCAGGGGACCCCGGAGGAGGAGCAGGCCATCGACGACACCGCTTCCGCCCTGCGTGATCTGGCTGACGGATCGGCCACTGAGACCACGGAGACCACCGACACCACCGACAAGTAGCGGCGTGTAAGGTCTGATTCTTCTCTTCTCAACCACCCAAGGAGCACTTCTGTGACCGAACTCGAGATCACCCGCATGGCGCACGGCGGCGAAGGCATCGCCGAGCTGGACGGGCGGGTCGTCTTCGTGCGCGGCGCGTACCCCGGCGACGTCGTCGAGGTGTCCATCACGCAGGACAAGAAGCGCTTCGCCCGCGCCGAGGTCGTCAGCGTGACCACCCCCGGTCCGCTCCGCGTCGACCAGGCCTGCCCGGCGGCTGCCGCGGGAGCCGGCTGCTGTGACTTCGGTGATCTGGATCCGGCGGCGGAGACGCAGCTGAAGGCCGACATCCTGCTGGGGCAGCTCACCCGCCTCGGCAGGGTCGCCGAGCCGCCGACCCCGGAGCTCCACCCGCTGGAGCCGGTGCGTGGGTGGCGGACGCGGGTGCGGTTGGGTGTCGACAAGCAGGGGCGTGCCGGATTCCGGGCGAAGAACTCCCACGAGATCATCCCGGTCGCCTGCACCCAGGTCGTGCCGGGGCTGCTGGACGGTCTCCTCGAGGAGACGTACACGCCCGGCGCCGAGATCGTCGCCGTCCTGGACTCGACGGGGGAGCGTCACGTCGTGGAGACCCGTCGTGCCCCGCGCGGTCGTCGCGTGGAGAAGGTGCAGCAGGTGCTGGAGGGTTCCGGCACGGTCACCGAGCGTGCCGACGACCACACGTTCCGCTTCCCGGCCACCGCCTTCTGGCAAGCCCACAGCGCCGCCCCGGACGCCTACACCGGCCTGGTGCGGGAGTGGCTCGCGGACCTGGAGCCGGCCGGGAAGGACGGGAACGCCGTCGGCTGGGACCTCTACGGCGGTGTCGGCCTGTTTGTGCCCGCCCTGGCGGACGCCCTCGGTGAGGGGGCCGTCATCCACTCCGTCGACTACTCGCCGGCCGCGGCGAAGCTGACGCAGGAGGCGCTGGAGGGGTACGTCGTCGAGAAGCACAACAAGATGGTGGAGAAGGCGATCGGCAACCTCCCGGCACCGCGTGTCGTGGTGCTCGACCCGCCGCGCACGGGCGCGGGGGATGACGTGGTGGCGGGCGTCGCGAAGCAGAATCCGGAACGGGTCATCCACGTCGGCTGTGATCCCGCGACCTTCTCGCGGGACGTCGCCGCATGGGGTGAGCAGGGCTACCGTGTGGCGCGGCTGGCGGTGCTCAACGCTTTCCCCGGAACACACCACTTCGAGGTCATGGCGGAACTGACACGCTGATTCGGGGCAGGATATTGTCCGGGTAAGATGATCGGAACCCCGGTCGGACAAGGTTGAAGGAGTCGAGCAGACAACGATGGGAATTCTCAGTGGACTGTCGTCGCCCGCCGATCTCAGGCACCTCAGCGTGGCACAGCTTGAGGAACTGGCGGACGAGATCAGGCAGCTGCTCGTGGAGAAGGTGTCCGCGACCGGTGGGCACCTCGGCCCCAACCTCGGCGTCGTCGAGCTGACGATCGCGCTGCACCGCATCTTCGAGTCCCCCGAGGACCCGATCATCTTCGACACCTCGCACCAGTCCTACGTGCACAAGATCCTCACCGGACGGGCCGACGCCTTCGACACCCTGCGTCAGCGGGGCGGCATCTCCGGCTACACCGCCCGCGGCGAGTCCGAGCACGACTGGACCGAGTCCTCCCACGCCTCCGCCGCCCTGTCCTACGCCGACGGCATGGCGAAGGCCTTCCAGCTCACCGGACGCAGCGAACGCAAGGTCGTCGCCGTCGTCGGTGACGGCGCCCTCACCGGCGGCATGTGCTGGGAGGCGCTCAACAACATCGCCTCCGGCCAGGACCGCAACGTGGTCATCGTGGTCAACGACAACGGCCGCTCCTACTCACCGACCATCGGCGGCTTCGCCGACAACCTGGCCCGCCTCCGCATGGAACGCTCCTACGACGAGTTCATGGAGCACGGCAAGAAGACCCTCAAGTCGATGGGCTGGGTCGGGGAGCGCACCTTCGAGGCGCTCTCCGCGGTGAAGGAGGGTGTGAAGTCCCACATCATCCCGACCGAGATGTTCCCCGAGCTCAACATGAAGTACGTCGGCCCCGTCAAGGGCCACGACCTCAAGTCGCTGCTCCACGCCCTGACCTACGCCCGCAACTACGACGGCCCGATCATCGTCCACGCCGTCACCGAGAAGGGCCACGGCTACGCACCCGCCGTCAATGACCTCGCCGACCAGATGCACGCCACCGGCGTCATCGACCCGCTCACCGGAGTGTCCCTGAGCCAGGCGCAGCCGGACTGGACGAGCGTGTTCACCGACGCCGTGCTCGACGCCGCGGAACGACGCGAGGACATCGTAGCCATCACCGCCGCCATGGCCGGCCCCACCGGACTGGCGCCCTTCTCCGAGAAATTCCCGGACCGCTTCTTCGACGTCGGCATCGCCGAGCAGCACGCCGTCACCTCGGCCGCCGGCCTCGCGCTGGCGGGCATGCATCCCGTCGTGGCGATCTACTCGACATTCCTCAACCGCGCCTTCGACCAGCTGCTCATGGACGTTGCGCTCCTCAACCTCCCCGTCACCCTCGTCCTCGACCGCTCCGGCGTCACCGGCCCCGACGGCGCCTCCCACAACGGCGTCTGGGACATGGCGCTGACCAGCATCGTCCCCGGCGTCCGCATCGCGGCACCCCGCGACGGTGCACAGCTGCGCACGCTTTTTGACGACTGCCTCGACATCCAGGACGGCCCCACCGTCATCCGCTACCCCAAGGGCGCTCTCCCCACCGAGATCCCCGCCCTCATGCAGCTCGAGGACGGCGTGGACATGCTCCACTACAGCGACGCCGCCGAGGACGGCCTCGACGTGCTCATCGTCGCCGTCGGCTCCTTCGCCGACGTGGCCCTCGAGGTCGCCGCCTCACTCGAGCCGCTCGGCGTCAACGTCACCGTCGTCGACCCACGCTGGATTGTCCCGGTCCCGGCCTCCCTCATCGGCCTGGCCGACGACCACGACCTCGTGGTGGTCATCGAGGACGGCATCGTCCGCGGCGGTGTCGGTTCCCTCCTGTCCGAGGTGCTCTCCGCCGCCGAGGTGGACACCCCGCTGCGTCGACTCGGCTTCCCCTCCGTCTTCCCGATGCACAGCTCCCGCTCGGAGCTGCTCGCCGAGGTCGGCCTCGACCACGACGGCATCTTCACGTCGATCAGCGGCTGGCTCGAGGGACTCGTCGAAGGGTAGTTGTCAAGCGCTGCTCCGCGGGGAGCGGCGTTTCTGTGGATAACAGGGGGTTGTCCACAGGCCGGCGTTTCTGCTTCTCGACGGAAGGTCGACGGGGGTTTATCGTCCGGGGCATGCAGATCATCGAGATGTTCCGCGCGCTGCGTGGCATGCCGGTCCTGGAGGCACTAACCTCCGGTGAGGTGACCGAAGCCGGCCTCGCTGATCTCGGCTTCCGGGACGCCGGAGCATGGGAAAAACTCGCCGGCGTCTACTTCGGCCCGACCCGTCACCGGAAACTCCAGACCGCCGCGCGGG
>NZ_DUOE01000167.1 GCF_012838985.1 Corynebacterium sp. | reverse complement strand
GCCCGGTGGATCAGTTCCTCTCCGACGAGTACGCGATGGACAACCTCATCGGCACCTACCCCAAGCCGTACATCGCGGTGTGGGACGGCATCGTCATGGGCGGTGGCCTGGGCGTGTCCTCCCACGGCTCGCACCGGGTGACCACCCGACGGGCGTGGGCCTCGATGCCGGAACTGGCCATCGGCTACATCACCGACGTCGGCATCTCCTGGGCCTCGCAGCGCTGGCCGGGCTCCTCCCCGGCGGTCGGCGCGTTCATCGGACTGACCGGCTACCGCCTCAACGAGGAGGACATGCTCCACGTCGGCCTGGCCACCCACATGGTGGAGGACGCCTCCCAGTTCGTCCTCGACGTCATCGGCCTGGGCATCGACGCCGCCCTCGCGGAGCACGCCATCGAGCCGCAGGAGAAGTCCCGTCTCGCGGGGTGGCGCGAGGACATCGAGGCCACCTTCGGCGCCGGCTCCTGGGCGGACATCGACGCCGCCCTCGAGGCCCACCCGAACCGGGACTTCGTCGGCACCGTGCGGGAGCTCATGGCCCACGCGTCCCCGTCGGCGGCCGTCGCCACCGCGGAGCTGTTCCGGGCCAACCGCGACGCCCCGACCCTGCGTGACGGACTCGACAACGAGGAACGCCTCGGTGAACTGCTCCGCCGCCAGCCGGACTTCGTGGAGGGGGTCCGGGCGGTGCTCGTGGACAAGACACAGGACGCACAGTGGAGCCCGGCACATGACGCGGAGGTGTACCGGGCCGTGCTGGAGTGAGGGTCTGGGGCTGGTACCTGGGCATCGCCGCGGTCCTCGCGGCGTGCTGGTTCTGGCTGTGGACGAACTTCCACCTGGTGCCGGATCCCATGCCCATCCACTTCACGCTGGACGGTCAGCCGGACGCCTGGGCCACGAAATCACTGCCCAGCGCCCTGAGCCTCACCGGGTTGCCTACGCTCATGCTCGGGATCGTCGGGGCGGCGGCCGTCGGCCTCACCTCCGTCTCCGCCCGGGAGGCGGGGGAGCGGCAGAAGATGATCTCCACCGGCTTCGGCCCGGTACTGTCGCGCTGGATGTTCTGGATCTCCACGATCATCGTCGTCTCCTTCACAGCCTCCCTGCTGGGCCACTACGGGCCGCTGAACGACCTGCTGATGGTCAGCGGCCTCATCCTCAGCACAGTGTTCTTCGGGCTGCGGATCAGGACGCTGTACCGACGCGTCAGCGCCGTCTACCCGCCCGGGGAGAAGGAACAGCACATGCGGTACGGCTTCTACTGGAACCGGGACGACCCCGACACGGTGGTCAGCCTCGAGAACGGCATGTCCACCACCCTCAACTTCGCACGCCCCGGGGCGTGGGGCATCCTCGCGCTGCTGCTCGCCCTGCCGACGCTCGCGATCATCCTGGGTCTGCTGGCAGGGTGACGCCCCGGCGCTGCGCGTAGGCCTCCCGGGCCCTGCGCTTGTCGACGCCCTCCGGCACCCCCGCCCCCAGCACCATCTCCACGGCGCGCCGGGTCCGGGGGTCCTCCGGCCCCGGGAGGGTGAGGTGCGGGGCGTCGAGAAGCACGACGGCGTCCGTCTCCGGGGTGAGGGGGACGACGGCGTGGGTCCATACGTCAAGGACCGGCTTGGCCACGTCGATCAGCGCCGTGTCGCGGGGCAGGCGGGGACGGACCAGGTCGATGATGCCGTGGTCCAGGCCGAAACGACGCAGGTTGGCGGCGGGGGAGGGCGGCAGGTGCGGATCCGCCCAGGCCCACGTCCACGTGCCCGCGGTGACGGTCGCGATGATGAGCGCCCGGGCCTCGTGCCCGTCGATCCGGGCCCGCCCGGCGGGGATATCCAACCGGATGTCCGGGTCCGGATGGAGCCCGTGCAGCAGCAGCTGATGCTCCCCGGACAGGTGGAGGGCGTCCGCCCGCACCTCCCGCAGGCTCAGACCCCCGGACACGTCCACGGGGCGGTCCCCCTCGAAGGTCACGGTCGTGCCGTCCGAGAAACCGAAGGAATCCTCCGTGGTGCGGACGCCGAGGCCACGGGCGGCGGCGAAGGAGAGGAGGGCACGGCGGGCGTCGAGAAGCGGGGACAGCTGCGCCAGCCCCAGGGTGAGTGCCGTGGGGACCGGACCGGGCGCGGTGCGGACGTCGACGGCGACGGCACGCATCCCGTCCGGGAACGGCGCGAGTAGGACCGGCACGTTGCCGTGCAGCGTGCGGGCGGCGCGGAGCAGATCATCGTCCGCCGGCTGCGGGCCGTGGAGCTCCGGGATCTCCAGGTCGTGCTCCCCGCTCCACGTCCACTCACCGTCGATGATGCGGGCCACCTCACGGGCCGGGAAGTCCCTGGCCCCCGCGCGGGAGTGGATGCGCACGGTGTCGGTGGTGAACTCCACCCCCGTGACCCTGCCCTGCATGACGGACCAGGTGGCGTCGACATCGGCCTGCACAAGAGCACCGTCGGCGATGAGTTCATCCAGGGACGTGGGGGCGGGGAGATTCATGGATCCCAGACTAGTGAACACCCGGAGGTTGGCTGTGGGGACGTCCGTGGGTGATCATGGTCCAATGCACCGCATCCTCCGTACCCTCCGGTCGACCGCGCTCCTCGCCGCGACCACGCTGCTCCTCACCGCCGTGCCCGTCCATGCCCAGCCCCATGACCACGGCATGGACCCCGACGTGGTCCGTAACCCCGGTGACACCCCGAACCGCCCGGACTACCACGGCCCGGAGATCAGCTCCTGGCTGCCGGACGGGATCCAGAGGCTGTCCTCGGACCCGACGGTCTACGAGGGTTTCATCCAGGACTTCCGCCCGCAGACCGTCAACCCCATGTTCCCGGACGGCCGTGAGCACCTGCCGCAGGCAGAGATCGACATGGACCCGCAGATCCTCGCCCGACTGCGGGCGTACGCCCGTGTCGACGGCGACCGCATCCGCCAGATCAACGCCTGGTCACCGTCCATGGGACGCACGATCCCGCTCATCTGGATCGTGCCGGAGGACCTCTCCGAGCCGCGGCCCGTCGCCTACTTCCTCGGCGGGGGTGACGGAGGGCAGGGGCGCGACAACTGGATCACCAAGAGTGACATCGTCGACTTCTACTCCCAGCGCAACATCCACGTCATCATGCCGATGCTCGGCGCATACTCCATGTACACCGACTGGCTGGAGGAGAACCCCGACCAGGGCGGGAAGCAGATGTGGGAGACCTTCCTCACCCACGAACTGCCCGGGCCGCTCGAGGAGGCACTCGGGGCCGACGGGAAGCGCAGCCTCGTCGGCATGTCCATGTCCGGCACGACCGCCCTGCTGTACGCCACCCACCAGCCGGGTTTCTACGACTCCGTCGCCGCCCTCTCCGGCTGCGGTGACACGAACTCGTGGATCGGGCGGCGCATCACGTCGTCGATCATCGAGAAGGGCAACGGCACCCCCGAGATGATGTGGGGCGCCCCCAACAGCGACTACTCGCGCTACCAGGACGCCACCATCAACGCCGACCGGCTCCGCGACCAGCCCAACATGTACGTCTACAACGCCACCGGGCTGCTGAGCGACGTCGACTTCGAGGGACCCAACGCCCCCGAGGCGGAGTGGCAGCTCAAGGACCGGCTCAGCATGGGACTGGTCATCGAGGCCGGCACCAACCTGTGCACCCACCGCCTCAAGGCCGCCACCGACGCCGCCGGCATCGACACGATCCACTACGACTTCCACACCACCGGCACCCACTCCTGGGACGCCTGGTGGAACGCCGTCCTCGAGTTCTGGCCGCTCCAGGCCCGCGGCTTCGGCATCGCCACCGACCCCGCTGACCCCGTCGCCCCCGAGGCCGGACGCTTCCCGGACATCTGGGGTTCCGCCGCCCGCACCTACGGCAGCGCCACCGCCCCGGCGCTGTCCTCTCTTATCGACGACCCCGTGCTCTCCACCCGTTCCTCCCTCACCGGGAGCAGCGCAGAGGCGGAGACCGAGTAGAAGGCGGGCCGACGTCGGAAAGCAGAAGGGCCCCGGCCACCGCGAACGGTGACCGGGGCCCTTGAGCCTGTCAGGGGCAGGGCTTACTTGATGCCCTGGCGCTCCTTGAACTCACGACGCTTGGCGTGCAGGATCGGCTCGGTGTAGCCGGACGGGGACTCGGTGCCCTTGAAGATGAGGTCCTTGGCGGACTGGAAACCGATGGAGTGCT
>NZ_DUOE01000166.1 GCF_012838985.1 Corynebacterium sp. | reverse complement strand
GCGTGGAACTTCGCCTGCTTCGGTGTGGTCACGGGCGAGATGATCATCTCCATCAAGGAGCACAACAAGTCGATGCGCCAGGTTTCCCTGGGTGGCATGATGGCCGGCCTGTTGGGTGGTATCTCGGAGCCTTCTCTCTACGGTGTGCTGCTGCGTTTCAAGAAGACGTATCTGCGTCTGTTGCCGGGTTGTTTCCTCGGTGGTGTGGTGATGGGCTTCTTCGATGTCCGTGCCTACGCCTTCGTGTTCACCTCGTTGCTGACCATCCCGGCGATGGATCCGATCTTCGGTTATGCCATCGGCCTGGCGGTCGCGTTCTTCACGTCCATGCTGCTGGTGGTCTTCCTGGATTACCGCGGTAAGGAGGAGAAGGAGGAGGCGCTGGCCCGGATTGCTGCTGAGCGGGAGGAGGCCAGCCGTGCGGAGGACGAGCGTATCGACGCCGCCGACACCGCCGTTGCCACCGGCTCCCCCGAGCGCGTCGTCGCCGCGGGCGACACCTTCCAGATCGGTTCCCCGCTGGCCGGGCGGGTGGTCCCGCTCAACGAGGTACCGGATGAGGCCTTCGCCGCCGGTGCGGTGGGCAAGGGCCTGGCGGTTGATCCCTCGGGTGACACCGTCGTCGCCCCGGCTGATGGGTCGGTGATGGTGGCCTTCCCGACGGGGCATGCCGTGGGTCTGAAGCTCGACAGTGGGGTGCAGCTGCTGGTGCACATCGGCATCGACACCGTGAACATGGAGGGCAAGGGCTTTGAGCTGCTGGTGGCCAAGGGCGACCGGGTCACCGCCGGCCAACCCCTGGTGCGTTTTGACCGCGCCGCCATCGAGGAGGCCGGCTACAGCGCCATCACCCCGGTGGTGGTGACCAACCACCGCAAGCTCGCCGACGTCGTGGCGCTGACCGCCACAGGTGAGGTCGCCGTCGGCGATCCGGTCATCGACGCCACCGCGAAGGTCACGGAAACGGTCTAGACCGGCAGGTCGGTGGGGAACTCCACCGGCTCGTTGATCGAGGTGGTCTCCTGGAGGAAGGCGGTCCCGTCGCCGTAATCGGTGAAGGCCTCGACGACGCGCAGCTGGTCGTCGAGGGTGACCTCCGCGGCGTAGATCTCCTCGTCGTCCCGGTATTCCTGGTTGATGCGGAAGACCCGGGCGTCGAGGTCGATGATCTCGACCGAGGAGTTGATGGGGTCCTCCCAGTACTCCTCGGTCTCCTCCTCGGCGGCGTCCTCTTCCGTGAGGTCCTCTTCGGTGACCTCTTCCATGGCGGATTCCCACTCGCCGCCGTCGATACGCGTCCACATCTCATCGGCCGTCTCGAAGGTCTCGTAGGTGATGCCGTCGATGATCTCGACGTGCAGGAGCTGCTCGGCCTCGTGGTCGATGTAGGAGGTGTCGGAATCGCCGTCGAGGGGCTCGCGGGTGTCTGGGTCCACCAGGCGGGAGGTGAAGACTTCCGAGGTGACGGTCTCCTCCGCACGTGTCATCAGCTCGAAGAAGAGGTCCTCGTCGACGGTGCCGTCGTCGTTGAGCGGGATGGCGATCGATCAGTCGGCCTCGGTGGTGACGGTCGTCTCGGTGGTGGGGGAGCTGTCGGTGCCGCAGGCGCTCAGTGCCAGGCCGCAGGCCAGGGCCCCGGCAAGGGCAGTCATCTTGATGTGTCGCATTCGCCTGATCCTAGTTCGCTGTGTCGGGCGCTACCATGTGAGGCATGATCAAAGTCGGACTCACAGGTGGCATCGGCAGCGGAAAATCAACAGTGACAGGCCTGCTCCTCGCACGCGGCATTCCGGTGGTGGACGCGGACCAGATCGCCCGCGACGTCGTGGAACCGGGCCAGCCGGCCCTGCAGGAACTGGCGGAGGCCTTCGGCCAGGACATCATCCGGGAGGACGGCTCGCTCGACCGGGCGGGCCTGGCGGCGAAGGCCTTCGTGGATGCGGAGCACACCGCCCTGCTCAACTCCATCACCCACCCGCGCATCGCGGAGGAGACGGCCCGGCGTTTCGCCGCCGCCGAGGAGGCGGGGGAGGCGGCCATCGTCTACGACATGCCCCTGCTGGTGGACAAGGGCCTGGACCGGCAGATGGACCTGGTTGTGGTGGTGGACGTGGCGGCGGAGGAGCGGGTGCGACGGCTCGTCGCAAAGCGCGGCCTGGAGGAGGCGGACGTCCGCCGGCGTATCGAAGCCCAGGTGTCCGACGATATCCGCCGCGCCGCCGCGGACGTGCTCATCGACAACAACGGCCCGATCGACGCCCTGGTCCCGCAGGTCGACGAACTGGTCGAGGAGATCCGCCGCCGCGCGGCCTAGGGAATGGAAACAGCTCAGTCGGGGTTACGCCTGGTGGACGTAACCCCGAGGTAGTTGAAGGATTTTCTGTTTTGTCTGTGCCGTTGAGCATTCTTGACCTGGTCTCCATCTCCGAGGGTGCCACCGCAGCTGATGCGATCGCAGCCTCCATGGATTCCGCCCGCATCGCCGACCAGCTGGGCTATGAACGCCTGTGGTTTGCCGAGCACCACAACACCGCGAACCTCGCCTCGAGTGCGACCTCGCTGCTCATCTCGCAGGCGGCAGCGGTCACCGAGAAGATCCGCGTGGGCTCGGGCGGGGTGATGCTGCCCAACCACGCACCGCTCCTGGTCGCCGAGCAGTACGGTACCCTGGCCAACATCCACGGTGACCGCATCGACCTCGGCCTCGGACGCGCGCCGGGCACCGACCAGATGACGGCCCGGGCACTCAGCCGGTCCTCGGCGGAGCCGCAGGCCTTCGCCAATCACATCTACGACCTGCAGGGCTGGTTCGGGGCGGACGGCACCGCGCACAGTATGCCGATCGTCTCCTCCGCCTCTGCGGGGACGAAGGTGCCGGTGTGGGTGCTGGGTTCGACGGTGAACGGGGCGTCGATAGCCGGGCAGCTGGGCCTGCCGTTCTCCCTGGCCTCGCATTTCGCGGCCGACCAGATCGATGATGCGCTCGAGGTCTACCGCAGCTCCTTCAGCACGGAGGCGCCGACCGCGCAGATCGACAAGCCCTATGTCATGGCGGGGATCAACGTCATGGTCGCCGACACCGATGAGGAGGCGCACCGGCAGTTCACCACCGTGGAGCAGATGTTCCTGGACATCCGCAACGGCCGGACCCGCCCCATCCAGCCGCCGGTCGACCCCGATTCGATCCCGCGCCAGGACGGCCTGCGGATCCAGGCGGTCGGCTCCCCGGAAACCGCGAAGCAGCAGCTCGCGGACTTCCAGGAGCGCACCGGTGCCGATGAACTGATCACCGTCACCTACGCCTTCGACCCGGCGGTGCGCAACCGTTCCCTGGAGCTGCTGGCGCAGGCCTGGTTCTAACCGATCCGCTTCACGGCGTCGACGACCAGGCCCCAGAACCTGTCGAAGTCCAGGTCGACGGCGACCTGGGTGGTGCAGGTATCGGCGGCCGGGGCCCGGAAGTCGGCCACGGTCATGCCCGTGGTCAGGGAGCCGTGCAGCTCCACATCCAGCGGGGCCTTGCGCGTGGTGAACACGGTCGGGTCGATGAGGTAGGCCACGGCGCAGGGGTCGTGGACCGGCGGGTCATCGAAGCCCTGGGCGTCGCGGTAGTTCTTGCGGAAGGCGTCGAAAAGCGCGACGACGAAGTCGGCGACGTCGGTGCCCAGCGCGGCGAGCTTCTCCTCGACCTCCGGGGTGGCCAGCGCCTGGTGCGTCAGGTCCAGGCCGACCATGGTCAGGGGCCAGGACTCGTTGAAGACGATGTGGGCGGCCTCCGGGTCGATCTTGATGTTGAACTCCGCCACAGCGGTCCAGTTGCCCACGTGGTAGCCGCCACCCATGAGCACGACCTCCTTGACGCGCTGCGCGATGCGCGGTTCCTTGCGCACGGCCAGGGCGATGTTGGTCAGCGGCCCGGTCGGAACCAGGGCGACGGTGCCGGGTTCATGGCTCATGACGGTGTCGATGATGAAGTCCACGGCGTGGGTGTCCTGCACCTGCACCGTGGGCTCCGGCAGGCGGTAGTTGTGGATCTCCATGCCGGTGTCACCGTGGATGTCCTCGGCGACCTCGACGGGGCGGACCAGCGGACGGGTGACACCGGGGTAGATGGGGGCGTCGATGCCGGCGATGGTGGCCACCACCTGAGCGTTGTGGGTGACCTTGTCCAGGGTGTGGTTGCCACCGACGGTGGTGATGCCGAGCAGCTCGATCTCGGGGTTGCCGGCGGCCAGCAGCATGGCCACGGCGTCATCGTGGCCGGGATCGCAGTCGAGGATGATCTTGGTGGGCATAGGGGAAACTCCTAGTGGGTGGTGGTGATCGGGGTGGGGGCGGACGTGTCAGCCAGGTTCCTGGCCGCCACGGTATCGGTGATGGATTCCGGGCGGGGGATGAGCAGGGAGCACAGGAATGCCAGGGCGAGGATGATCACACCCGCCCACATACCTGCGGCATAACCGCCGCCGGTGTCGCCGAAGCTGGTGGCCACGGCGAAGAGGATGGCGAACGAGATGCCGGCACCCAGGTTGAAGGCACCGGCGTTCATGCCCGGCAGATAACCCTGGTTGTCGGCCGGCGAGAGCACCACGCCCAGGCCGTTGAGCATGATGTTGGCGATACCCGCGTAGGTGATACCGACGAAGACGGAGATGCCCAGGTAGGCCAGCGATGAGGTGCTGCCGACCAGGAAGGTGGCACCGGCGACACCGGCGATGGTCAGTGCGATGCCGATCTGCAGGACGATCTTGTAGCCGAATTTGCCGGCCAGCACACCGGCGATCGGGCCGAAGACCAGACCAGCCAGCGCGTACGGGGTCAGGGTCCACCAGGACACCACACCGGCGGACATGCCCGCACCATGGGCTGCGTCCTGCGCGAGGTTCGGGAGCAGGCCGTTCATCACGGCGAAGACACCGGTCATGGTCAGCAGGGTGGTCAGCAGCAGCGCCCAGGTGCGGCGCTGGCTGAGGTACTCGACGGACACCAGCGGGTTCTTCACGCGCTTCTCAATGTTGTAGAAGACGACGATGCCGGCGATACCGACGATGAACAGCACGGCGACGAGGATCCAGTTGGCGTCCGCAAGCTTGCCGGCCTCGTTGAAGGCCATGAGCAGGGAACCGATGGACACCGCCAGCGGCAGCACACCGAGCCAGTCCATCTTCGGGGTCTCCTCAGCGGTGGACTCCTTCACACCGAAGGGCAGCGCGACGACAGCGACCGCACAGAACACGGCCATGACCCAGAAGATGGAACGGAAACCGAAGTGCTCGGCCAGCCAACCACCGGCGATCGCATCCACACCACCGATACCACCGTTGACGGAGGTCACGATACCCAGCAGCAGGGCATACTGCTTCTCGCTGGGCACCTGCTGGCGCAGGATGATCAGACACAGCGGCACCGTCGGACCGGCGGCACCCTGGATCAGGCGGCCGAGGAACAGGACGGCCACATTCGGGGCCAGCGCGGCAACGACACAGCCGATACCGGTGACCACCATCATCCCGATCAGCACTTTACGGCGTCCGATCAGGTCACCCCAGCGGGGCAGGAACAGGGAGAACAGGGCGGCCGCGGTGAAGAACGCGGTCTGGGTCATGCCGATCTGGGCCGGGGTCGCGTCAAGCTCGACCTCCATCGTGGCCAGGGCGGGGGCGAGCATGGAGGCATTGAGCTGGAAGGCGAAGACCGCGACCAGCAGGGCGATCATCAACGGGACGATCGTGGTGGCCGAGGCTCTTCTCGGCTCGACGGTTGTGGACATGGTCCCTCTCAATTCGGTGGATGGATTCAGTCGTTGACGGTGGGGAGGGTGCTGTCAAGCGTGGGGTAGGAGGCCTGCGCGCCGGGCCGGGTGGCGGCGAAAGCGCCGACGCGGGCGGCGAAGCAGGAGGCTTCAATGAGGGTGGCGCCCTCAGCGAGCTTTGCGACGAGCGCGCCCGCAAAGGCGTCACCACTGCCCGTGGTGTCCACGGCCGTGATCTGCGGGGTGGGGATGTCGGTGAGGCCGTCCGCATCGCCGACGATGGCGCCTTCCGCACCCAGCGTCATCACCACGGAGGCGAAACCCTGGGCGAGCAGGGCGGAGACGAGCGTGGCGGGGTCACTTTCCGCGAAGGGCACCCCGAGCAGGTCCAGCACCAGGGCGCCCTCGTGCTCGTTGACCAGCAGGGGATCGGACTGGAGCAGCTGCTCGATTCCGACCGGCACGACCGGGGCGAGGTTGACCACCACGCGCCCCTGCGCGAGGTCCACCGCGCGGTCGAAACCGGAGGCCGGGATCTCGCCCTGGAGCAGCAGGATCCCGGCACCGGCCACGGTTTCCGCGTGGGCGTTCACGTAGGCGGCATCCACGCTGGCGTTGGCGCCCGGGACCACGATGATGGTGTTCTCGCCGTCCTCGGCGACTGTGATCACCGCGAGCCCGGTGGGGCCGGCCACGGTGGTGATGGCGGAGGTGTCCGCGCCGGAGTTGTGCAGGTGTTCCAGGGCGGCCGCGGCCATGGAATCGGAGCCGACCGCGCCGATCATGGTCACGTCCGCCCCGAGCTGGGCGGCGGCCACGGCCTGGTTGGCGCCCTTGCCGCCGGCGCTGATGTCACCGCCGCTGCCCAGCAGGGTCTCTCCGGGGCTGGGGTGGCGGTGGACGTGGGTGGTCAGGTCGGCGTTGATGGAACCGACAACGGCGATGGCTGTCATGGTGTCGTCCTTATTGATTCTCGTTCGATGAGGGTGGTGGGGATGCTGATGTACCTGCTCTGTGGTTTCTCGCCCTCGATCAGTCCGTTGAGCACGGCGAAGGCCCGGTGGGCCATGGTCTCCACGTGCTGGTCGATCAGGGTCAGCGGGCGGGGCTGCAGGTCGAAGAGTGGTTGATTGTCGAAACCGACGATGCTGATGTCCTCCCCGATGCGCAGCCCGGCCCGGTGGCAGGCCTCGAGGACGCCGATGGTCATCATGGAATCACCGGCGAACAGCGTCTTCACGCCCTGACCGATGAGGTGGTTCGCCCCCTGGAAACCCCGGCTCTGTTCATAACCGCCGAGGAAGACGGGTTGCTCGGAGAATCCGGCATCGGCGCAGGCCTGCCGGAAGGTGTCCAGGCGGTGGCGTCCCGTGGAGGTGCTCGTCGGCCCGGAGAGATAGCCGACCGGAAGCGCGTTGTGCCGCACCAGCAGGTTGACAGCCGCTCTGATGCCGGGCTCCGGGTCGGAGACGACAGTGGGAATGGAGCTGGAGGGGAGCTCGCGGTCGATGAGCACCAGGGGGAGGGACTGACGGTGCAGTTCCTCGAGCTGATCCGCGCATCCCTCATCCGGGACGCAGATGATGCCGTCGACCCCGTGGCTGGCCAGGAAATCCAGCGACGAGGCCATCATCGCGGCGTTCTCGTTGCTGTTGGTGATGATCACCGCCATGTCCGCGGCCTCGGCGACGTCCTGCAGGGCGGTGACCATGGCGGCGAAGTAGTGGTTGATCAGGCTGGGCACCACCACGCCGATGGTGTTGGTCCGCGAACTCTGCAGGGCACGGGCCTGCGCATTGGGGCGGTATCCCAGCTCCGTGGCCAGGGCCTGGATCCGCTCGCGGGTTTTCTGTGTCACCGCAGGATTATCCGCGAGCGCCCGGGAGACAGTGGCGATGGAGACGTCGGCCTGAAGAGCGATGTCCTTCAGGGTGGGGCGGGGCTTCTCCGGGACCATGTGCTCACCTCGATCAATGCCGGTGCGATGTAAGCGTTTACAGTAAACGTTTACATTCTAAACCGGGAGAGGCCCTGTTGGCCAGCCCAGGTTTCGGCAGCCTGGTGACCGCCGTCATACGCCCCGTCAGGCGCCGGTCTTGCTTCTCGACGCCCGCGCCAACCGCTCCACCAGCTCATCGGGCAGCGGCTTATGCGGCGTGAAGGTGATGCCTGTCCTGGTGGCCCTCAGGCTGGCGGCCGTGATTTCCTTTGCTTCCGGGAGAGTGCGGGCCAGGAGTGCACGCAGGTGAGTCAGCGCGGGCTGGAAGGCTTCGGGGGCGGCGGCGATGTAGGCGTCAGGGTCGGTAGGGGTCGTCATGG
>NZ_DUOE01000165.1 GCF_012838985.1 Corynebacterium sp. | reverse complement strand
TTCTCGTCCTCGTCGACGTCCGGGGTGGTGGTGTCGGTGGTGGACGAGAGGGAGGACAGCGAGGACAGCGAGGAGATGTCCTGGCCGGTCTCCTCAGCGTGTACCGGGGCGACCAGGGCCAGGGTGGTGCTGGCTGCGGCAACCAGGGCAACGGAGAGACGACGACGGATCACAGGAGAACTCCTTGAGGGGGGAAATGTTTGATCGCTGATAGAACTTAGCAGCCACGCCCTCGCAGCGCGAGGGTTATCCGCGGGAGGACAGCGAGGACAGGGAGGACAGGGCCGGGTCGGTGGCGGTGGTGATCTCGAAGATCGTGGTGGTGCCGGAGACCTCGTTGCCCACGATGACCAGGTTCTCACCGTTCGGGGAGTCGGCGGCCGGGACGAAGACCAGGCCCTCGGCACCGAGGTCGCCGGCCTGCGGGGAATCGGCCGGGGCGGTGAAGTCACGGTTGTTGACGTAGGTGACGAAAGTGGCGCCGGCCGGGTCCGTCACGTCGTAGACCATGATGCCGCCGATGCGCTCGAGGCCGATGAAGGCGTAGGTGCGATCGTCGATCTCGCCGAGGGTGACGCCCTCCGGCTCCGGGCCCTTGTCGTCGGAGCGGCCCTCGAGGTTCGCCTCACGGTGGTTGGAGTTGAAGTACTCTGGGCTGGCCAGCGCGGTGATCTGCTCGAACTGGTCATCCGAGTTGAACACCCGGTTGCCGTCCTGGTCGACGATGGAGAAGCCGCGGGCACCGAAGGAGTGGATCTCCGTATGGCACTCCCGCTCCTCGTCGTAGCCGTCGGCGGTGGTGACGGTCAGGCGGCCGAGGTTCTCGTCCTTCTGCAGCTCGGCGATCTCCTCGGGGGTCATCCCCTGGAAGTCCTCGCACAGCGTGAGGTTCTTCACGCGGGACTCCTCGGAGTAGGCGTCCCAGTCGCGGGCGTCACCCTCGTTGGCGGTGACGATGTATGTGACGCCACCGACCTCGTAGGAGGCGATGGAGTCGGGCATGAGGTGACCCTTGACCGGCCAGGTGGTGATGTTGATGCTGCCGTCACGGTCGGAGACGTCCAGCGGGACGACCGAGTGGTCGACGGTGCCCAGCGGCAGGATGTCGGTGACGGTGGCGGTGGCGATGTCGACCACCGCGAGCGCGTTGTTCTCCTGCAGGGAGACGTAGGCGGTGCCGCCCTGGACGGTGATGTACTCCGGCTCGAGGTTCTGGGCGACGGTGCCTTCGGGTCCGAAGACGCGCACCCCCTCCGGGAGGGCGCCCGGGGCGTTGTAGGCGCGGAAGTCGGCGGTGCGGACGTCGGCGTCGGTGGCGGCGGTGACGGTCTCCGGCAGGGAGACGACGGAGACGGAGCCCTCCGGGTCGACGGAGTAGTCCGTGGCCGGCTCACCCTCGTTGGCGACCAGCGCGTAGGCGCCGTCCTGCGTGATGGTCACCATGTCGGGCAGGGCACCGACGGTGACCTCACCGAGGGGGACCGGCTGCTCGGCGGCGGCGTCGAAGAACAGCAGCGTGCCGGCGTCGGTCTTGGTGGCCGGCTCGACGGTGGCCACCGCCAGGCCGTCGGCACGCACGTCCACGGAGTTGATGGTGGTCCCGGCGCCGCCGTCGACGGAGGCGACCTTGACCGGGGTGGTCGGGTCGGAGATATCGAGGATGTCGATCTGGCCGGACTGCGCGTTGACGGTGAGCACGCGCTGGGAGGCGGCGTGGTGGGCGACGATCTCTGCCGCGGACCCCTCGAAGATACCGGTCTCGTAGGTGCCGATCGGGGCCAGCGAGAGGGCTGCACCCGGTGCCGAGTGGACGACGGGGTCGTCGACGATGGCGGCGTGGGCCGGGGCGAGAAGAGAGACGCTGGTGGCGAGTGCCGCGCAGAGGGCGACAGCGGAACGGCGGAGAGACACGGAAGAGCTCCTGTGGTGGGGATGGGGAACAGACCGTGAGACATGATGGGCCAGTGACATGACACTGATCTCAACTCCGGGCCACCTGCAGATGAACAGTCGGTGAAGTGGGTTGCGACACCGTGGCGGGTGGACAGGGGGACTACACTGATTCCCCATGAGTGACACCCGGTCTGCCGTAACCACCTTCGAGCCTGTCCGCGCCTCGGACATTCAGCTGGCGCAGGCACGGATCTCCTCCGTCATTGAGCCCACCCCGCTGCAGTACTGCCCCCGCCTGTCCGAGGAGACCGGCTGCGAGGTGTACCTCAAGCGCGAGGACCTGCAGGACGTGCGTTCCTACAAGATCCGTGGCGCCTACTACGCCATGGCCAACCTCAACGAGCAGCAGCGGGACGCGGGCATCGTCGCGGCGTCGGCAGGCAACCATGCGCAGGGTGTCGCCTACGCCTGCCGCACGATGGGCATCCGGGGCCGCATCTTCGTCCCCAACCAGACGCCGAAGCAGAAGCGCGACCGCATCATGGTCCACGGCGGTGACATGGTGGAGCTGGTCGTCACCGGCAACAACTTCGACGAGGCCGCCGAGGCCGCGCGTGCCGACGCCGCCGAGCGCGGCGCCACCATGATCGAGCCCTTCGACGCCCGCGACACCGTCATCGGTCAGGGGACCATCGCGGCGGAGATCCTCACGCAGCTCACGTCCATCGGCAAGTCCCTCGACACGGTGCTCGTGCCGGTCGGCGGCGGTGGCCTCCTGGCCGGTGTCGCCAGCTACCTCGCCGACATGGCGCCGCGCACCGCGATCGTCGGCGTCGAGCCGGGCGGTGCCGCCTCCCTCCAGGCCGCCCTGCGTGCCGACGCCCCCGTCACCCTCTCCGCGGTCGACCCCTTCGTCGACGGCGCCGCCGTCAAGCGCATCGGTGACCTGCCCTTCGACATCATCGAACGCAACAAGGGCCGCATCCACGTCATGGACGTCTCCGAGGGCGCCGTGTGCACCGAGATGCTCGACCTGTACCAGAACGAGGGCATCATCACCGAGCCCGCCGGTGCACTGTCGGTCACGGGCCTGAAGGAGATGAAGCTCCAGCAGGACTCCATCGTGGTGTGCATCATCTCCGGCGGCAACAACGACGTGCTGCGCTACGCCGAGATCATGGAGCGCTCCCTGGTGCACCGCGGCCTCAAGCACTACTTCCTGGTGAACTTCCCGCAGGAGCCGGGCCAGCTGCGTCACTTCCTCAACGACATCCTCGGCCCCGACGACGACATCACCCTCTTCGAGTACCTCAAGCGCAACAACCGTGAGACCGGTGCCGCGCTCGTCGGCCTCGAACTGGGCCGGGCGAGTGACTTCGACCCGCTGCTCGAGCGGATGAACGCCTCGCGCATCGACTGCCAGCACCTCAAGCCGAACACGCCGGAGTACGAATACCTGGTCAACACCTAGGGCGTGTCTCCTAAAGCCTTGAGCCAGGTAATCACGGCACACAGCACGACGGCACCGCGGTAAACCACGGCGAGCTTGTCATACCGGGTGGCCAACCCGCGCCACTGCTTGGCCAGCGAAAACGCGCGCTCGACAACATTTCGGCCCTTATATGCTTCCTCGTTGAAGGCCGGCGGGCGCCCGCCCTTGCTGCCCTTGCGCTTGCGGGCGGCGATACTGTCGCGCTTTTCAGGGATGACCGTGACGATTCCGCGCTCACGCAGGTGACTGCGGATCACACCCGTGGCGTAGCCACGGTCAGCCAGGACAACATCCGGGCGAGTCCTCGCCCGCCCCGGGCCCGGGCGGGGGAACGTGGATTTCTTCCAACACGGTCTGCAGCATCGCCCCGTCGTTGCGCTGGCCGCCGGTGACCACCAGCGACAGTGGACGACCGTGCCCGTCGACGCCGGCATGAATCTTGCTCGACAGTCCGCCACGCGACCTGCCGATGCCGTGACCTGCCGGTTCAGTCAGCGCCAGGGGCAGATTCTTGTGATTCGATCGAGCCCCCTGTGTCCTGCTCGGGTCGGGTTGTGTTCGTGGCGTGCTGGTGGGCCCGGGTGATGGAGGCGTCGATGGAGACGTTCCAGTCGATCTTGCCTTCGGCGTCGGCCAGGGTCAGCAGGTAAGTCAGGATCGTGTCCCAGGTGCCGTCGGCGCTGTAGCGGCGGTGGCGTTTCCAGACCGTTTGCCAGGGGCCGTATTCCTCGCGGGGAAGATCCCGCCACGGGATGCCGGTGCGGTAGCGGTAGATGATGCCCTCGACGATGAGCCGACTGTTGCGAAACGGCCGGCCTCGTCGGCCATCGCTGCTGGGTAGGAGGGTCTCAATAGTCTCCCATTGGTGGTCGGTCAGGACGCGAAAACGGCTCTTGGTGTCACTCACCGATCCAGTATCGCCCCGCCAACCAACCTATTTAGGAGACACGCCCTAGTCTTGAGGCATGAGCAACCTCGATACCATCAGCCGTATGAACAACGCCTGGCAGCATCTCGACGCTCGCAGGCAGGCCCGCTGGCGCACCATCGCCACCACCTCGGCGGCCGTCGTCGGTACAGCTGTGATCGGCTCAGTGGCTACTGACACCTCCACCCCCTGGTACCGGTCACTGACCAAACCGGCGATCCAACCCCCCCGCCTGAGCCTTCCCCATCGCCTGGACTGCTTTGTACGCCAGCATCGCCACAGTGGTCGGCCGCAGCCTGGCCGATCTGCAGGAACGCGATGCGCAGGCGGAGTACGCCGAGCTGCAGAAGGCGCTGGCCCTGAACCTGGCACTCAATGCCTCCTGGAGCATCCTCTTCTTCAAGGGGAAGAAGCCCGGACCCGCAACCATTGAAGCCGCCGCCCTGGCCACCTCCAGCGCGGACCTGACCCGACGCGCCATGGCGGTGGACAGGAACCGCGGGGCATTTCTGCTCCCCTATGTCGGCTGGACCACCTTCGCCACGGTGCTCACCGGGGCGATCTGGCGGCAGAACCGCTGAGCCCTGCCCCCTGAGGGTAATGAGGCCACGTCCAGCCCCCGCCGAGTATTCCGGGGAACAACCGCTCCGCCAGGGAAATGAAGAAACACCGCAGCAGTAGGTTTCGGGCGCCCCTGCGCTACGGCCCCGGTCCCCTCGGGGGGCGAATTCAGCGGCAATCAGGAACAAAGCACAAGCGGGCAATGAGATACTCGTCACCTTTGCCCTAAAATCACCCAGCACACCCGCCACCCCATCGCAGCACTCACAGACGCGGGAACTTACTGGTTAAATCGTTATTGGGGCCCTATGGAGACCGTGATCTCCAGACAGTCACCCGCAGATCAGGGGTGCCAGCTTGAACAATTTATGAAGTGCCACTACCGCTGGGGCTCAATACATGGCACACTGAGCCTTGGTCGCGGTTTCTGTGTGCAGTGTTTAGGGGCTCGCAAGAGATATTCACGCGAGCGCCTGGTTTTCCCTAACCCTGCAGTAACTGCGGAAGTTAACGGTTGACGAGGGGTTCCAACGATCCGGACGTCAGTGAATCATGCTGACGCACGTAGCATCACCTCATCAAGAAATAGGTATTAATATGGCACAGGGAACTGTGAAGTGGTTCAACGGCGAAAAGGGCTTTGGTTTCATTGCCCCTAACGACGGATCCGCTGATCTCTTCGTCCACTACTCCGAGATCCAGGGCAACGGCTTCCGTACCCTCGAGGAGAACCAGCCGGTCGAGTTCGAGGTCGGCGAAGGCATCAAGGGCCCGCAGGCTCAGCAGGTTCAGCCGCTCTAAGCTGATCGCTGAATAAAGAATAACCGCCCACCTTACGGTGTGGCGGTTTTTTCATGTCCAAGGACCGAATGTAGGGCCGCTTTTACATCGGCCCTACCTTCATCCTTCCGGTTCCTCCTCCAGCGATGCCCGGGCCATCCGTTGCAACATCCTCGATACCGCCTCGAGGTCCGCGTCTGAATGGGCCACCAGTTCGGCACCGCGCTGGATGGCAGCGTCGATCAGGGGCAGGGAGGCCGGGGAGATACCACCCAGCAGCTTGTGCAGGGTGGGTTCCATATCCGCATGAGCTGCCTGGACACGCTCATCAGCGTAGGCCTCCGGGTGCTGCTGGGCTGCGGTTATCAGCGGGCCATGGGACCCGCCGAGGAACAGCCGGAGAGTGGCGTCAACGTAGACGGCAAGACGATCACCGGGATCATCGCCGGCGCTGGACATCCGATCAGACAGTTCACTGATCCACTCGTCGATAGACATGATCAGCAGTTGGATCAGCAGATCCGTCCGCGAGGTCGCATAAAGGTAGATACTGGATCGGGCGAGACCGACCTCAGCCGCGACGTCGGTGATGGTCGGCATCTGACCTTCACCGGCAACGATGAGCCGTTCTGTCGCGGCAAGCACCGCGCGGTGCTGAACAGCACGGTGTTTCGCCACCGTAGGCTCCGAGATTCTGGGCATATATCGAGCTTAGCCCCTCAGAGTCAGCTGCCCGTCCACCATTTCGTAGACCCGGTCGCAGTACTCAAGAACATCCTGATCATGGGTGACCATCACGCCGGCCACACCAACCTGGTGACATTCCTCTGCGAGCAGGGCCACGATCTCGTGGGAACGGTTACGGTCCAGTGCTGCGGTGGGCTCATCGACCAGCAGCAGTTTCGGGTTGCCGACCAGTGCGCGGGCGATACCGATGCGCTGGCGCTCACCACCGGACAGGGTGGCTGGGCGGTGGTTGGCACGGTGGGACATGCCCACGGCTTCGAGAAGTTCATCGTTGCTGCGTCGGCCGCGGGTACCCATCACGCGGGCCGCCAGCTCCAGCTGGTCGCGGGCTCGCAGCGCTGAGGGCAGGTTGCCGGAGGACTGGAAGACAAAGCCCACGTGCTCCCGGCGGATACGTGCCAGCTCGGCATCGTCGAAACCGGTGATATCTTCGTTCGCGACCTGGACCTGGCCAGAATCGGGGGTCATCAGGGCGCCGGCAACGGCCAGCAGGGTGGATTTTCCGGAACCAGAGGGGCCGACGACAGCGACAAATTCGCCGGGGTGGACGCTCAGGCTCACACCATCGAGGGCATGGACCTGGGAGTCGCCGTCGCCGTAGCTGACGCGGACGTCGTCAAGAATGAGTGCGGGTGTGGTCATCGGTTCTCCCCCAGTGCGGTGAGCGGATCGGTACGGGTGACGCGGAAGACGGCGATGACAGCGCCGATCAGTCCAGCGGCAAACAGCAGGGCCGCGCCACCGAGGATCGGTACGACTTCAGTGGCGTACGGCATGGCGGTGCTCTCCAGCCACAGGCCGAGGCCGACAGCCAGCAGCACACCGGCGGTGATGGATGCGGCGAGGATGATCACGGCCTGGCCCAGGCTGTCACGCAGGAGGTAGCCCTTGGTGGCGCCCATGGCGCGCATCACAGCGATATCACCGGAGCGCTGGATGGTCCAGACCAGGAAGAAGGCGCCGGTGACCAGGGCGGTGATGATGTAGAGGAACCATTCGATCATCGACAGAGTCATCGTCTCGGCGGTATAACCCGGGGAGGATGCGAAACTCTCCTCCAGGGTGCGCACGTCCAGGCCCGAATCAGCGGTGAGCGCTTCAGTGTCTGCGCTTCCCGAGGTCTGGGCGACGATGACGGAGGCCTCACCGTAGGCAGTGGCCGGGGCGGCTTCACCGGCGCGGGCTCCAGCATGGACCTCCTGCCAGACATCCAGCGGCAGGTAGGCGAGAGCAACATGGCCGAAGGTGCGCTGATCCTCCGTGAAACCGATGACGTTGAGTTCGGTCTCCAGGCGGTCAATGGTGATGGTGTCACCGAGGGCGATGCCGGCGTCCTCCAGTGTGGCGGAGACGATGATGTCATGCGCAGTCGGGGTGGGCTCACCCGCGACACGCTGTGCACTCATCGCAGGCAGTCCTTCCGGCGCCAGGAAAGAGTCCGGCTCCAGGCCGACGAGCGTCAGGTCCACCGCGACGGCATCCTGGTTACGTGCGTTGACCAGGGTCAGGCCCATCGGTGTGGCAGTCTCGACGTCATCGATGGCCAGCAGCTCATCGGCTGCGGAGACATCAACGACGGATCGGGTGAAAGCAGAATCTGTTTGCGTGCCATCCTGGAAAGCAATGACGTCAGCGTCCATGGCCTTCAGGCCGGAGACGCCGTCGTTGACCAGGCCGGCGGTAAGTCCGGAGATGATCACGACAAGAATGGACATCAGGCCTAGAACCAGGCCCATGAGAAGAAAACGGGTTCGCGCGAAGAACATGTCGCGCCAAGCTAAGAACATGAGAAGAAGGCTCCCGAGGTTGATCGTGGGGCTACGGTCGCCGCTTATCGACGCCGCGTCACCATCTTAACGACGCAGTGTCGATGAAGTTTCATTCTCCTGCTCAGGGGCCTGTTTGAGGTCTGGGATTCTGAGAACAACGTACGAAAAGTACGGTTTCATAAGTCCTGTTCCGTTGGCGGTGGAGTAGCGCTGTGTCCTATTGATTAGGTGATTCGAACGGTGCTGTTGCAAAGTTGAATCTGTCTGTGGATCCTGTTCCACCGACTATCCATGCCCTTCGGCGTGGTTCCGATTCTAGAAGCGATCTCGGGGCGAGACAGCCCCTCTTCCTGCAGCTCAAGAAGCTCCAGATCGGCCGGAGTCAGCTGGTCTCGAATCTCTTGGGCGATCATATGGCCTGCCACTACATCTGCAATGTCCACTGCGCTTGCAGCAAGATCAAGTGGCCGATCGAAATCCGGATAATGCTGCACGACTTGCTGATGGAGGTCCGCCCGTTGTTGAAACTCCCGCTGTTCCTCAGCAAGCCTCTTAAGGTTCCCTGCTGAGGAGACATGACGTCGCTACTGCGGGAATTGTAGGCACCCCTCAGACGACGCCATCTCTTCTTCACAGCCTGCCCGACATAGTCCGCATCCCCGTAAGACGGCGGCTCACGCAGTTTTCACAGGGAGAAGTCCATAAAGTCCAGCGGGTTGGCGCCCGCAAGAAACGTGTTCGACCCCTCCCCCCACAAGACAGTTGCGGCGGAGGGAGCGATGCCGCGGTGGTTTTATGTCCGTGGCGGAGTCTTCACAGGTGGTCGACCGAGGTAGCCTTCCAACTGCCGAAACCGCAGGTCCATCGAGTTCGGACGCCGGGTGGTTCGCCCCGGGTTTAATGGAGGGTAGGAAATTGGAAAAGGAACCCTACACATGCCCTCGAAGTACACCTCCGAGCTCAAGCAGCGCGCCATAGAACTCGTGCTCCACGCCCAAGCCAGCCCCGACACCGCCCGTGGCGCGATCACCCGCGTCGCCGGCGAGCTCGGGCTGAGCAAAGAAACCCTGCGAGTCTGGGTCCGCACCCACAAACAGTCCGGGACCGACACACCGGCCGAATCAGTCGACCTGGAAGCGGAGAACCGCAGGCTGCGGGCCGAGCTCGCCGAAGCCAAACGCGCCAACGACATCCTGAAGAAGGCCTCGGCTTTTTTCGCGGCGGAGCTCGACCGCCCACAGAAATAGTCGTGCGGTTCATCGACACTTACCGCGTCGAGTTCGGGGTCGAGCCCATCATCCGCGTTCTGGCGACCACCACCGCGAAGATTGCCCTGAGCACCTACTACGCCCATAAATCCCGGCCCCCATCGGCCAGGTCCACCCGAGACAGGCAGATCACCCGGGCGCTGCGCCGCATCTACGAGGAGAATTACTCCTGCTACGGCGCCCGCAAACTCTGGGCAGAGATCAACCGGGAAGGCAGCTTCGGCCATGTCGCCCGGTGCACCGTCGAGCGCCTCATGGCCGCCGAAGGGCTGCGCGGTATCCGGCGACGGAAGAAAAGACCGTCAACCCGCAGCGCCGACGCCGGCGAGTGCCCCGTCGACCTGGTGGAACGGGACTTCGCCGTGACTGCCCCGAATATGCTGTGGGTCGCCGACATCACCTACATTCCCACCGCCCACGGCTGGGTGTATGCGGCGTTCGTCCTGGACGCCTATTCCCGCGAGATCGTCGGCTGGCAGGTCACCAACCACATGCGTGCCTCGCTGGCCCGCGACGCGTTGGACATGGCCCTGTCGGCCAGGCTTCGCGCTGGTGAGGACGTCACGGGGCTGATCCACCACTCGGATAGGGGCGTGCAGTACAGATCCGTGGTCTACGGTGAGTCCCTGGCCGAGTCGAAGGTGGTGGCTTCGGTCGGATCCCGCGGCGACTCCTACGATAACGCGATGGCCGAGGCGTTGAATTCGGTGTTCAAGGCGGAGTTGATCGACCGGCGG
>NZ_DUOE01000002.1 GCF_012838985.1 Corynebacterium sp. | reverse complement strand
CGAGCAAAGTGGGGCCGGCGAAGAAGCGCATGGTGGTGGCCCAGCGGCCCTCGATCGCGGCGCGGTGGCATCGGGCGGCGAGGTCGGCGGCGGTGGTGAAGTAGGTGCGGTAGCCGGCCTCGGCGGCTGCTCGTCCCAGGCCCACGGCCAGGTGGGTCTTGCCGACGCCGGGTGGTCCGATGAGGAGCACGTTGGTCGCCGACTCCAGGTACCGGCAGGTCGCGAGCTCCTCGATCAGCTTGCGGTCCACGTTCGGGGCGGCGGCGTAGTCGAACTCGGCCAGTGTTGCCGGGGTGGGCAGGGAGGCGAAGCGCAGCCGGCCGGCGAGCTTGCGGGCCTCGGTCGCCTCGACCTCGTGGCCGAGAAGGTGCTCCAGCGTGGCTGTCATCGACCAGCCCTCGGCTTGGGCGGTGGCCAGGACGGTGGGCAGGTGCTCGGCGGCGGCGTGCAGCTTCAGCACGGCCAGGTGGGAGCGCAGCTGCTGGTAGGTGGATGCCAGCGAGGGCGTCGTCGGTGCTGTCAGGTCCTCGGTGGCGATGGTGGTGTTCATCGGGTCAGGGTGTTCCTTCCGTGAGCGGCTCGGTCGTAGGTGGACAGGTCGATCACCACGTCAGCGGTGGTCGCGGGGTCGTGGGGGTGGTGGCGGTCACGCAGGGCCTGCGCCGCGGCGCGGGCCGCGGGGCCGGGTGGGATGCGTTCCTTAGGCCGGTGCGGGGCGGAGGTGTCGTGCCCGGCCAGGACGCGAGTTTCGAGGGCGGTGACGTGGGCGTGCTCGCGGACCATGACGCCGGCGCCGTCGGGGGCGAGCTCGTGGCGGGCGATCACTGTCCCGGCCGCGGTGGCGATGTCGATGCGGCTCGTGCCCAGGCGCCAGGCGACGGTCACCTGCGCGCGGGCCAGCTCGGGGGCCACGGAGTAGAAGTTGCCGCGCCAGGACACCAGCGCCTGCGCCGAGACCACGCGTTCCTCGCTGATCGTGGCCGGGAACGGAGCGGTCGGGACCGGCGCCAGCGGTTCCTTGGCGGCGAGGGTGAGCACGGACGCTTTGCCGCCCGCCCCGGCAGGCCGCAAGCGGGCATCACCGCGAGTCGAGCAGAACTTCTCGAGGGAGGCCTGAGCCTGCTCGACAGTGAGGTCGTCCCCAAGCGTGCGCCACCAGCGTTGGGCGGCGGTGTGGTTGGCCTTCTCCACGACGCCCTTGCGGTTGCCCCGTCGCGGCGGGCAGATGTCGACGTGGACCCCGTAGTGCTTGGCCACGGTGGCGAAGGAGGAGGACACACGCCCGGTGGCCGGGTGGCACACGGTGGCCATCCGGTCGAACCGCCACGAGCGCGTCACCCCGCCGAGCGTTCTCGTCACGCGGTCGAGAGCATCGATGAGGTGAGGCTGGTCCATCGCGGGGCACAGCACGCCGCGCCACCGCCCGGAGTGGGCCAGGGCACCGACGAGCAGGTGGGCGGTGGCGCCCCAGCCCCAGTGCTCGGGTGGGTCGGGCAGCTCGACCCAGTCCCACTGGGTCTCCTCACCGGGCGGGTGCTCGATCACCGCCGCTGGGCGGCCCTTCGTGCCGGCGCACGGCTCGCAGTGCGGCCGCAGCCCGCGGGTGCGGACCTGCCGGGTGAAGGTGCTGTACGCCTTGTCGTACCCGAGCTCCACGACCTCGTCGTAGAGGGTCACCGCCCACAGGTGCGGGTCCTCGGCCAGGCGGGCGCGGACGTAGTCCACGAACGGCTCGAACGGGTCCTCGCCCGAGGGCTTGCGGACGCCGGCAACCCGGTCCCCGCGCAGGTAGGCGCGGATGGTCTTGCGGTCCCGACCCAGGTGCCGGGCGATCGCTGAGATCGTCCAGCCCTGGCGGGCCAACGCGTGCGCGTCGATGTCTTCCTCCCGTGACAGCATGGGACGAGGGGCTCCTTCGAGTAGGCGTGTGGTCAGAGACCGCCATCATCGAAGGAGCCCCGCCCGTCCCCGGATGGGGCCACAGGGTGGGGAATTTCAGTGAGCAGAACTGGGGAGATTCACCTGAGCGTCATCAGCTCCAAGGAGTGGACAACGAGACCCGCTGGGT
>NZ_DUOE01000164.1 GCF_012838985.1 Corynebacterium sp. | reverse complement strand
ATGTCCGGACCCGAGTGGATGCGTGACTACGCACCCGACGAGATGAACCGTCTCGCCACCGCCTACGAAGAACTGGGGATCCTGAAATGAGCCATCCTGTGACTGACGACGTGAGCGGCAACGCCGTACCCGTCGCGGACGAGTCCCCCTTCCCTCCCGCCCAGCTGGAGTCGGGCAACCCGCTGCTCTACCGCATCATC
Source organism: Corynebacterium sp. (assembly GCF_012838985.1). GTDB lineage: Bacteria > Actinomycetota > Actinomycetes > Mycobacteriales > Mycobacteriaceae > Corynebacterium. The sequence goes on along the minus strand of NZ_DUOE01000164.1, from coordinate 3,840 downwards.
CTCGGCGCCCTCCTCGCCCTGGGCGTCTTCCTGGCGACCTACGCCTGGAACCTGGGGATCGGGTCCCTGCAGCGGCCCGCCTCCGGGCTGTGGGTGTTCATCGTGGCGCTCGGCATCATCATCGCCGTCCCCGGGGCGTTCCTGGTCAAGGAGCAGTTCGAGGTCTTCAACCGGGAACGCGTGATCCGCGCGGTGCTCATGGCCGGTGGACTGTTCCTCTTCGTCGCCCTCTACCCCCTGCTCGGGTTCGTCCTGGCGGGCGCCGTCAGCCTCTTCATCATCTCCCGGTGGAGCGCCGAGGAGTCCGTCCGTAACTCACTGATCATCGCGGTCCTCACCCCGACGGTGCTCTACCTGCTGTTCGGCGTGCTCTTCCACGTCTCCCTCGCCCTCCTGCCCGGCTGGCTGTAGCCGGACCCGTCATCCAGAAAGTGAGCATCCCATGGATACTCTCAGCGGTCTGATGTCAGGCTTCGAGGTGGCGTTCAGCCCGTACAACCTGCTGTTCGTCACCCTCGGCGTGGTCATCGGCACCATCATCGGCCTCATCCCCGGGCTGGGCCCGGTCACCGCCATCGCCCTCCTGCTGCCCATCACCTACGAGCTCGACGCGGCCACCTCCATCATGATGCTGGCCGGCATCTACTACGGCTCGATGTACGGCGGCCGCATCCCCGCCATCCTGCTCCGCCTGCCCGGTGACGCCTCCGCCGTGGTCACGACCTTCGACGGCTACCCGCTGGCGAAACAGGGCAAGGCCAGTGAGGCGCTCAGCCTCACCGCGATCGGCTCCTTCATCGGCGGCACCGTCGCCATCATCGGCCTCACCTTCCTGGCGCCGGTCCTGGCCCAGCTCGCCGGCAACATCAACTCCGCCGACATGTTCGCCCTCGCCCTCATCGGCCTGCTCATGATCATCCTCCTGGGGTCCGGCTCGAAGTGGAAGGCCCTCATCATCGGCTGCCTGGGCATCATCGTCGCCACCATCGGCATCGACCCGATCTCCGGCAACGACCGTCTCACCTTCGGTGTCCTGCAGCTGCTCCCGGGTATCGACATCGTCGCCGTCGCCGTCGGACTCTTCGGCATCGGCGAGCTCATCTACAACGCCGAGCAGGGTTTCTACCAGGGGACCAGGGGCTCCAACCTGAAGCCCACCCTGCCCAGCCGCGCTGACTGGCTCCTCTCCCGTTTCGCCATCCTCCGTGCCTCCGTCATCGGCTTCTTCATCGGCATCATCCCCGGTGGCGGTGGCCCGGTGTCCGCGGTGGTGGCGTACGGCGTCGAGAAGAAGGTGTCCAAGCGGCCCCACATGTTCGGCAAGGGTGCCGTCGAGGGGCTGGCCGCCACCGAGACCGCCGACAACGCGTCCTCGAATTCCTCGTTCATCCCGCTGCTCACCCTCGGCGTCCCGCCGAACCCCGTCCTGGCGCTGATCTTCGGTGCGCTCCTGCTGCAGAACATCACCCCCGGTCCCGCGTTGGTCAACGACCATCCCGAGGTCTTCTGGGGAGTCATCGCCTCGATGTACATCGGCAACGTGCTGCTCCTGGCACTCAACCTGCCGCTGGTCGGTGTATTCGTCCAGATGCTGCGCGTGCGCGGCAACATCATGGCCCCGATCATCCTGCTCGTCGCCATCTGCGGTGTCTTCAGCGTCCGCAACAGCCTTTTCGACGTCGCGACGGCCATCGTCTTCGGCATCGTCGGCTACATCCTGCGCAAGGCCAACTTCGAGATGGGCCCCTTCATCCTCGGTTTCATCCTGGGCCCCATCCTCGAGCTGCAGTTCCGTCGCACCATGCTCGTCTCCGACGGCAGCTTCAGCGTCTTCCTGGAGCGCCCGCTGGTCATCGCCATCATGATGGTCATCCTGGCCGTCACCGCCGCCTCGCTGGTCGACCGCCTCCGTAAGCGTCAGAAGCGACTGCGGGAACTGGCCAACGACCCCGACCGCACGATCTACGTCTGATGACCGTGACCACCGACGAACGCTCCCGCCTGGCCCGGCTCTTCTTCCCCGACGGGGAGGAGCCGGACCCGCGCTTCACCCTCGCCAACGAACGCACCTTCCTCGCCTGGACCCGCACCTCCCTGGCCTTCCTCGCCGGCGGCATCGCCCTCGAGGCCTTCCCCCTCGACCTGTCCCCGGAACTGAAGACCGGGCTGGCGGTGTTCATCATCGCCGTGGGCATGCTCATCTCCGCCGGGGCCGCCGGCCGCTGGGTGCGGGTCGAGCGGGCCATGCGCCGCGGAGCCCCGCTGCCCGTCCCGGGGATCGTGCCGCTGCTGTCCTTCGCCGCCCTGGCGGCCTCCTGCGTGGCCATGTGGCTGTTCCTCACCCCCTGAGACCCCATGAGCCCGCACCACACCGACCCCGGACTCCAGCCCGAGCGCACCTCCCTCGCCTGGACCCGCACCGCCCTGGCCATGTCCCTCTGCTCCATGATCCTCGTCCGGTGGGCGTGGGTCTACGGCCCCTGGGTGCTGGCCCTCATCGTCGTCCTCGCCGCGATGGCGCTGGGCATCCACCTCTCCCAGCAGCGCCGCTACCTCGAGGAGGTGGCGGGACTGCTGGCGGACTCCTCCCCCGTGAGCATCGGCAGCGTCCTCACCCTCACCGCCGCGATGATGTTCCTCATCCTCGCCCCCTAGAAACACCGCAGGGCCCCTCCCACCGTGACGGTGGGAGGGGCCCTGCGGACGTCGACAAGCGACCTTAACGGGTCAGACGACGGTGGGTGACACGCGACGGGCGTGCGGCCTCCGCGCCGAGGCGCTCGACCTTGTTCTTCTCGTAGTCACCGAAGTTGCCCTCGAACCAGAACCACTTGCCCTCCTCGATGTTGCCTTCCCAGGCGAGGATGTGGGTACAGGTGCGGTCCAGGAACCAACGGTCGTGCGAGATGACCACGGCGCAGCCCGGGAACTGCTGCAGCGCGTTCTCGAGGGAACCCAGGGTCTCGACGTCCAGGTCGTTCGTCGGCTCATCGAGGAGCAGCAGGTTGCCGCCCTGCTTGAGGGTCAGCGCCAGGTTGAGGCGGTTGCGCTCACCACCGGACAGGACCTTGGACGGCTTCTGCTGGTCCGGGCCCTTGAACCCGAAGGCGGACAGGTAGGCGCGGGACGGCATCTCGTTCTGGCCGACCTTGATGTAGTCCAGGCCGCCCGAGACGACCTGCCACACGGTCTCCTCCGGGTCGATGTTCTCACGGCCCTGGTCGACGTAGGACAGCTTGACGGTCTCGCCGACCTCGACGGTGCCGGAGTCCGGCTGCTCCAGACCGACGATGGTCTTGAACAGGGTGGTCTTACCCACACCGTTCGGGCCGATGACGCCGACGATGCCGTTACGCGGCAGGGTGAACGACAGGTCCTTGATGAGGACGCGGCCGTCGAAGCCCTTCTCCAGGTCCTTGACCTCGACGACCTTGTTGCCCAGGCGCGGCGGGGTCGGGATCTGGATCTCCTCGAAGTCCAGCTTCTTGTACTTCTCGGCCTCGGCGGCCATCTCCTCGTAGCGCTCCAGACGGGCCTTGTTCTTGGCCTGACGTGCCTTCGGGGAGGAGCGGACCCACGCCAGCTCATCCTTCAGGCGCTTCTGCAGCTTCTGGTCCTTCTTGCCGGCGACCTCGAGGCGCTCGGCCTTCTTCTCCAGGTAGGTGGAGTAGTTGCCCTCGTACGGGTGCAGCTTGCCGCGGTCGACCTCACAGATCCACTCCGCGACGTGGTCGAGGAAGTAACGGTCGTGGGTGACGGCGAGGACGGCACCCTTGTAGTCGGCCAGGTGCTTCTCCAGCCACAGGACGGACTCGGCGTCCAGGTGGTTGGTGGGCTCGT
>NZ_DUOE01000163.1 GCF_012838985.1 Corynebacterium sp. | reverse complement strand
CGGACCACCACCCGGCGGGTGATGCACCACCCCACCCGGTACCCGTTCCATCCGACCGTGCCTCGGCGGTTTATCCGGGTCATCGTCGTTGCGGGCATTGTGCACACCACACAACATCGTCAGATTGCTGATGTTCGTCTCCCCGCCCTGAGCCCAGGCCGTGAGGTGATGAACCTGACACTCCGACGCCGGGGTCGTACACCCCGGATACGGGCACACAATCGTCTCCGCCGACAGCAGGACCCGCTGCTTGAAGTTCGCGAAACGCTCATCCCGGTACATGTTCACCCCACCGTCAACAGGATCGAAGACACCCACATAACCTTCCGCCACCATCGCCTCAGCCACCAGCTCAGCCCCGGTGATGGTGGTGCCGTCAGTCCGGGCGAAGATCGTCTCATCACCTTCCTGACGCAGCACCTTCATCGACTCAGACAAAGGCAGCACCGTGACCACCACCTCCCGGGCCGCCCCACCCCCACCCCGGCCAGCCATGAACGCATCAAACATCGCCTGCTCATAGGTCAGCTGAGGATCCGCCCCGCGCAGGAGCTTCGCCTCCGCCCGTATCCCACTGAGCACCCCCTCAATGACCCGTTCCGGACCGGTGACGGTGAAGGTCCGCAACCCCTGGGCATCGGTGTTCTTGCCACCACGCAGGGCACGCCGACCGTAGGACTTCTTCGCCGCATCCTTGACCTGCCGGTTGTAGTCCCGCACCTTAGTGGCGGCTGCCCGGTCGATCTCAGCGACCGTGCCCCGCAACCCACACAACTCAACACGGAGCTCCCACTGCGACACCGACGCACCCTTCAACAACTTGCGGGTGTGCTTCTCGATGACGCGCAGCGCATCCAGGGAGAGATCCCCGGCCGCCGCCCGCGCGGCGGTCTGCAGCTTCCGGTGCCGGGTCGGGCCGAAGTAGACGCCGGCGAGTTTCTCCCATGCTCCGGCGTCCCGGAAGCCGAGATCAGCGAGGCCGGCTTCGGTCACCTCACCGGAGGTCAGGGCCTCCAGGACCGGCATGCCACGCAGCGCGCGGAACATCTCGATGATCTGCATGCCCCGGACGATAAACCCCCGTCGACCTTCCGTCGACAAGCAGGTCGTGGGCCTGTGGACAACAGGGAGTCATCCACAGAAACCGGCGTTCCGGTCGTTCGACCAGTTGACAATCCCTAACGCAGCGGGTCGAAGGGGCGGATCGCCGGGTGGGTCTCCCCCGTGTCGATCAGCTGAGCCAGGAACTTCCCCGTCGCCGGGCCGAGCACGACGCCCCACATGCCGTGCCCGCCGGCGACGTAGACGTTCTCCGAGGCCGTGCGCCCGACCAGCGGCTTGCCGTCCGGGGTGACGGGGCGGGAACCCACCCACTCGTCCTGCCGGTTGTCCAGGTCGACGCCTGTCATGACGCGGCGGGCCTGGTTGACGATGGCCTCGATACGCCGCGGGTACAGGGGCTCGTCGGGGCGGCGGAACTCCATGGTGCCGGCGATGCGGAATCGGCCCTGGTAGGGGGTGCACGCCATGCGGTGGTGCGGGAGATAGACGGGGTGCTCGGCGGGCTCATCGGTCTCGACGGTGAAGGAGTAGCCGCGGCCCGCCTGCACGAGGGTCCGCACACCGTGGGTCTTCGCCAGCCGGGGCAGCCAGGCGCCGGTGGCGATGACGACGGTCTCCGTGGGCAGGCGCTCGCCGGTGTCGAGGATGACCGCCGGATCCTTTCCACCCACGACGCTGACCGCCTCCGCGTCGGTGCGGATGCGGCCGCCCCGTTCCTCGACGGCCCGCCCGAGCGCCTCGACGTAGGGGCCGGGTTCGATGAAACGCTGGCCCTCCAGCCGGTAGGCGCAGGTGACGGCATCGGAGAGCATGGGGGCCAGTGACCAGACGTCGTCGAGCGGGGTGAGCGGGGCCACCTGGCCGTGCCGCACCGCGCCCTCCAGTTCCCGGAGGAAGCCGGCGGCCTGCGACTCCTCCTCGAAGCCGATGACGAAGGGGCCCTTGCGGGTCCACGCGTCGACGCCGCCGAGCTCCAGTTCGTCGAAGGCGGCGAGGGCCTCCAGGTCGATGGGGGTCAGGGCGGCCATCGTCGTGTCCCAGGCCCGGGCGGTGGCCTGCGCCATGAAGCGGGCGAGGAAGGCCCACAGGCGTGGGTCGAAGCGGAGGGGCATGGAGAGGGCGGCGTCGGCGTCGAGAAGCGCTGTGGGGCCATAGCGCCACAGGCTGGGGTCCGACAATGGGATGGTCTTCGCGGGGGCGAGCCAGCCGGCGTTGCCCCACGAGGCGCCTGCGGCGACGCCCTCCCTGTCGAGGACGGTGACCTCGTGGCCGCGTTCCTGCAGGTGCCAGGCGGTGGCGAGGCCGACCATCCCGGCTCCGATCACGATGGTTTCTCTGACTCTGCTCATGCGCCCTATGGTAATCTTTGTCACATCGACATGGGGTGCGCGGACGCCGCGCTGAGATCACACCCACGGAACCTGCTCTAGTTCGGACTAGCGAAGGGATTGTCATCACTGTCCTGCACGCCCGCGACATCTTGCGCGGGGAATCTCCCCTGGTCCAGTGCCTGACCAACACGGTCGCCGCCGCCCTGAGCGCCAACGTCCTCCTCGCCGCCGGGGCGACCCCCGAGGAAGCCGGCGACTTCGCCCGTCGGGCCGCCGGTGTGCTGGTCAACATGGGCACCCCGACCGCCGCCCGCTACGACGCGATGCGCGCCGCCGTCCGCGGCGCCACCGACACGAACACCCCCTGGGTCCTCGACCCCGTCGGCGCCGGTGTGCTCGGTCACCGCACGAGGTTCCTGCGGTCCCTGCTTGCCGACGCCACCCTCGCCGCCCCCACCGCCATCCGCGGCAACACCGCGGAGATCGCCGCCCTCGGGGGAGCCCGGGCTCTGGCGGCGGACACCGGAGCGGTCGTCGCGGTGTCCGGGCCGGTCGACCTCATCGTCTCCCCCGGACGGGAGACCCGGCTGACCTCCGGCGATCCCCTGCTCACGCGCGTCAGCGGCACCGGCTGCGCCCTCGGGGCGGTGTGTGCCGCGTACCTGGGCCTGGGCGGTGACCCGCATGACGCGGTGCTCGCCGCACACGCGCACCTGGGCGCCGCCGCGCAGATCGCGGCACGTTCCGCCACCGGGCCGGGCAGCTTCGCGGCCGCCTGGCTCGACGCCGTCCACCACCTCACCTCCGCGGAGATCGCGGACCTCGTCTCCTGGAAGGACCATTCATGACCCCCCGTATTCTCTCCATCGCCGGCACCGACCCGACCGGCGGCGCCGGCGTCCAGGCCGACCTGAAGTCCATCGCCGCGGCCGGGGGCTTCGGCATGGCCGCGGTCACGGCCCTCGTCGCCCAGAACACCCACGGCGTCCGTTCCGTGCACACCCCGCCGCATGACTTCCTGCGGGAGCAGCTGGCCGCCGTCTTCGACGACGTCACCGTCGACGCCGTGAAGATCGGCATGCTCGGTGACGCGGAGACCGTCGCCGTCGTGTCCGAGGCTCTGGAGGCGCACCCGGTGCCCCACGTCATCCTCGACCCGGTGATGGTCGCCAGCTCCGGGGACCGCCTGCTCAACGAGGACGCCGAGGCCGCCGTGCGTGACCTGGTCCGTCGCGTCGACGTCATCACCCCGAATCTGCGGGAGCTGGCGGTGCTCTGCGACGCGGAGATGGCCACCACCCTCGACGAGGGCATCGCGCAGGCCCGGGGGCTGGCGGCGGAGACGGGCACGACGGTGATCGTCAAGGGTGGTCACCTGACCGGCCCGGAGGCCGACAATGCGGTCGTCTCCCCCGACGGGTCAGTGCACCACGTGCCGACGCCGCGTGTCGACACGCAGAACACCCACGGCACCGGCTGCTCCCTGTCCGCGGCCCTGGCCACCCGCATCGCCGGCGGTGACAGCGTCGCCGCGGCGCTGGAGTGGTCGACCCGCTGGCTGCATGAGGCCATCACCCACTCCGACGCCCTCGACGTGGGCACCGGCCACGGCCCCGTCGACCACTTCCACCGCATGCGCCGCCTCGAGGCCGCCGCCTCCACCCGCCCGTGGGCCCCGCGCACCGACGTGCCCGCCCCCACCCCGCACCTGGCGCCCGCCGGCCCGCACACGCAGGCCCTGTGGGACGCCACCGGTCAGGTCTGGGACGAGATCATGGACCTGGCTTTCCTCCGCGAGCTGGCAGCCGGTTCCCTGCGCCAGACGGACTTCGCCTTCTACCTCGACCAGGACGCCCAGTACCTCAACCGCTACTCCCGCGCCCTGGCGCTGCTGTCCTCCCGCGCGCCGGGCCAGGCCGACCAGATCTTCTGGGCCGAGTCCGCGCGTGAGGTCCTCGAGGGGGAGGCCCAGCTGCACCGCGACTGGCTGGGCGGCCACGACCTCGAGGTGACCAGCCCCTCCCCCGTCACCCTCGCCTACACCAACTTCCTCGTCGCCTCCGTCGTCGTCGAGCCCTACGTCGTCGGTGCCGCGGCGGTGCTGCCGTGCTTCTGGCTCTACGCGGAGATCGGCATGGAGCTGGCCCGGGCGAACACCCCGGGGCACCCGTACCACGCCTGGCTGTCGACCTACGGCAGCGAGGAGTTCAACGCCGGGGCCCGCGCCGCGATCGAGCGCACCGAGGCGGCCCTGGCAGCGGCGTCGGAAGAGGAGCGGGAGCAGGCGCTGACCGCCTACCTCAGGGCGTGCGTGTACGAGCGGGAGTTCTTCGCCCAGGCTGACCGCGCCTGGTGAGGATCGCCACGAGGAACCCCGACTCCGGGGTGAGGGGCTGCAGGTCCCAGGACTCGAACAGGCTCTGCGGCTCCAGTCCGGCCTCGGAGGCATCCGCCAGGAAGTCATCGAAGGCCCAGCCGCGGCCGGCCCCGAAACCGGCGACGAAGCGTCCCTCCGTGGCCAGCGCCTGCGCGATGTTGCGCAGTGCGTCCTGCCGGCCGTGGGGGTCGAGGAAGCACATGACGTTGCCGGCGGACACGACGACGTCGAAATCCTGTGGCAGCGGGTCGGTGCACAGGTCGCCCACGTGGAAGTTCGCCTCCGGGTAGCCGGCGGCGGCGTGGTCGATGAGCACTGGGTCGATGTCCACGCCCACCACGTCGTGCCCGCGTTGCGCCAGGTAGCCGCCCACGCGGCCCTGGCCGCAGCCGGCGTCGAGGATGCGGGACCGGCGGGGGACGAGGGCGTCGATGAGCCGGGCCTCCCCGTCGATGTCGTGGCCCCGGTCGATCATCGTCTGCCACCGCCGCGCGTAGTCGTGGGAGTGGGCTGTGCTCTTTCTCCAGGTGGACATGCGGCCCAGTATAGGAACGCGCAGCGACTAGACTCGGCGGCGTGCTCAGCCCATTCGAACGCTCCCGCCGCCCCGTGGCGCCCCCGGAGCCGCCTCGCCGCCTGAAGGTCCCGGTGGAACGCGCGATCGACCACTGCCGCGTGTTCATGGACGGCGTGCGCCTGCCCGGTGAATACATCCCCTCCTCGGCGCTCAACGAGGTCACGGAGCAGGGCCGGGGCTTCGTCTGGCTGGGACTGCGGGAGCCGGACGCCCACCAGATGGAGCAGGTCGCGGAGCAGTTCGGCATCCACCCCCTCATCGTCGAGGACGCCGTCACCGCCCATCAGCGACCCAAGGTGGAGCGTTACGACGACCAGCTGTTCATGGTCGTCCGCTCCGTCCGGTTCCGGGCGGAGGCCTCGGAGAAGGATTCCCGCGAGATCATCTCCACCGGTGAGGTGCAGGTGCTCATCGGTCCGCAGTTCATCATCACCGTCCGCCACGGCGCGGAGCTGCCGGAGCTGTCCGAGGCCTTCGATGAGAACCCGGAGCTCGTGGCCCTGGGCCCGGGGGCGCTGGCGTGGCGGGTGGCCGACCACCTCGTCGACGAGTACGGCCGCATCGCCGCGCTGCTCGAGCAGGAGGTCGACGACCTCGAGGAGGAGGTGTTCACGCCGGGTTCGCGTTTCAACATCGAGCAGATCTACATGTACAAGCGCGAGATCCTCGAGATGCGTCACTCCACGGACCCGCTGGCCCCCGCCCTGCGGGCGCTCATCACCGACCACCGCGACATCCTGGGCAAGCAGCTGCGCAGCTATTTCCGTGACGTCCTCGACCACGAGATGACCGTCAAGGACCAGATCGCCGGGTACGACGAAAGGCTCAGCGCGCTCATCGACGCCTCCGTCGCGAAGATCACCATGCAGCAGAACACCGACATGCGCACCATCTCCGCGGTCGTCGGCATGGCGGCAGCCCCGACGCTCATCGCCGGCATCTACGGCATGAACTTCACCAACATGCCGGAACTGAACTGGGAGTACAGCTACTACGTGGTGCTGGGGTTCATCGCCTTCGTCGTGGCGCTCATGTTCTGGTGGTTCCGCCGCAACAACTGGCTGTAGCCTGGGGCCCCATGGCTGACATCCTGCTTTTCGGTGCGACCGGTGTCGTCGGTCGCCTCACCGCCGCCTACCTGGCGGCCCACCACGGTGACCTGGAGGTGGTGCTGGCGGGGCGCGACGTCGACAAGCTGCGGGAGGTCCACCCCACGTGGGAGGTCATGCAGGCCGACGCCCACTCGGCGGAGGACATGGCCGCGCTGGCGCGCCGGGCGCGGGTGGTCATCAGCTGCGTCGGCCCGTACTCGCGGCTGGGGTGGGAGATGGTCGACGCGTGCGCGGAGGCCGGCACCGACTACGTCGACCTGTGCGGTGAGGTGCCCTTCATCCGCCGGGTGATCGACACGCACCAGGGTGCCACCACCGCCCGCATCGTGCACTCCTGCGGTTTCGACTCGGTGCCCTCCGACATGGGGGTCTTCGCGCTGCTGGAGCATGCCGGGGAGGAGATGGAGAAGGTGACGATGGTCGTCGAGAAGCTGCGCGGTGGACTGTCGGCCGGCACGCTCGACTCCATGCTGGAGGTCTCCGCGCAGGCCCGCGCGGACCGCAGCGTCGCCCGCAACCTGCACAACCCCTACTCCCTCTCCCCCGTCCCCGCTGAGGAGCCGCGGCTGGACGACGCCCGCGACTTCCAGGTCACACAGCTTGACGACGACCGCTGGGCCGGCCCCTTCTTCATGTCCATGTTCAACACGCGCATCGTGCGCCGTTCCAACTCGTTGCGCGGGCGGCGCTTCGTCTACCACGAGCGCTGGGCCACCCGCGGGCGGCTGAGCGCCTGGGGCCTGGCCGGCATCACCGCCGCCCTGTTCGCCGCCGCGAAGCAGCCGCTGTTGCGGCGTCTCGTCCCGCAGCCGGGACGCGGTGGTGGTTTCCGTTTCACCCACCACGGCGTCGGGGCGTCAGGCAGGCGTTACACGTGCACCGTGGCCGCCGAGGGCGACCCCGGCTACGAGGTCACCGCCATGATGCTCGCGGAGGCGGCACTGACCCTCCTGGAGCACCCCGGCGACGGCGGTGTGCTCACCCCGTCGACCGCCCTCGGCGCCCCCTACCTGGAGCGTCTGCGCGCCGGTGGGATGAGCTTCACCTGCCGCTAGCCTGCCCGTTCCGCCGGGCGAAGAACCATGGTCCGCAGCGTGGAGCGGGCCACGAGGCGTCCCCCGTTGGTCATGAGGATCTCCCACAGCTGCGTGCGCCTGCCCAGCTGGATGGGCGTGGCCTTGGCCTCGATGACGCCCTCGCGGACGGAGTCGATGAAGTCGGTGTCGTTGTTGACGCCGACCACCGGGCCGCCCGCGGACACGAGACCGGCGAGGCTGCCCACGGATTCGGCCAGGGCGCAGAACACGCCGCCGTTGACCAGGCCGACGGGCTGCCGGTGCTGGTCCCCCACCTCGAGGCGGGCACGGACCCGCCCGTCGGCGATCTGCGTGTAGACGATGCCGAGGTGGGCGTCGAGGCCGCCGTTGCGGTCGTTGAGCAGCTCGAGCTGCGCGGCGTCGAGGGCCTTCCCGGTCCCCGCGAGGCGGAAGAGGTCGGCGAAGCTGTAGGACTCGGTCACGATGTTTCTCCTGGCTGTACGTGTATCTACTTCTTCGGTGCCGGGGTACGTCCCGTCACCTCTCCCACAAAGATACGACCTGGCTGGCGGTCCATGTGACGGTCCGGAAAAGGTCCGTCTAAACTCAGTGCCCATGACCTCCCCTGAGAATCTCGCCCAGATCGGCGTCGTCGGACTCGCCGTCATGGGTTCCAACCTGGCCCGCAACTTCGCCCGTAACGGCCACACCGTCGCCGTGTACAACCGTTCCCCCGAGAAGACACGCACCCTCATCGCCGAGCACGGCGACGAGGGCACCTTCCTCGCCTCCGAGACCATCGAGGACTTCGTCGCCTCCCTGGAGCGTCCCCGCAAGGCGATCATCATGGTCCAGGCCGGTGCAGCCACCGACGCGGTGATCAACCAGCTGGCCGACGCCATGGAGGACGGCGACATCATCATCGACGGCGGCAACGCCCTCTACACCGACACCATCCGTCGGGAGAAGGAGATGGCCGAGCGCAACCGCCACTTCGTCGGCGCCGGCATCTCCGGCGGCGAGGAGGGCGCGCTCAACGGCCCGTCGATCATGCCGGGCGGCCCGGCGGAGTCCTGGGAGACCCTCGGCCCGCTGCTCGAGTCCGTCGCGGCGGTCGTCGACGGCACCCCGTGCGTCACGCACATCGGCCCGGACGGGGCCGGCCACTTCGTCAAGATGGTCCACAACGGCATCGAGTACGCCGACATGCAGGTCATCGGCGAGGCATACCAGCTGCTGCGTTACGCCGCGGGCATGACCCCGGCCGAGATCTCCGAGGTCTTCCGCGAGTGGAACTCCGGCGACCTCGACTCCTACCTCATCGAGATCACCGCCGAGGTCCTCGCGCAGGTCGACGCGGAGACGGGGAAGCCGCTCATCGACGTCATCGTCGACGCCGCCGGCCAGAAGGGCACCGGCCGCTGGACCGTCAAGGCCGCCCTCGACCTGGGCATCCCGGTCACCGCCATCGGCGAGGCCGTCTTCGCCCGTGCACTGTCCTCCTCGCGGGCACAGCGCGACGCTGCACAGGGGGTCCTGCCCTCCGGTGAGCTGGCCACCTTCGACGGGGACCGCGAAGCCTTCATCGAGGACGTCCGACGCGCCCTCTACGCCTCCAAGCTCGTCGCCTACGCGCAGGGCTTCGACGAGATCAAGGCCGGCTCCGCCGAGCACGACTGGAACATCGACCCCCGCGACCTGGCCACCATCTGGCGGGGCGGCTGCATCATCCGCGCCAAGTTCCTCAACCGCATCGTCGAGGCCTACGACTCGGACCCGGAGCTGCCCTCCCTGCTTCTCGACGCCTACTTCCTCGGCGAGCTGCGCGACCTCATCGACTCCTGGCGTCGCGTCATCGTCGCCGCCACGCAGCTGGGCCTGCCGGTGCCGGTGTTCGCGTCCTCCCTGTCCTACTACGACTCGCTGCGTGCCGAGCGTCTCCCGGCCGCCGTGATCCAGGGCCAGCGCGACTACTTCGGTGCGCACACGTACGGGCGCGTCGACAAGCCGGGTGTCTTCCACACCCTGTGGTCCGGTGACCGCACTGAGGTGCAGACAAGCTAGGAGCGTAGACTTCCAGCAATGACCACTTTCAAGGATCTCGGCCTTCCCCTCCCCATCGTCCGTGAACTGCAGCGGCAGGGGATCACCGAGCCCTTCCCCATCCAGGCGGCGGCGATCCCGGACGCGCTCGCCGGCCGTGACGTCCTCGGCCGCGGTCCGACCGGCTCCGGCAAGACCTTCACCTTCGGTCTGCCCATGCTCACCCGCCTGGCCGAGTCCGGCGTCACCCGCCCGGGGCACCCGCGGGCGCTGGTGCTCACCCCGACCCGTGAGCTCGCCGCCCAGGTGAAGGAGCGTCTCGACGCCCCCGCCAACGCCCTGGGCCTGCGCCTGCTCGACGTCGTCGGTGGTGTCAACATCAACCGCCACATCCGTTCCCTGGCCGCCCCGGTCGACCTGCTGGTCGCCACCCCGGGCCGCGCCCAGGACCTCCTCGACCAGGGCAAGCTCCACTTCGACGAGGTGGCCGTCGTGGCCCTCGACGAGGCCGACCAGATGGCCGACATGGGCTTCCTGCCGCAGGTGCGTCGCCTCATGGACCGCACCCCGCGCAACGGCCAGCGTCTGCTCTTCTCCGCCACCCTCGACGGTGACGTGCAGAAGCTCATCGACCGCTACCTCACCGACCCGGTCACCCACTCCACGGCACCGGTGCAGGCGTCCGTCGACACGATGGACCACCACCGTCTGCTCGTCGGCGGCCGTGACGAGCGCAACGAGATCGCCCTGCGCATCGCCGCCCGCGAGGGCAAGACGATCATGTTCATGCGCACCAGGCACGGCGTCGACCGTCAGGTGAAGAAGCTGCGCCGCGTCGGCATCAACGCCGCCGGCCTGCACGGTGACAAGGGCCAGTCCACCCGCACCAACGCGCTCGCCGGTTTCGCCGACGGTTCCGTCCCGGTGCTGGTGGCCACCGACATCGCCGCCCGCGGCATCGACATCGACGACGTCTCCCTCGTCGTGCACCTCGACCCGCCGGCCGAGCACAAGGCCTACCTGCACCGCGCCGGCCGTACCGCCCGCGCCGGCACCTCCGGCACGGTGGTGACCCTCGTCATGGACGAGCAGCGCCGGGAGGTCGAGGGCCTCATGCGGAAGGCGGGGGTGGACGCACCGGAGACGCGGGTGACCGCCGACTCCGATGTGCTGACTAAGATCACAGGTGCACGGGTGCCGTCGGGCACCCCGCTCGCGGCCCCCGGCCAGCAGCAGCCCCAGAAGCGCCCGCGGCGTAACCGCCCGCAGGGTCAGGGCCAGGGCCAGGCACGGAGGTCGCAGTCCCGTCGTCCCCGACGTTCGCGTCGCTCCTCCTAAGGTTCCTGCCCAGCGCTCCTCATGGACATATTCATCAGCATCCTCTCCCTCCTCGGGTTCATCGCCCTGACGGCGTCGACGGGCCTGTTCGTGGCCATCGAGTTCGCGTTGACCGGAATGGAACGCTCGACCGTCGACAACCATGTCCGCGACAAGGGGGACCGCAGCGCCCACGCGGTGCAGCGCGACTACCAGAACCTCTCCTTCGTCCTCTCGGGTGCGCAGCTGGGCATCACGGTGACGACGTTGGCCACCGGTTTCCTCGCGGAGCCGGTGCTGTCCACCTACTTCACCCCCCTGCTCGAGCTGGTGGGGCTGAGCGAGTCCGCGTCCACGGCGGTGGCCCTGGTGCTGGCGCTCATCACCGCGACGTTCCTGTCGATGGTGTTCGGTGAGCTGGTGCCGAAGAACATGGCCATCACCATGCCGCTGGAGACTGCCCGGGTGGTCGTCCACCCGGTGCACGCCTTCAACGTCGTGTTCAAGGGCTTCATCCACGCGATGAACCGTTCGGCGAACTTCATCGTCCGCAAGTTCGGCATCGAACCGGCCGACGAGCTGGCCACGGCGCGTTCCAACCAGGAGCTCGGCAGCCTGGTGCGCAGCTCCGCGGAGCAGGGCGGGCTGGACATCAATACGGCGAAGGTCATCGACCGCTCCCTGCAGTTCGGTGAGGCCACCGCCAACGAGTTCATGACACCGCGCTCCACCATCGCCTACCTCAACGCCGCCGACACGGTCGACGCGCTCATCGCGAAGTCCCTGGAGACGGGCCACTCCCGTTTCCCGGTGGTCCGCGGTGACCTCGACGAGACGGTCGGCGTGGTCCACGTCAAGGACGCGTTCTCCGTGCCCCGGGAGGCCCGGTCGACCACGCTGCTCGGTGCCCTGGCCCGGAAGGTGCCGGTCGTGCCGGACACCCTCGACGGTGACTCCGTGCTCAGCACCGTCCGGTCCGCCGGTTCGCAGGTGGTGCTCGTCGCCGACGAGTACGGCGGCACCGCCGGTCTGGTGACCATCGAGGACGTCGTCGAGGAGATCCTCGGCGAGGTCTACGACGAGCACGATGACGCGGCCGCGGAGCAGGACTTCCAGAAGTTCGGCTCCTCCTGGGAGGTCTCCGGCCTCGTGCGCGTGGACGAGCTCCACGAGCGCGTCGGCTACACCGCCCCCGCCGGCCCCTATGAGACCCTCGGCGGGCTCGTCATGGCCACGCTGGGGCGCATCCCCACGGTCCAGGACGTGCTCCTGCTGCCCGAGTCCGACAACCCGGGCATGTCCGAGTTCGAGACGGGCATCGGCGGCCGCTGGATCGCCCGCGTGACGGTCATGGAGGACCGGCGCGTCGACAAGGTGATCCTCACGCCGATCACCGACGAAGAAGCCCAGGGGTACCAGAAGTGAACATCTTCACCACCACCCTCATGATCATCGCGCTGCTCGCCGCCAACGCCTTCTTCGTGGCCGCCGAGTTCGCGCTCATCTCCTCGCGCAAGGACCGCATCGAGTCCCTCATCGCACAGGGCAAGCCTGCCGCCCGCAAGGTCCTCTACGCCACCGAGCACCTGTCGATCATGCTGGCCGGCGCCCAGTTCGGCATCACCATCGCCTCGCTCATCCTGGGTAAGGTCGCCGAGCCGGCGGTCGCCCACTTC
Source organism: Corynebacterium sp. (assembly GCF_012838985.1). Classification (GTDB taxonomy): domain Bacteria; phylum Actinomycetota; class Actinomycetes; order Mycobacteriales; family Mycobacteriaceae; genus Corynebacterium. The sequence continues at coordinate 8,600 of NZ_DUOE01000163.1, read as the reverse complement.
ATCGAGGGCCCCTTCACCGCCCTGGGCATCCCGGACAACCTGCTGCATCCGCTGTCCTTCGTCATCGCGCTGGCGTTGATCACGTTCCTGCACATCCTCTTCGGCGAGATGGTGCCCAAGAACATCGCCATCGCCGGCCCGGAGACCCTGGCCATGTGGCTGTCCCCGGCGATGATCTGGTGGGTGAGGATCACCCGCCCACTCATCGAGTTCATGAACTGGATCGCCCGCATGACGCTGCGCGCCTTCGGCATCGAGCAGAAGGACGAGCTCGACTCCACCGTCGACGAGACCCAGCTCGCCTTCATGATCAAGGAGTCCCGTGAGGAGGGGCTTCTCGACGCCGAGGAGACCCTCCGCCTCTCCCAGGCCCTGCGTTCCGAGAAGCGCTCCCTCAAGGAGGTCATGATCCCGCTGGGTAAGGTCCGCACACTGGACTTCGGCCGCCGGGGCCCGACCCTGGGGGAGCTGGAGCAGGCGGTCGTGGAGACCGGTTTCTCCCGTTTCCCGGTGACCGGCACCGACGGGTCCTTCCTCGGCTACATCCACGTCAAGGACGTGCTCGACCGCCTGGCCACCGCCGGACCGGACGAGTTCATCCCGCGCACCGACCTGCGGCCGCTGACCATCGTCGACGGCACCGGCACCATGGACGAGGCGCTGCGCAAGCTGCACCGCCGTTCCGCCCACATGGCGCAGGTCCGCGACCGCGGCGAGCTCATCGGCGTGCTCACCCTCGAGGACCTCATCGAGGAGTACGTCGGCACGGTCAACGACTGGACCCATGAGGAGGCTTGAGCACTGGGCCGCCCGCATGGCGGCCCATGAGGCACGCGCCGACGCCCTCACCCGCGACCACCTGGCCCGCCGGCAGCGGCACGAGAAGCACCCGGTCCTCGACTTCCTCTTCGAGTATTACCCGGTCCGCCCCTCCCACATGCGGCGCTGGCACCCGGGCCTCGGCACCGCCCTGCCCGGTCGCACGCCCCACGCACAGTGGCGCGACTACATCTTCGACGGCTCCGTCACCACCGTGGACGTGGACTCCTTCTGGGAACGCCGCGGCGGGACGCTCCTCTACATCCGGGACCTGCTGCACCGCACCAACCTCAACCCGGCGCACTTCGACTGCTTCGGCCTCCACGAGTGGGCGATGGTCTACCGGGGCGAACCCCGCCACGACCTCCCCCTGCGGCTGGGGGCGGCGGGGAGTGACGCGGTCGTCGAGAAGCACCGTCTCCGCTGCACCCACTTCGACGCCTACCGTTTCTTCACCCTCGCGGCCCGCCCCCTCAACCTGACCGTCCTCGACCGGGAGGACCAGCCCGCGCACGACCAGGCGGGTTGTGTCCACGCGACGATGGACCTGTACAAGTGGGCCTCCAAGCTGGGGCCGCTCGTCCCGGGTGAGCTGTTCCTCGACACCTTCGAGCTGGCCGTCGACGCCCGCATCCTCGACATGGAGGCCTCCCCCTACGACTGCCGGGGACTGGGCTTCGGGGTCGTGCCCATCGAGACCCCCGAGGGCAAGGCCGAGTACGTCGAACGGCAGCGCGCGCTGGCCGAACGCGGAAAACCCCTGCGTGACCGGCTTGTCTCCCTCATTGACGCCGCGCAGGCCACTACACTTCATGGGCATGGCCCGTCATCGTAGTGAGTCAAACAACTTCTCCGTCGCCGGTTGGGTGATCGCCGTCTTCATCCTCGCCATCGCGCTCATCGCGGCGGCGATCTGGTGGTTCGGATTCCGCCAGCCGGAGGCTCCGCAGGCCCAGGAGTGCATCCAGGGCGACCTCAATCTCCCGGTCGCCGCCGAGGGCGTCGACGCCACCGCACTCATCGACGACTACAACGCCAGCGACCCGGTCGTCCGCGACTTCTGCATCACCGCTGAACTCACCGACTCGGTGGCCCGGGCTGCAGTCCTGCTCACCCCCGCGGGCACCGACGTCGCCGAACTTCTCGACGGCCGCTCCCTCTCCTCCACCACCCCCGTCACCGGCGCCGACGCCCACGTGCTCACCCCGGCCGGCGAGGTGAACGAGGAGCAGGTCCGCGCCGCCACCGAGTTCGCGAAGTTCCACGAGGACACCACCCGACCGAGCGAGACCACCACGGAGACCACCAGCGAGGAGGCCCCCGCCGAGACGACCGTCGAAGAGTCCCCCGCCCCCGAAGCCGGACCCACCGACACCCTCATCCTCTTCGACACCTCGGCCCAGTCCGTGCCCTTCCACGACGCCGCGACCGATGCCCTCGCCCAGCTCTCCCTGGACCTCGGGGCACAGGGCCGGCAGGTCGCGATGTGGAACTACTCCTCCCCGCTGAACCCGGGCGTCACCCAGGGCTGGCGCACCAACGTCAGCTTCTCCGACGGCACCGACGCCGCCGCCGCGGTCCGTCTCTTCGGCACCGGCGGTGTCCCGCAGACCCGCTCCGCGGTGGTCGCCGCCGTGGGCAACGCGGCCGACCACTCCCGCGCGACCGGTCAGCCGGCCCGCGTGCTGCTGGTCACCTCGGGTACAGCCCAGGACATGGACGACGCCGCCTTCACCGCCGCCTTCGAGCAGGCCCGGGGTGACGCGGACGTCACCCTCGAGGTCGTCCACGTCGGTGACGGTGAGGTGGACGGGGCGCTGGCGGGAGTCGGCACGCTCACCGAGGTCACTGATCCGGCGCAGCTGCCGGACGCCCTGTAGAAGTTCGGAAGGACATCCCCGGATCCGCACCTCCGGGGACCGGGCATGTTCGAGACCGGTCCTGATCCGAACATGTCCTTCCGACCTTGAGGCGGGCACGAGAAAGACCCCCGCACGTGAGCTGAGCGGGGGTCCTTCTTTTCAGGCGTCTAGCTGGTCTTACGGCGGCGGCGGGCCGCCAGCTCGTCGACGCTGATGACGTCGACGTCGAGGTCGTCGCGGTCATCGACACGCTCGGACGGGAAGGCGGAGATGGTCCCGGTCAGCTCCTTCATGATGCCCGGCACGGCGATGCCGAAGACACCCTGACCCCCACCCAGGAGATCGATGACCTCGTCGGCGGAGCGGCACTCGTAGACGGTGGCACCGTCGGAGACGAGGGTGATCTCGGCGATGTCATCGACACCACGGTCGCGGAGCTTCTCCACGGCCAGGCGGATGTTCTGCAGGGAGATGCCGGTATCGAGCAGACGCTTGACGATCTTCAGCACGAGGATGTCGCGGAAGGAGTAGAGGCGCTGCGAACCGGAGCCGCGCGCACCTCGGATCGACGGCACGACCAGCTTGGTGCGTGCCCAGTAGTCGAGCTGGCGGTAGGTGATGCCGGCGACCTGGCATGCGATGGGCACGCGGTAGCCGACCTCCTCCCCTGGGCCGAGGTCGAAAAGGGATTCCTGGACAGGATACTCGTTGCTGCTCACGTAATTACTCCGATGAGGTTTGGAAATGCGCCTTAAAGGCCATTAAAAACCAAGAGTAGAGCAACGTCAAGGCCTGACCCGGAGACACGCCGTATCTCCGAGTTTAAAGTCAAGGTTTAGAGCTGGTCGTCTTCCTCGCCCTTGTCTTCTTCCGGATCCTCATCCTCAGTGTCCTCAGTGCCGAAATCCAGCTCCGACATGCCGAGGGAACGCATCATCTCCTCGAAATCCGCGTCCGCCTGGGCGTCGCCGGAGGCCGAGAGATCCTCGGTGGGCTCGGCGGCGTCGAAACGGATGCCGAAGTACTCCTCCATGATGTCGTCGGAGACGAAGAAGGACGCCTGGTTGAGCACATCCTCCTCGACATGGACGTCCAGCTCCAGGGCGCGCGCGAGCAGCAGCGCATCGGAGGGACGGGCGTCGATCTCCTGGCCGTCGGCCAGCACGATCGAGGCGATGAAGACACCCTCGAAGTGACTGATGATGTTGATGGCCGTGACTCCCCCGGTGCTCCGGTTGATCAGGTCCAGCAGCAGATCAATCGTCGCGGGGCGGCGCGGGGTGAAGCCGTTGTCGCGGGAGTCCAGCTCCGCGGCGGCCAACGGGGAGATCCACACCGGCAGAATGCGGTTCTGCTCGGCCCAGCGCAGCAGCACACAGGTGAACTGCTCGGGGCCGGTGGTGTGGATTCCGTGGTACTCGACAGGGATGAGCGTCATGCCAGTTCATCCCGGAGTGCGTTCTTGACCAGGCTGGCGTGCAGGGACACGACCAGCGCCGTCATCTGCTGTCCCATGTCCGCCGCCTTCTCCTTCGCCGAGGAGCGCTGCGAGCGGGCGACGGGCCCGGCGACCTGGCCGATGAGGTCGGCCTGCCGCTGGGCGGTGTTGCGCAGGGACTTGAGGTGGCGGATGTCGAAGCCGAATCCCCGGAGGGACTCCGCCGTCAGCACGATGCGGACGTCGTCGGCGGTGAAGAATCCGGCGGCGTCGGGGCGGATGAGCCCGGCGTCGAGAAGCTCGGCGATGGCCTCGGCGGTGACGTCGGCCTGCGACGCCACCTCCTCATCACTGAGGCGGGTGGGCGCGGGCGCGCGGAAATTCTCCGGCGACACCATCGGCTCGGCCTCGATGAGGGAGACCGCGCCGGCGTCCATCGCCTCCAGCTGCTCCCGGATGACCTTGAGCGGCAGGTAGTTGTCGCGCTGGGTCACCAGGATGTAGCGGAGACGCTCGACGTCCTCGCCGGTGAAACGGCGGTAACCGGACGCCGTGCGCTGCGGCGTGATGAGTCCCTCGGACTCCAGGAATCGGATCTTCGAGACGGTCACGTCCGGGAACTCGGAACGCAGCGCCTCGAGGACCTTGCCGATGGACAGGGTCCGTGCGCTGGTCGCACGAACGGCCGTCTGCTTGCGAACAGCACTCACGGTGAGACTACTTCAGTATCACCTAATCGTTCTTCGGACCGGCGAGGAAAACCAGACGGAACTTGCCGATCTGGATCTCATCACCGGTGGTCAGCACCTGGGAGTTCCGCGGCTCACGGTTCACGTAGGTGCCGTTGAGGGACCCCACGTCAAAGACCTCGAACTCACCCTCGTTGATGCGGAACTCCGCATGACGACGCGACACGGTCACGTCATCGAGGAAAATATCCGACTCGGGGTGACGGCCGGCCGTGGTGATCGGCTGGTCGAGAAGGAATCGCGCGCCTGCGTTCGGCCCACGCTTGACGACCAGAAGACCCGCACCCTCAGGGAGGTTGTCGGCGCCCGTGGCGGCCGGAGCGGTACCTGCGCCAGACTCCATCTCCTTCAACAGATCTGCACGGAAGACAGACGTGGTCTCGACCTGTGCCTCAGGAGTACCGGTGTTCTCGCTCATTGTTTAAATCCTCCGCTTTCGTCGGAACTGTGACTGCTAGCCATCATAGCGACTGTGAGTGCCGCGTGAGTGTCTGACGACACCATCACCGGAAAAGGTTACCAATTCCGGAGACGACGGAATTACCCGACCCTGCGAGGGGGTTGTCGGAGACCATGTACGTCCACGTGGCCGACGGACGCGCCAGCCCCTTCTCCGCGAGGGTGCCCTCCCGGAAGGTCTCCACCGCCTTGTCGACGGCCCGTTGCGCCAGCTCCTTGAACTCCCGCACCGCGATGCGGTGGTACTCGTCGATCGGGGTCTCACGGGCGATCGCACGCAGGTGGATCGACTCGCGCACGTCGTCCATGACGGCCAGGTGCTCGGCCCATTCGTCGTCGAGGTGGAAGAGCATGATGTCGCGGGCCAGCTGTTCACGGTCCGGGTGGTCGGCCAGTTCCGCGGCCCTTTCGGGGGCCCGCTCCGCGAGCTCCTCCCACGCCTGCGGGGTGTCGAGCAGCCGCGCACGGCGCTCATCGATGATCACCCGCTGGTCGGCGAGCAGCTGGTTGTACTTCCAGGTCTGCGCATGGATCTCCAGCAGCTGCCCCTCGGTGACGCGCTGGCAGTGCCCGATCCAGTCGCGGATGCGGTCGGAGAGGATGGCCCCGTCCGGCTCCGGGCGGGCGGTGACGTTCTCCCCGGCACCCCCGGAGGTGACCACGTCGTCCTCCAGGGAGACGAAGAACATCGACAGCCCCGGGTCCCCCTGGCGGCCGGCGCGGCCGCGCAGCTGGTTGTCCAGGCGGGCGGTGCGGTGGCGCGACGTGCCGATGACCGCCAGCCCCCCGAGCGCGGCGACCGCCTCATGGTCGGACTGGTCGGCGCCGCCGAGTTTGATGTCGGTGCCGCGGCCGGCCATCTGCGTGGAGACGGTCACCCGGCCCAGGTCACCGGCCTCGGCGATGATGCGGGCCTCCTCGGCGTCGTTCTTCGCGTTGAGGACGTTGACCTCGATGCCGAGCTCCTCCAGGGCCTCGGCGAGGGCCTCCGACTCGGCGACGTCCTGCGTGCCGACGAGCACCGGCTGCCCCGTCGAGTTGAGGTGGGCGATCTCCTGGACGATGGCGCGGTTCTTCTCCGCCGCGGTGGCGTAGATGCGGTCGGCCTCGTCGAAGCGGCGCAGCTCCATGTTCCGGTCGATGACGGAGACGTGCAGGTCATAGAACTGACGCAGCTGGTCGGTGGCCTCCACGGCGGTGCCGGTCATGCCGCACACCATCGGGTAGCGGCGCATGAGCGCCTGCAGGGTGATCGTGTCGAGGATCCGGCCGCCCTCCGTGACGTCGAGCCCCTCCTTCGCCTCCACGGCCGCCTGGAGCCCGTCGGGCCAGCGCTGGAGGTCGGCGACGCGGCCGCGGGAGGCGTCGATGAGCGCCACCTTGCCGTCGGTGACCAGGTAGTGGATGTCGCGGATGAGCAGGGCCTTGGCGTGCAGGGCCAGGTTGACCTTCACCAGGGTGGTGCCGATGTGCTCGTCGTCGTAGAGCGAGTCGATGCCCAGGGCACCCTCGACGCGCGCGGCGCCCTCGTCGGTGAGGAAGACGTTCCGGCGGTCGTCGTCAATGGTGTAGTGCTCGCGTTCCCGCAGGTGGCGCACGACGTCGGTGATCTGCCCCGTCGCCTCCCGGCCCGGCTGGTTGCCGGCGAGGACGAGCGGGACGAGGGCCTCGTCGACGAGCACGCTGTCCGCCTCATCCACCAGGGCGACGTCCGCCGGCAGCTGCACGGCGTCGGCGCGGCGGGTGATCTGCTGGTCACGGAGGACGTCGAAGCCGATCTCGTTGACCGGGCCGTAGATGACGTCCCCGGCGTAGGCTTCACGACGCTCCTCCGGCCCCATCTTCTCCGTCACCGCGGCGACCCGCAGGCCGAAGAACTCGACGAGCGGACGCATCCACTCGGCGTCACGCTCCGCGAGGTAGTCGTTGACGGTGATGACGTGGACCCGCTTGCCGCCCAGTGCGAAACCGGTGGCCGCCATCGCACCGACCAGGGTCTTGCCCTCACCGGTGGCCATCTGGATGACGTCGCCCTCCACCAGGCGCAGCACCGCCTGGGACTGCACCGCGAAGGGGGTGAGCCCGAGGGTGCGCTCGGCGGCGACGCCGAGGACGGCGAGGAACTCCGCGGGATCGGAGATCGACCCGCCGGTGGCGAGGTCGCGGGCACGCTGCGCGAGGGCGGAGTCGTCCAGCTGCGTCAGCTCGGCCTGACGCGCCCCGGCGTCCTTCACGATCGCCCGGCTGCGCTTCTGGTTGCGCGTCTGCGACGCCCCCATCGCCTTCCAGAACCAGTTAAATGCCATGGGTGTTCCTCCTGTGGGCCTGCACGTACAGGAGACCACCCTAGTTCAGGGCCGGGGCTATTCTTGTTGACATGCAATCAGTGAGTGTGAAAATCCCCTCGTCCCAGGGAACGACGATGGTCGGCACCCTCGACCTCCCGGACACCCCGCCCGTCGCCTTCGCGATTTTCGCACACTGTTTCACATGTTCGCGTTTCGTCCCGGCCGCCTCCCGCGTGTGCAAGACCCTCGCGGAGCACGGCATCGCCTGCCTCCGTTTCGACTTCCCCGGCCTCGGGCAGTCCGAGGGCGAGTTCTCCGACACCACCTTCTCCTCCAACGTCGAGGACCTCATCTCCGCCGCCGAGTGGCTGACCAGGGAGTATGAGGCTCCGCAGCTGCTCCTGGGGCACTCCCTCGGTGGGGCCGCCGCCATCAAGGCCGCGACCCGCCCGGAGATGGACTCCATCGTGGCGGTCGCGACGCTGGGCACCCCCTACGACCCGGCCCACGCCGTCACACATCTCGGCGAGAGCGTCCGCGAGGCCGAGGAGGAGGGGTGTGTCACCGTCACCCTGGCCGGCCGTGACTTCGACATCTCCCGCGAGTTCCTCGAGGACCTCGCCGCCAACAACCCCGACACCTACCTCCCCGACCTGCGCAAGCCGCTCCTGCTGCTGCACTCCCCCACCGACCAGACCGTCGGCGTGGAGAACGCGCAGAAGATCTTCCGTCAGGCCCGCTTCCCGAAGTCCGTGGTCAGCATCGAGGCGGACCACCTGTTCACCCGCGGGGACTCCGCACAGCGCGCCGGGCGCATCATCGCCGAGTGGGTGCAGCCCTACCTGCAGCCCTCCTACGAGACGCCGCAGGTGCCCGCGGACCAGGTGATCTCCCGCATGGCCGTCGGCTCCCGCTACGGTGCCGTGGTCGAGACCGCCGGCGGCACCCTCCTCACCGACCGGGCCCGCGCCCGTGGCGGGCGGGG
>NZ_DUOE01000025.1 GCF_012838985.1 Corynebacterium sp. | reverse complement strand
TCAGCTGGGACTTCACCTCCGTGTACGTCTCCGCCCAGGCCGCCGGCGGCACAAAGTCGGGACTGTAGGTGCGTTGGACGAGGGCGGAGACGTCATCGGGGCGTCGGAAAGCTGTGGGGAGATTCGCCAACGTCGACATGAGAATGGCGGGCTCATACACGGCGGCGCATCCCCGGTCGAAGACCGGGACCGGATCCGTGGCCAGGAGGCCGCGGACGTAGACCTGCGGCTCACGCAGCGCGGCAGGACGGTCCTCCACGGGCCGCTCATGGCGGTGCATACGGCCGATGCGCTGGATTAGCAGGTCCATGGGGGCGATGTCGGTGATGAGGGCGTCCGCGTCAATGTCGAGACTCTGCTCGGCGACCTGCGTGGCACAGATGATCCGCCGGTACGGGCGCCCCTCCCCGCGGCGGGAATCGGGGCCGAGAGCCTCCCGCAGCCGGTCCTCCTTGAAGGCGCGGTCCGAGGCCAGGAAAGCACTGTGGTGGAGCTCCACCTCTTCGGGGAAGGCCTGCGAGATCTCCGCGTACGCATCCTGTGCACGACGGACGGTGTTGCTGATGATCAGCAGGCAGCCGCCATCCTCAGTGAGCTTCTCGACGAGCCCCCGCAGCTCATCCAACCCGTCCGGCACGATCTCGATCGAGGCCTCGATGTCCGTCGGACGTGACTCCACCTCAATCTCACGCACCCCCTGCCCGTCCACCACGGTGATCAACGGATACGCCTCGGACAGGTCCTCGGGGAACGTGTCCTGGGTCTCCGAACCGTAGGCCTCGACCAGCGCCAGCTTCGTCTCCTTGGGCAGCGTCGCGCTGAGCAGGATGACGGACACCCCGTACCGGGCCAGCCACCGCAGCGCCAGCTGCAGGTAACTCTGCATGTAGAGGTCGTAGGCGTGCACCTCATCGACGATGATCACCTTGCCCGCCAGTCCGATGTGCCGGAGCATGGAGTGCTTCATCTGCAGGGCCATCATCAACACCTGGTCGACGGTGGCGACGACGAAGTCGGACAGCATGGCCTTCTTCGTGCCCTGCATCCACTGGCTGGCCACCACGGCCCCGTGTCCGCCGTCGGTGTCGGTGCCGATCCCGCCCATCCGCAGCTTCTCGAAGTCCGCCGACAGCATCTTCCGCGAATGAACCAGGTTCATCGAGGTCACGGTGTGTTCCGGCGTGTTGCGTGTGGCCCACTCCGCGACCCGGTGGAACAGTCCGTTCGCCGTTCCCATGGTCGGAGCCGCGAGCAGGAGCCCCTGCGCCCGGGTGTCAGCGGCGATACGCTGCCCGGCGGCCAGGGCGGCCTCCGTCTTCCCCTCCCCTGTCGGGGCCTCCACGATGAGCAGGCACGCACCGTCCACGTCGGACACCGCCTCGAACGCGGCCTTCTGCATCGGGCGCGCCCCGAAATGCTCCGGCCACCCGAAGGCCCGACGGTAGAACTCGTCCGTCCCTTCATCCGGTTGGTGCTCCACCGCCCACGGGCGAGTGAGATCCACCGCTGCGAACCCGGCGCGGACCCGCTCAGCCTGTGAACCTGACGCCACCATCGGGAAGCCCTTCTCGTTGGAGGCGATCCAGTCCGCCATGACCAGCAGACCCGTGAGACGCATGGTCACGTCAGCGTGGATCTGCTCCGGCAGCCGGGGCAGAACCTCCTCCACACCCGCCACCTGGGCCATCCCGGTGAGGATCTCCTGCTGCAGGGCACTCCATTCCTTCGGGTACCTCCGGAGGATCCTCGCCGCCTGATTGCGGGCCTCTCCTGTCGTGGCGATGCCGTGGTGGGCCCCGACCACCGCTCCGAGCGCATTCGCCACCCTTTTCGGGCAGCCCCGCTTCTGCAACCAGTCACTGACCAGCAGTTCGCCGACGAGTCCGTGCTGGAAGTGTCGCGAGCCTTCCTCGACCTTCGACATCTTCATGGGCAGCCCGGTGGCCGCGATGTCGTCGACGATGAGCCTCCCGAGTTCGTCATGTTCAATCTGCCGCGCGAACTTGAGGGTCGCCTTGGCCACGTCATGCGTGCCCGCCAGAAAAAGGAACAGCGTCCGCAGATCCGACTCCGCGATACCGGACTTCTTCTCCAGTGATTTCTTCACCGACTCCGCCAACCACTCATCCCACAGGACAGCGCCCACACAGGCCACGTCCCCCAGATGCTGGACGAGCGGCAGATATCCGAACTCATCGCCGGGTTTAGCCCACAGCACACGCAACTCAGGCGAAGAGGAATCGACGAACTGCTCCACACGTTCGAAGAACGGCAGGTCCATGTCGGGAGTGACCAATAGGCTCATGCTTATGACGGTAGCTTCCTACACAAAGAGTGTCAAGCGCTAGATTTTGATACAGGAACACAGTTAAGATAAATCCATGCTTTACGAATCCCCCATCGCCGCATTAGCGTTGCAACTGGCCCGCGTCAGCCGGCATGAGCCATGTGTACCTGCACAAAAGCTCGGGAAGCTCTCCCCTCCCCGCGCCAGCGGGGCTGAGCATGATGAGGGGCACGGACCCGTCAGGTCCGTGCCCCTCCCCTTATCTTTCACCCCACCCCACCTCCCGTTGCGCTGCTCAGGAGGGGGATCAGTGGGGCGTCGATAAGCAGCGATCAGGGTGCTCACCAGTGCGCACTCTAGACTGAGCACATGTTTGCGGTTGACCAGGCAATCTCCACCACCACCATCGTGTTCGGTGTCATCGGCCTTGTTCTGTCACTCCCCGTGTGGGGGCTTTTCCTGGCGGCGGGGCTGCGGATGTTCCGTTTCGTCCGTTCGGGGCAGCCGCTCCCGGCGGGTGACCGCACGGACAGGCCGCTGCAGCGTTTCTCCCGTGTGCTCGTGGAGGTGTTCGGGCACACGCACTTCAAGTCACGCCCGCTGGTCAATGTGGCCCACTGGCTGGTCATGGTGGGTTTCCTGTTCGGTGTGCTGGTGTGGTTCGAGGCGTACATCCAGACGTTCAATCCGGCGGGCGGGTGGCCGTGGCTGGGCGACTGGGGTGCGTACCGCTTCGTTGAGGAGGTGCTGGGTATCGGCACGGTCGCGGGTATCGTGGCCCTGGTCGTGGTGCGCCTGCGCCAGGGCACGAAGGAGCGTGGTTCGCGGTTCTTCGGTTCCGACCACACCGCCGCCCGCGCCATCGAGGCGATCGTCTTCCTCGAGGGACTGGGCATGCTGCTGGTCAAGGCCGGCAAGATCGCCACGTTCGGCGGTGGGCACCCGGTCGCGGACTTCCTCTCCCGCCACATTGCGGCGCTGCTGCCGGCGTCGCCGACGATGGTCTCCGCGTTCGCGCTGCTCAAGCTGCTCGGCGGCATGGCGTTCCTGGCGCTCCTGGCACGCAACCTCACGTGGGGTGTCGGCTGGCACCGCTTCCTCTCCTTCTTCACCATCTTCCTCCAGACCAACGCGGACGGCCGCAAGGCCACCGGCCGCCTGAAGCCGATGACCTCCGGCGGCAAGGTGCTCACCCTGGACAACATCGAGGAGGAGGACACGTTGGGCGTCGGCAAGCTGGGGGACGCCTCGTGGAAGATGCTTCTCGACGCCTCCACCTGCACCGACTGCGGCCGCTGCCAGGACCTCTGCCCCGCCTGGAACACCGGCAAGCCCCTCAACCCGAAGCTCCTCATGACCGACATCCGCGACGCCGCGTTCGGCAGGGAGTACGAGGGTGTCGACGTACTGAGCATGGCCAACGTCATCCCCGACGACGTCCTGTGGGCCTGCACCAACTGCGGCGCCTGCGTCGACCAGTGCCCCGTCGACATCGAGCACCTCGACCACGTCGCCGACCTGCGTCGCTTCCGTGTCCTCGCCGACTCCGAATTCCCCTCCGAACTCACCGGCCTGTTCAAGAACCTCGAGTCCAAGGGCAACCCCTGGGGGCGCAACCGCGCCGACCGCAACTCCTGGGTCGAGGCCGCACGTGCCGACGGCATCCCCGTCCCCGTCGTCGGCGACGACATCACCGACCTCTCCGACACCGAGTACCTCTTCTGGGTCGGCTGCGCCGGCGCCTTCGACGACGACGGCGTGCGCACCACCCGCGCCGTCGTCGACCTGCTGCACACCGCCGGCGTGAAATTCGCGGTCCTGTCCACCGGCGAGACCTGCACCGGCGATCCCGCCCGCCGCGCAGGCAACGAATTCCTCTTCCAGATGCTCGCCACCGAGAACATCGCCACCCTCAACGACCTTTTCGACGACATCCCCGCCGGCCACCGCAAAATCATCACGACCTGCCCCCACTGCTTCAACACCATCCGCAACGAATACCCGGATTTCGACGGCCACTTCGACGTCTTCCACCACACCCAGCTGCTCAACCGCCTCGTCCGCGACGGCCTGCTCACCCCCGTCCCCCGCGGCCCCGAGAACCGCCGCCCCGTCACCTACCACGACCCCTGCTTCCTCGGCCGCCACAACCAGGTCTACGACCCGCCCCGCGAGATGGTCGAGGCCGCAGGCGCATCCCTCGTCGAGATGGGCCGCACCCGCGAGGAGGCCTTCTGCTGCGGCGCCGGCGGCGCACGCATGTACATGGAGGAGACCATCGGCCGCCGCGTCAACGAATTCCGCTCCGAACAGGCCCTCGCCACCGGCGCCACCGAGATCGCCACCGGCTGCCCCTTCTGCACCACCATGATGACCGGCGGCGTCAAGGCCCTCACCTCCCCCTCCGAGAAGACCCCGGTCGTCCGCGACGTCGCCCAGATGCTCCGCGACTCCGTCCTCATCGACGGCCAACTCCCACCCGCCCGCGAACCCGCCTTCCTCGGCGAGGTGACCCGCCCGAAGCGCTCCCCCGCTACCGGTGATGGTGTGCCACTCCCGGGTCGCGATCTCGGCCTGACCTCCACCAAGCAGGTCGCTCCTGCTCCGGTTGTTCCGCCTGCTCCGACGGCTCCGAGTGCTCCGGGGGCTGCGGTGCCTCCGGCACCAGCTGTTCCTCCGACAGTTCCGCCCGCTCCGGCTGCCCCGCCGGCACCGAATGTTGTCATTCCGCCCGCGCCTGGTGCAGCGGTGCCTCCGGCGCCGGGCGCGGCAACCCCGCCGACAGTTCCGCCTGCTCCTGGCGCTGCGGTGCCTCCGGCGCCGGGGATTTCTGTGCCTCCCGCACCGGGAGCGGCAGTCCCGCCTGCTCCGGCTGCCCCGCCAGCACCAAATGTTGTAGTTCCACCTGCACCCGGTGCAGCGGTGCCTCCTGCACCGGCTGTTCCGCCAGCTCCAGGTACGGCAACCCCGCCCGTTCCGTCGGCACCGAATGTTGTCGTTCCACCTGCACCAGGCGCTGCTGTACCCCCAGCCCCCGCTGTTCCGCCAGCGCCAGGCGCAGCAGTCCCACCCGCCCCAGGCTCTGCTGTACCTCCCGCTCCGGCTGCCCCGCCGGCACCAAATGTTGTAGTTCCACCTGCACCTAGTGCAGCAGTCCCGCCTGCCCCCGCTGTTCCGCCAGCGCCAGGCGCAGCAGTCCCACCCGCCCCAGGCTCTGCTGTACCTCCCGCTCCGGCTGCCCCGCCGGCACCAAAT
>NZ_DUOE01000162.1 GCF_012838985.1 Corynebacterium sp. | reverse complement strand
GTGGCAAGGAGTACGGCACCGGTTCCTCCCGTGACTGGGCCGCGAAGGGCACCATCCTGCTCGGCGTGAAGGCCGTCATCACCGAGTCCTTCGAGCGTATCCACCGCTCGAACCTCATCGGTATGGGTGTCATCCCGCTGCAGTTCCCGGAGGGCGAGTCCCACGAGTCCCTGGGCCTGGACGGCACCGAGACCTTCGACATCGAGGGCATCACCGCTCTGAACGAGGGCGAGACCCCGAAGACCGTCAAGGTCACCGCCACCAAGGAGGACGGCTCCACCGTCGAGTTCGATGCGATCGTCCGCATCGACACCCCGGGTGAGGCCGACTACTACCGCAACGGCGGCATCCTGCAGTACGTCCTGCGTCAGATGATCGCTGCTGCGAAGTAAGCGAGCATCTCCCGCAGTGTGAACTGCCTCTGAGAGGGGGCTGCATCCCCGCCTAAGGCGTCCACGCCGCCGGGGAGGGCAGCCCCCTCTCCCCTTTTCTTCCACCCCTCGACAGGAGACCCCCATGCCCGTGGTCAGCGACAGTGAGTTGACGCGTCGTCAGACCGAGATCCTCGAAGGCGCACGGCGTTGCTTCGCTGAGTACGGCTATGAGGGGGCCACGGTGCGTCGTCTCGAGGAGGCGACGGGCAAGTCGCGGGGCTCCATCTTCCACCACTTCGGTGACAAGGAGAACCTCTTCCTGGCGCTGGCCCGGGAGGACGCGGCCCGCCAGGCGAGCCTCGTCGCCCGGGAGGGGCTCGTCGAGGTGATGCGCGACATCCTGGATCACCCGGAGCGCCACGACTGGCTGGCCACCCGCCTGGAGATCACGAAGATGCTGCGCACCGACCCCGTGTTCCGCAGCCGCTGGCACCAGCACCAGGAGGTGCTGGATGAGGCGGTGCGCGAGAGGCTCGCCCGCCTCGGCGCCGACGGCCGCATGCGTACCGACGTCACCCCGCAGGTCCTCCACACCTACCTGGAGACGGTCCTCGACGGGCTGATCACGCGCCTGGCCTCCGGGGGCTCCACCGAGGGGCTCGAGCAGGTCCTCAACCTGGTCGAGGGCTCCGTCCGCCGGACCGTATAGGCTTGTCCCCTATGCCGAAGATCCTTCTCGTCTCCCTCCGCTCGGGCGACCTCGCCGAGCAGATCGCCGCCGCGGAAGAGCGGGACTTCCTGCAGGCCACCCGCCTCGACCCGGCGAACCTCACCCACGTCAACATCGGGTCCCCGCAGGATTCCGCCGGTGACCTCAGCGCCTACGACGGCATCCTGGTCGGCGGCTGCTCCCTCAACATCACCAACGAGCACTGGGACGACTGGCAGCACCACGTCCACGCCGAGATGAGGCGTCTCTGCGACTCCGGGCTGCCGGTGTTCCTCGTCTGCTACGGCACCAGCTGGCTCGTGCACGAGCACGGCGGCGTGATCGGCCATTCCCATGCGGAGGTCTCCGGGTCCACCGTGGTGGAGCTCACCGCGGAAGGTCGGCTGGATCCCCTGTGCGAGGGTCTGCCGGAGACGTTCACGTCGTTGACGGGGCACACGGAGAACGTCGAGAAGCTCGGGGACGGCATCACCGTCCTGGCCACGGGGCCGACGTGTCCCGTCCAGTTCATCCGCGTCGGCGACCGCGTGTGGGCCACGCAGTTCCACGCCGACATGGACGCCGTGGCCATGCACTCACGCATGGACTTCTACTACGACTACGGCTACTTCTCCCCCGAGGACTACGAGTCGATCCTCGCGGAACTGCCGTCGATCGACACGACGTGGTCGAACAAGCTCCTGGAGAACTTCGTCGACCACTGCCGCCCCGTCTAGAGGCGGCTGATCGCGGCCTCGCCGGCGGTACCGCTGCCGTCGCTGTCCACGAAGGGCAGGATCTGCCGCTCCGGGAGGGTCTCGCGCGTGGACATCTCGACGAGCACCTTCGCGACGAGCTCCCGCGAGGTGGTCACCGACTCATCCTGGGGACGGACATTGTCGACGACCTCCAGCCCGCCCGCCGGCTCCAGCGTCAGCCGCGCGGGGGCGAGGATGAGGAACTCCAGGTCGGAGTCCAGCAGGCGGCGGTCCACCGCCTCCTTGGAGTCGGCGTAGGGGTAGAAGGAGTCCTCGGGGTCGATGCCGTGCTCGAGGGAGCCCAGGTAGGACACCATGAGCAGCCGCGGTGGGGTGACCCCTTCGGACTGCAGCTTCTCCAGTGCGTCGATGCAGGTCAGGGCGCCGTCGCGGTCGATGGCGTAGGTGGCGCTCGCGCCGTCCTTGCCGGCGTTGCCGGCGGTCCAGATGGTCACGTCGTAGCCGCGCAGCTGGGTCGCCCAGTCGTCCACCCCCAGACCGGTGAGGTCGCGGATGAAGGGGGTCGCTCCCAGTGCCTCGACGTCGGGGGCCTGGTCGGGGTTCCTGATCAATGACGTCACGTCCATGCCCGCCGCGATGAGGCGGCTGGTGGTCAGCTGGCCGACCTTGCCGTGGCCGCCGATGATGAGAACCTTCTTCGGGGTGGTGTGTGAGTCGCTCATGTCACCACCCTACGGAAACTTTCAGGGTCGCATGCCCGCCACGTACCGTCGGTTCGCCCACCGCTGCGCCGCCCGGGCGACGGGACCACCCAGTTTCGCCAGCCACCAGGCATGACGGGAGAAGGCGATGACCCGCCCCGTGACGGTCCCGTCGGGGGCGAGTTCGATGAGGAAGGCCTCCTCCCCCGACTCCACGTGGACCGGCAGGGTGCCGTAGACCAGCGTCGTGCGGGTGGGCCCCCTCTCCTCACGGAGGATGAGGCACGAGGAGGTCGTCGGGCCGACGTGCAGGCGGACGAGGTTGCCCAGCCGCTCCGCCCGGACCTTCGCGTGGGCGTGGGCCTGCCAGGTGAGCAGCCGCTCACTCGCGGCGGCGAAGACGTCCTCGCCGTGGCCGAGGACCTCGGAGTGGTCGGTGATCGTCCAGCGTCGCAGTCCGAGATCCGCGGGCGAGCGTCCCTTGGCCAGTTTCAGGGTCGCCAGCTGCAGGTACGGCGGGTAGGACAGCTGTCCCCGGGTGATCACTTCCGGCCGAAGGCCCAGTAGGCGGCGGGGCCGAGGCCGTTGATGAACTGGGCCAGCACCCACACCCACTTCGGGCCGCGCACCGATTCGGCCGGCCGGCGGGACAGATCCACCCAGGAGGCGATCTTCCCGGCGACCTCGACCAGCACGCCGGTGATGAGGGTCACGCGGGTGGCGGTGGACATGTCGTTGAACTCGTTGCGGATCTGGGCGAGGGAGGGATTCCGGCTGATCATGTCTTCAGCTTAGCGACGTTCCCGCCTCTGCAGTGCGGGTACAGTGGCGACATGTGAACACTCCCGCCCACGCCCAGGATGTCCCCGCCGTCTTCGAGGAACTGGGCAGTCGCCCGGACGGTCTGAGCGGTCCGGAGGCGGCCACGGCCCGGGAGCGGTACGGGGCGAACGCCCTCCCCCAGGCGGCCGAGGAGACCTGGTGGCAGCGTCTGCTGCGCCAGTTCCGGGACCCGATGATCTACGTCCTCATCGCCGCGGCCGTGATGACGGCGGTGCTCGGGGAGATGGTGGACACGGTGGTCATCGCGGCGGTCGTCATCATCAACGCCGCCGTCGGCTTCTTCCAGGAGGGCCGCGCGGCCAACGCCCTGGCCGCCATCCGCGACATGCTCTCCCCGCACTCCGAGGTGCTCCGCGACGGCGCGTGGCTCACCCTCGACTCGGATGAGCTGGTGCCGGGGGACGTCGTGAAGCTGCGTGCCGGGGACAAGGTGCCCGCTGACCTGCGGCTGTTCGACACCACGAGCCTGCGGGTCGAGGAGTCCGCGCTCACCGGCGAGTCGGTGCCCGCCGACAAGAGGGTCGAGCCCGCCCCCGCGGACGCGGACCTCGGCGACCGCAGCTCCATGGCCTTCTCCGGCACGACCGTCTCCGCCGGCACCGGACTCGGCGTGGTCACGGCCACGGGTTCCGACACCCAGATCGGCCACATCACCACCATGCTCGACGGCGTCGAGGCCGCCGAGACCCCGCTCACCCGGTCGATGAGCCGCTTCTCCTCGATGCTCGCCGTCGGTGCCGTCCTGCTGGCGGTGCTCATGATCGCGGTGTCGGTGGTCATCTACGACACCGGCTGGGCAGAGGTCCTCATGTCGGCGATCGGTTTCGCCGTCGCCGCCATCCCCGAGGGCCTGCCCGCCGTCATGGCGATCACCCTGGCGCTCGGCGTGCAGAAGATGGCCGACCGCCACGCCATCACCCGCCGCCTCAACTCCGTCGAGACGCTCGGCTCCGTCACCACCGTGTGCACCGACAAGACCGGCACGCTCACGCGCAACGAGATGACGGTCCGCGCCGTCCACACCCGCGCGCACACCTACGACGTGTCGGGCACCGGTTACGCCCCCGAAGGGCAGCTGCTTCTCGACGACACCGTGGTCACCGTCCACGACCACCCCGACCTCGCACGCATGGCGGAGGTGGCGGCGTACGCGAATGACGCGGGCGTCGACAAGCGGGAGGGACGCTGGGTGCTCACCGGCGAGCCGACCGACGGCGGCATCCGCACCTTCGCCCTCAAGGCCGGCGTGCGGGACGAGGCGCCGCGACGGGCAGCGGTGCCCTTCGACTCCGCCTTCAAGTACATGGCCACCCTCGACGACATGCCCCGCGGGCCCGTCATCCACCTCAAGGGCGCACCCGACAGGCTGCTCGACCGCTGCGACCGGCAGTCCTCCCCCGACGGCGGCACCGAACCGCTCGACCGCGCCTACTGGGAGGAGAAGATCGAGGAGTTCGGTGCCCGGGGCCTGCGCGTCCTCGCCGCCGCATGGCGCTCCGGGGAGGGCCTGGACGACCTGCGGAAGGCGGACGTCGACGCCGGCGGATTCGTATTCCTCGGCCTCTACGGCATCATCGACCCGCCGCGCGACGAGGTCCTCGAGGCCGTCCGCGTCGTCCAGGAGGCCGGCGTCCGGGTCCGCATGATCACCGGCGACCACGCCTCGACGGCGACGGCCATCGCGGAGGAGGTCGGCCTGCACGGCAGCCGCGCCATCACCGGCGCCGAACTGGAGAAGGCCACCGACGAGGAGCTCCAGACCATCGTCCGCCACCACGACGTCTACGCCCGCACCTCCCCCGAACACAAGCTCCGCCTGGTCCGCGCCCTGCAGGCCAACGGCGAGGTCGTCGCCATGACCGGTGACGGCGTCAACGACGCGCCCTCCCTCAAGCAGGCGGACGTCGGCGTGGCCATGGGCATCAAGGGCACCGAGGCCACCAAGGACGCCGCCGACATCGTGCTCGCCGACGACAACTTCGCCACCATCGCCGCCGCCATGAAGATGGGCCGCACCATCTACGACAACCTGCGCAAGGCCATCGTGTTCATGCTGCCCACCAACGGTGCGCAGGGCCTGGTCATCTTCGTCGCGATGCTCGTCGGCATGACCCTGCCCATCACTCCCCTGCAGGTCCTGTGGGTCAACCTCATCACCGCGGTCACGCTGTCCCTGTCCCTGAGTTTCGAACCCGCCGAACCCGGCATCATGCAGCGCCGCCCCCGCGACCCCGGTGCCTCGCTCCTCGACTCCGAGGCGATCCTGCGCATCATCTACCTCTCCGTCCTGCTCGGCGGCGCCACCATCGCGGTCTTCCAGTACCTGCAGATGAACGGAGCCTCGCTCGAGGTGTCCCGCACCATCGCCGTGAACACGCTGGTCGTGGGCCAGATCTTCTACCTCTTCTCCGCCCGTTTCACCCGGGTCAGCGCCCTGCGTAAGGAGCTGTTCACCACCAACCCCGTCTCCTGGCTGTGCGTGGCGCTCATGCTCGCCCTCCAGCTGGCGTTCACCTACCTGCCCTTCATGCAGACGGCGTTCCGCACGACCCCCGTCGACGCTGCCACGTGGCTGGTCCCGCTCCTCGGCGGTGTCATCGTCTTCACGGCCGTCGAGGTGGACAAGCTCATCCGTCGCCGCCTCGGGTAGCGCCCGGTTCAGGTTGTACCTGCGGAAACAGTCTCCCGGCATTTAGGACGGCAGCCGCAAGCTGATTAGACTACCTGGTATGTCCGGATCGACCATCCACCCCCGTAAACCTTTCGTTCTCCTGAGCACCCGGCCGGAGAATGAGGCGGCGGCCGCCGAACTGGTCAGCTTCCGGGAGAAGATGGGCCTCGGTCGGGACGGCATCGTCCAGATCCGCCTCGAGGCCCGCCCCCTGGGCCGCCTCGACCTGCGTGACTTCTCCGGCATCATCCTCGGGGGCAGCCCCTTCAACTCCTCCGATGCGGTGAAGTTCCCGCTCCAGCAGCGCGTGGAGGCGGATCTGGCCCTCATGATGGATGAGGTCCTCGACCGCGACTACCCCCTGTTCGGCGCCTGCTACGGAGTCGGCACCGTCGGCACCGCCATCGGCGCGCGTATCGACGGCACCTACAGCGAGAAACCCCAGGTCATCTCTGTGTCCCTGGTGCGTGAGGATCCGCTCCTGGAGGGTCTCCCCGCCGACTTCCACACGATGGTCGGCCACAAGGAGGCCATCACGGTGCTTCCCGACGTCGCCACCCTGCTCGCCACCGGCCGCACCTGCCCCACCCAGATGTTCCGGGTCCAGGACAACGTCTACGCCACCCAGTTCCACCCCGAGCTCGCCCCCGCCCAGTTCGAGCAGCGCCTGCGCATCTACGCCAACGCCGGCTACTACGAGCCGGAGGAACTCGAGGACATCCTCGCCGGCACCCGCGGCGTCGACCTCACCGTCGACGACCGGATCCTGCGGAACTTCGCCACCCGCTACGCGCGCTGACCGGCTCAGGCCATCTCCACGATCTCCATGTACTCGTCGGACCAGAGGTCCTCGTCGCCGTCGGGAAGCACGATGACGCGCTCCGGCTCCAGCGCCTTGACGGCGCCGGGGTCGTGGGTGACCAGGACGACGGCCCCCTTGTAGGTGCGCAGGGCGTCGAGGACCTGCTCGCGGGACTGGGGGTCGAGGTTGTTGGTGGGCTCGTCGAGAAGCAGGACGTTGGCGCGCGATGAGACCAGTGCCGCCAGGGCGAGGCGGGTCTTCTCACCACCGGACAGGGTGCCGGCGGGCTGCTCCAGCTGCTCACCGGAGAACATGAACGCACCGAGCAGGCCACGCAGATCCTGCTCACCGGCCTCCGGGCAGGCCTCGATGGTGTTCTGCCAGACGGACTTGTCCGGGTCGATGGTGTCGTGCTCCTGGGCGAAGTAGCCGATCTTCAGGCCGTGACCGGTGACGATACCGCCCTCGCCGTCGGTGCGTTCCACCCCGGCGAGCAGCTTGAGCAGCGTCGTCTTGCCGGCGCCGTTGAAACCGAGGACGACGACGCGGGACCCCTTGTCGATGGCCAGGTCCACGCCCGCGAAGACCTCCAGCGACCCGTACATCTTGGTCAACCCCTTGGCGAACAGCGGGGTCTTGCCGCACGGCGCCGGCTCCGGGAAGGAGATCGCGGCCACACGGTCGGCGACACGCACCTCGTCGAGGTTGCCCAGCATGCGCTCGGCACGGGCCAGCATCTGCTTGGAGGCGGCGGCCTTCGTGGCCTTGGCACCCAGCTTGGCGGCCTGCTTCTGCAGGGCGGCGGCCTTCTTCTCCGCGTTGGCGCGCTCCCGACGACGGCGGGCCTCATCGAGGGCACGGGCGTCCTTGTACTTGGTGAAGCCCATGTTGTACACGTCCGCCTCCGCACGCACGGCGTCGAGGAACCAGATCTTGTTGCAGACCTCCTCGAGCAGCTCCACGTCGTGCGAGATCATGATGAGCCCGCCCTCGTGCTTCGCCAGGAAACCGCGGAGCCAGGTGATGGAGTCGGCGTCGAGGTGGTTGGTGGGCTCGTCGAGAAGCAGGGTCGTCTTGGACTTGCCGGAACCGTTGGTGGCGGCGAAGAGGATCTGCGCCAGCTCGACACGGCGGCGCTGACCGCCCGACAGGGTGTGCAGCGGCTGGTCGAGGATGCGGGCGGGCAGGCCGAGGTTGTCGCAGATCTGCGCGGCCTCGGAATCCGCCTCGTAGCCGCCGAGGGCGTAGTACTGCTCCTCCAGGCGGGAGTACTTGCGGATCGCGGCATCCCGCTTGCCGTCGCTCTGCGCCCCCTCCATGATCTCCTGCTGGCGCTCCATGGAGGAACGGATGCGGTCCAGGCCACGGGCGGAGAGCACCCGGTCACGGGCGGTCTGGTCGAGGTTGCCCTCGCGGGAGTCCTGCGGCAGGTAGCCGATCTCACCGGACGAGGTCACCGCACCACCATAGGGCTGGGTCTCCCCCGCCAGGATGCGCATCGTGGTGGTCTTGCCGGCACCGTTGCGACCCACCAGTCCGATGCGGTCGCCGGGCTGCACCCGCAGGTGCTGGCCGGGGGCGGTCAGCAGGGTACGGGCGCCGACGCGAACTTCGAGGTCATTGGTGACAATCACAAGGGGTCATTCTATCAACCAGCGCCGATATACCTAATGGGCCCTAAGCTGGGGCCATGAACGCCGGACGTGACTACATCGTCGAGTACCGCACCACCCAGTTCCAGCAGGGCTCACTCGTCCTGCGTTTCGACGAGGACCCCTCCCCCGCCGTCCTCAGGGCCGCACTGATCCGCCACGGGGTCTCCGGTAAGTCACTGACCGAGGTGAGTGCCCGTCCCCTCGACGGTCGGGCCGGGGTCCAGCGCTACGACGTGTCCACCCCGCAGGAGCGCAGAGCCGATTCCCCTCTGGTGGTCCTCCGGTGGCTGCGTTTCCGCTACGTCGTCCCTGCATTCGTCCTGCTCTTCGCCTTCAACGCCTTCTCCGCGGGACCCGCCATCGAGCAGGGGCGGCAGGCCGCACAGGAATGGCGCGGGGAAGCCCCCGAGGACCTGTGCTGGGACAGACTGTCCCTGGTGTCGCTGGCCTCCGCCGGCGACGAGGGGCCGATCGGGACCTTCTTCTCCCGGACCCCGACCAGGGGATTCAGTCCCGCCAACGTCGCCTACTTCGTCGCCTGCTACGACCAGGCACGTGGGTACGGGGACAGGTCCTGAAAGGCGCAAATCCCGGGCCCCGTCTCTCGACGGGACTACCGGGATTCACTTCTTCACCCGGACAGATCCTGCAACCTGTCCTGTGAAGCTTGTCCGATCAGTGTAACCCACGCCACACTGATCGGTCAACACCTAGACGGCGAAGCCGAGCGAACGCAGCTGCTCGCGGCCGTCCTCGGTGATCATGTGGTGGCCCCACGGCGGGAGCCAGACCCACTCGAGATCGACATGGTCGACGATGCCGTTGCCGACCAGGGCCGACTGGACCTGGTCCTCGATGACGTCGGTCAGCGGGCAGGCCGGGGAGGTCAGCGTCATGTTGACCATGGCGACGTCCTCCCCCTCACGGTCCTCGATCCACACGTCGTAGACGAGGCCGAGGTCGACGACGTTGATGCCGAGCTCCGGGTCGATCACGTCGTAGAGATACTCGGTGACGTCGAAGGCGAGCGACTCCTGTTCCTCAGTGAGGTTCTCGGGGCGCTGGCGCTGGACGTCGCCGGTCGGGTCGTTCTGCTCAGTCATTACTTCTCCCTTTCGTTGAGGGCGTCAGCGGTGGCGGCCTGGAAGGCCTTCCATCCGAGGAGGGCGCACTTGACGCGGGCCGGGTACTTGGACACACCGGTGAAGGCGATGCCGTCACCGATGAGGTCCTCATCGCCCTCCACCGTGCCACGGGACAGGATCATCCGCTCAAACTCGGCGAGCTTGGCGTTCGCCTCCTCCAGCGGCAGGCCGATGATCTCCTCGGCCATCACGGACGTGGAGGCCTGGGAGATGGAGCATCCCTCGGCGTGGTAGGAGACGTCATCGAGCACGGTGCCGTCCTCGGACAGCTGCACACGCAGCGTCAGCTCGTCGCCACACGACGGGTTGACGTGGTGCACCTCCGCCTCATACGGCTCGCGCAGACCCGCATGCTGGGGATTCTTGTAGTGGTCCAGGATAACTTCCTGGTACATGGACTCCAGGTTCATCATTTCACCCCGAAGAAGTCTCGGGCGTGGTGGATCGCGTCGATCAGGGCGTCGACCTCCGCACGCGTGTTGTACAGGTAGAAGCTCGCCCGGGCGGTGGACTGGGCGTGCAGGGCACGGTGGGCCGGCCATGCGCAGTGGTGACCCACGCGGATGCACACGCCCTGGCTGTCCAGCACCTGGCCGAGGTCGTGCGGGTGCACGCCCTCCAGGTTGAAGGACACCGCGGCGCCGCGGTTCTCCGCGGTGGTCGGACCGACGATCTTCAGCCCCGGGACCGTCTGCAGACGCTCGAGAGCGTAGGCGGTGAGGTCCTGCTCGTGGGCGTGGATGCGGTCCATGCCGATCTCGGTGAGGAACTCCACCGCTGCGCCGAGCCCGACGACCTGGCTGGTCATCTGGGTGCCGGCCTCGAAACGCTGGGGTGCCGGAGCGTAGGTCGACTCCGCCATGCGGACGACCTCGATCATCGAACCACCGGTGAGGAAGGGCGGCAGGGTGTCGAGCAGCGGGGCCTTGGCGTAGACCACGCCGACACCCGTCGGACCGCACATCTTGTGGCCGGAGAAGGCCGCGAAGTCGACGTCCAGGTCATGGAAGTTGACCGGCATGTGCGGGACCGACTGGCAGGCGTCGAGAACCGTGAGGGCGTTGACCTCCTTGGCGCGGCGGACGATCTCCGCCACATCCGACACCACACCGGTCACGTTCGACTGGTGGGTGAAGGCCACGACCTTGACGGTCTCATCGAGCTCGAGGGAATCGAGGTCGATGCGGCCGTCCTCCGTGACGCCGTACCACTTCAGCTTCGCACCGGTGCGGCGGCAGAGCTCCTGCCACGGCACCAGGTTGGCGTGGTGCTCGAGCTCGGTGACCACGACGGTGTCGTCCGCGGTGACGCGGAACCGACCGGCGCGGGAGTCACCCAGCGCGAAGGCGACGGCGTTGAGGCCCTCGGTCGCGTTCTTGACGAAGGCGATCTCGTGCCCGTCCGCGCCGACGAAGTCCGCGATCTTCTCACGGGCGTCCTCGTAGGCGTCGGTCGCCTCCTCCGCCAGCTGGTAGGCACCGCGGTGCACCGGGGCGAAGGTGTGGAGCACGAACTCCTCCTCCGCCTTCCACACACGCAGCGGACGCTGCGAGGTGGCACCGGAGTCGAGGTAGACCAGCGGCTGGTCGTCGCGCACGGTGCGCGAGAGGATCGGGAACTCGTCCCGGATCTTCTCGACGTCGAGCGAGCCGTCCGCCCGCACGTATCCCGACATCACAGGAACTGGTCGTAGCCGTCGGCCTCGAGCTTGTCGGCGAGCTCAGCGCCACCGGTGGTGACGATGCGGCCGTCGGCGAACACGTGGACGAAGTCCGGCTGGACGTAGTTGAGGATGCGCTTGTAGTGGGTGATCATCACGATGCCACCGTTGGTCTCATCCTGGTAGCTGTTGATGCCGCTGGAGACGACGCGCAGGGCGTCGACGTCGAGGCCGGAGTCGGTCTCGTCCATGATGGCGAACTTCGGCTTGAGCAGGTCGAGCTGCAGCACCTCGTGGCGCTTCTTCTCGCCACCGGAGAAGCCCTCGTTGACGGAGCGCTCGGAGAAGGACTTGTCGATCTGCAGGGCCTCACGGGCGGCGTTGAGCTCCTTGATCCACTCACGCAGCTTCGGCGCCTGGCCGCGGACGGCGGTGACGGCGGAGCGCATGAAGTTGGCGGAGGAGACGCCGGGGATCTCGGTCGGGTACTGCATGGCCAGGAACATGCCGGCGCGGGCACGCTCGTCGACCTCCATCTCGAGGATGTTCTCACCGTCGAGGAGGATCTCGCCCTCGGTGATCTCGTAGCGCGGGTGGCCGGCGATGGCGTAGGCCAGGGTGGACTTGCCGGAGCCGTTCGGGCCCATGATGGCGTGGGTCTCACCGGACTTGACGGTCAGGTTGACGCCCTTGAGGATCGGCTTCGGCTCGCCGCTGCCGTCCGTCGGGATCACCTGTGCGTGGAGGTTCTTGATTTCCAGGGTGGACATGTACGTCTCTTTCAGTTCAAAAGTTGTGGGTGCGGTACTTAGGCGTGGACGGACTCGAGCTCGTCGGTGACGCGCTTCTCCAGTTTCTCCCGGATCGACTCAACCGGGATGCGGTTGATGACCTCGGAGAAGAAACCACGGATGATGAGGCGGCGGGCCTCGGCCTCGGGGATACCGCGGGCCATGAGGTAGAAGACCTGCTCATCGTCGAAGCGTCCGACGGTGGCGGCGTGGCCGGCACCGGCGATCTCACCGGTCTCGATCTCCAGGTTCGGGATCGAGTCGGCGCGGGCGCCCTCGGTGAGGACCAGGTTGCGGTTGACCTCGTAGGTGTCGGTGCCCTGCGCGTTGGCGCGGATGAGCACGTCACCGACCCACGTGGTGTGGGCGTCCGGGAGATCCGAGGACGGGTCAGCCTGCAGCGCACCCTTGTACATGACGTTGGAGCGGCAGTTCGGCACGGCATGGTCGACGAGGAGACGGTTCTCGAAGTACTGGCCGTCGTCCGCGAAGTAGACGCCCAGCAGCTCGGCGTCGGCGCCCGGGGCGGTGAACTTCACGCGCGGGACCATGCGGACGACGTCGCCGCCGAAGGTGGCGGCGTTGTAGCGCAGGGTGGCGTCGCGGCCCATCATGACGTGCTGACCGGACAGGTGCACGGCACCGGTGTCCCAGTCGGCGTCGACGATGACCGTCAGGCGGGCGTTGTCGCCGACGATGAACTCGAGGTTGTCGGCGTGCGTGCCGGTGCCGGTGTAGCGGATGGAGACGATCGCGTCCGCACCGTCGGCGACGTCGACGACGACGGCACCGAAGGAGGTGACACCCTCGCCGCGGCCGGTGATCGTGACGGAGACCGGCTCGGAGACGACGGCGTCCTTCGCGATCCCGATGTAGGAGGCCTCGCTCATCGAGGTCCAGGCCTGGGCGGCGACACGGTCGACGGGGGCCGCGGCACGGCCGAGACGCTCATCATCCTTGGCGACGGTCTCGACGGTGACGGAGCCGGCGGCGGCCGCGGGGACGTCGATACGCACGTCCTGTGCCACGGCCTCGTCGAACTTGTCGTTGTGCAGGCCGCGGATGCGGCGCAGCGAAATGAAACGCCACTCCTCGTCCCGGCCGTGCGGGACCGGGAAGTCCTCCACGTTGAAGGAGGAGAAGAGGTCACCCTTGGTGTTGTGCGGGGTGGCGGCGTCGACAGCGGTAGCTGTGGTCATCGGTTAGCCCACCGATCCTTCCATCTGCAGTTCAATCAGGCGGTTGAGCTCGAGCGCGTACTCCATCGGCAGCTCCTTGGCGATGGGCTCGACGAAGCCACGGACGATCATCGCCATGGCCTCCTCTTCCTTCAGTCCGCGGGACATGAGGTAGAAGAGCTGGTCCTCCGACACCTGGGACACGGTCGCCTCATGGCCGAGGACGACGTGGTCGTTGCGGATGTCGTTGTACGGGTAGGTGTCCGAACGGGAGATGTTGTCCACCAGCAGCGCGTCACACTCGACGTTGGAGTACGAGTGGTGTGCGTTCGCGTTGACCTGCACCAGACCACGGTAGGCCGCGCGACCGCCGCCACGGGCCACCGACTTGGAGACGATGTTCGAGGAGGTGTACGGAGCCATGTGGGTCATCTTGGCGCCGGTGTCCTGGAACTGACCCTCGCCGGCGAAGGCGACGGAGAGGACCTCACCCTTGGCGTACGGGCCGGTCATCCAGACGGCCGGGTACTTCATGGTGACCTTGGAGCCGATGTTGCCGTCGACCCACTCCATGGTGGCGCCCTCTTCAGCCTTGGCACGCTTGGTGACCAGGTTGTAGACGTTGTTCGACCAGTTCTGGATCGTGGTGTAGCGGCAGCGGCCGCCCTTCTTCACGATGATCTCGACGACCGCGGAGTGCAGGGAGTCGGACTTGTAGATCGGGGCGGTGCAGCCCTCGACGTAGTGGACGTAGGCGTCCTCGTCCACGATGATGAGCGTGCGCTCGAACTGGCCCATGTTCTCCGTGTTGATGCGGAAGTAGGCCTGCAGCG
>NZ_DUOE01000161.1 GCF_012838985.1 Corynebacterium sp. | reverse complement strand
TGGCCGCCGGCGACCGGCTCACCCCGGGCCCCGCGGCCGTGCTCAGCGGCACCAGCCCCCACGCCTGGGGTGCTGTGCCCGCGGGGCGCGTCGACGCCGCCGAGCACGCCGTCGCCTGGGTCCTCGAGGTCACCGACCGTCCCGCCCTGTCCGTCGCGGTCCAGCTGCTGCCCGGCGCGCGGGTCGAGGGGATCGCCGTGCACGCCACCGCCGGACCGGTGCAGGCCGCGGGAGTCCTCGGGGCAGACGGCACCGTGCAGCTGGCCCTGCCCCTGGAGGCAGCCGCCGCGTGGGCCCTCACCGCCGCGGACGTGGACGTCCGGATCGGTGTGGACGTGTCGGAGGACGGGGCGGAGCGGGCGTCGGTACGCAGGCTCATCGCGCAGCGACTCACCGGGGTCCCGGACCGCAACGGGCCCCTCTACCAGGCGGAACGCGAACTCATCGTCGACGACTGGTGAGCTTTTCGTGAACGGTAGCCGCGGCCGCTTCCTACCTTGAGATCACCGGACAGCCACAGGGGCTGACCGGGAAGCCAAGGAGAAGAACATGAACCGCACCGCCCTCAAGCTCACCGCCACCGCCGCTGCCGCTCTCATCGGAGGCCTCGGCCTGACCGCCTGCTCCGACTCCTCCGCTGACACGACGGACACCGGCGGCGCCGCCGGCACCACCGCCGTGGCGGCCGCTGACTCCGGCTCCTCCGAGACGACCGTCTTCAAGGACGGCGACACCACGGTCGCCACCGGCGGCGAGTGGAGCGCCTCCGTCGACGGCACCCCGGTCGAGATCGCCGACGCCACCGTGGTCTGCGTCGAGCAGGGCGACAGCGTCTCCCTCTCGGTCGGCTCCACCTCCGCCACGATGGACTCCGCCACCGGCCTGAGCGCCGTGCTCGGCACCGGCGACAACCCGGAGGTCCAGGCCGTCGGCATGGGCTCCACCGAGACCGGCGACGCCCTGGCCTACGCCCCGGAGATGCCCGGCAACGAGGCCACCGCCACGAAAAAGGGCGACACCTACGAGATCACCGGCACCCTCACCTCGGTGGACATGAACAACCCGATGGCCGGCCCGCAGGAGAAGTCCTTCGAGTTCTCGGTCACCTGCCCCTAGTTCCCTGCCCCTAGTTCTCTGCCCCACTGAGCACCTCTGACACACCCTGCCCCGGCCCCACGGCCGGGGCCTTTAACGTTGCGCTGCCGCCCCGGTGCCCCTGGTCTAGCCTGGATCCTCATGAGCACGGTCCACCTCACGTACGCGGATGCCCTGAGCACCTATTTCTCCTGGCGGACCGAAGGCTCCGAGGAGGTGCGCACCGCCCGGCTCCGCCCGGAGCAGGGGTCCGCGGTCCGGGACTCCTTCGCCCGCAGCCTCCCCGACGCCTCCCCCGGGGAGACCCAGGCGGAGGCGCTGCGGCGTACCTTCCACGACGGCGCCTTCCGCTCCCCGGAGGACACGTGGACGTATTTCACGCAGCTCTCCCAGCTGCTCCTCCCGCCGGATCTGGTGCGGATGTTCCACCACACGCGGCGCCGGGAGCTGGTGATCCGCCCCTCTCCCAGCCTCGCGCAGGTGCCCTGGGCGCTGCTGCCCACGGGGCCGCAGGGCAGGCCGCTCGGGGAGGTCGCGGACGTGCGTCTCGCCGTCCCCGATTCGGTGGTGGCCCTCGCCGCCGCCTCCCCGGCCGGCGGCCCCGATGCGTCGCACACGGAGGAGCTCATGGTCATCGACCCGAAGATCCCCGGCCAGTCCCCCACCGGGCCGCTGGGGTCCGTGCTGGGCAGACCCACCCCGGAGGATGCCCTGGCCACCCTGCTGCGTCCCACCACCGTGCCGCCGGCGGCGACCTACCCGGAGCTCGCCCGCCCCACCCTGGGGCGGGCGGAGTTCCTCTCCCTGTCGGCGCGGGCGCGGAGCCTCCTGTTCGTGGGTCACGTCTCGGCGGCGGGCGTGGAGACCGCCTCCGCGGAGTCCTCGACGCTGCACCTCGCGGAGCCGGTGAGCGCCGGTGACCTGCTGCGGGCAGGCTGGCAGGCCCCGCCGCGGGTGGGGCTCCTCGGGTGCGGCTCGGGCTCCGACCTGCGTTATCCCGAGCCCTTCGGTCTGGCGAGCACCGCCGTGGCGTGCGGCGCGGGGACCGTGATCGCCAGCCTGTGGACCCTGCCGACCGACGCCGCCCTGGAGGTCCCGGACCCGGAGGTGCAGCCGCTGCGCGAACTCATCCTCGCCACCGACCGTGCACTGCGGGCGGAGGACCCGGTGCGGACGCTGCTGGACTGGCAGCTGGCTAAGGCGCGGGCCTGGTACGACCAGGGCCGTCCGGGCGACAATCCCGCCTGGTGGGCGGCACCGGCCCTCTGGCGTCTCGGCGGGCGCGGGTGACACCCAGCGGTTAGGGTGTGTGTGCTCGACCTCACCACAGGAGGCACCATGACCATCGCAACGTTCAGCCATGTACTGTCCTCGGCGCTCGTCGAGGCACTCGAGCAGCACACCGACCACCTCCCCGGCGACAAGATCTACGGCGCCACCCTGGTGCGCGCGGAGGAGACGCTCCTCCCCTGTTTCTCCGTCCTCGCCGACCTCGGCGACACCCCTGATCCTGCGCACCGCTGGTGCCCGGAGCGTTCCGGTATCGCGCTGCGGACTCCCCGGCTCACCGAGGTGTGCTCGCTTTTCGACGCCCACCTCGACTCCACCCCCGCCCTGGCCCGGGCCCTGGGCTCGCACGACGTCCGCCGGACCTTCGCCGGACTCGGCGCGGAACCGATCCTCTACATCTTCGACCGGCACGCCGACGGGGCGGGTGCCATCGAGAAGGACACCTTCGGCAGGCTCAACGCCGGCCGCGAGTCGGAGCCCTACTACCTGCAGGCCACCCGGCTGTTCACGGCCTGATTCAACCCGCGTCCACCCAGCGCCAGGAGATGATCCGCGCCTCCGACTCCGGGTCGCGGAGCACCGCCGTCTCCCGGTCGAACTGGACGAGGAGGTACCGTTCGGCGATCTGCTCCACCAGTCCGCCGCCCCATTCGGCGACCACGACGGCGTCGGCCAGTTCGGTGTCCAGGTCGAGTGCGTCGAGTTCCCCGAGCGGGTCCCCCGAGGAGCCCTCCCCGAGCAGCCGGTAGGCGTCGAGGTGGATGAGCGTCGGCCCGCCGACGGTGGAGCGGTGCTCGCGGGCGATGACGAAGGTCGGTGACGTCACGCGCCCCTTGACCTGCAGACCCCGGGCCAGGCCCTGGGTGAAGGTGGTCTTGCCGGCGCCGAGGGGGCCGTCGAGGATGACCACGTCCCCGGCCTGCAGGGTGCGGCCCAGCTCCTCGGCGAAAGCCTGGGTGTCCTCGGCGGTGGTCAGTTCACGGGTGCCTTCCGCGGGGAAGCTCACAGGTCGATCCCTCCCTCGTACTCACGGACGGTGCGGCCGGTGGGCCGGCAGATGATCTCGTAGTTGATGGTGCCGGTGGCGTCGGCGAGGGCGGTGGCGTCGAGGCCTCCCTCGCCGAAGATGACGGCCTCATCGCCCGGCTGGACATCGAACTCGTTGGCGCCGAGCGAGATGACGATCTGGTCCATGCACACCCGTCCGACCTGCGGGTACAGCTTGCCGCCGATGCCCACCTGCAGGTTGCCCTGCCAGGAGCGCGGCACGCCGTCGGCGTAACCGGCGGGCACGACCGCCAGCCAGCCGGGTTCCTCCGCAGTCCAGGTGTGGCTGTAGGAGGTCGACTCGCCCGGGTCGATCGGTTTGACCACGGTGATCCGTCCGATCCAGCTCATCGCCGGGCGCAGGCCGGGATCCACGTCCGGGAGCGGGGACAGACCGTAGAGCGCCAGACCGACGCGCACCTGCTCGTGGTGCAGGTCGGGGCGGGTGAGTGTGCCCGGGGAGTTGCACAGGTGGTTGACCGGGATGTCCAGGCCCAGGGAACGGGCCAGGGCGATGGCCCGGTCGAGGCCGGCGGCCTGCTCGTCGTTGGTGGGGTTGTCGGGCTCATCGGCGCAGGCCAGGTGGGAGAACACGCCGGTGACGGTGAGGTGCTCCGCCTCGTGCAGCATGGTGAACACGCGGGCCCAGTCGGCCTCGTCGACGCCCGAGCGGTGCAGCCCGGTGTCGACCTTGACGGAGACGCGGGCGGGGACGGCGGCGTCGACAAGCGCCTGCGCATGCTCCACCGAGGGGATGCCGAGCTGGATGTTGAGGGAGAGTGCCTCGGTGACGTCCTGTTCGGGGGACCAGATCCAGGCGAGGATGGGTTTGGCGATGCCCTCGTTGCGCAGGTCGACCGCCTCCTGCAGGGTGGCCACGCCGAAGCAGTCCGCGCCGTTCTCCGCCATGACCTGCGCCACGCGGCCCGCGCCGTGCCCGTAACCGTCCGCCTTGACCACGGCCATGAGGCGCACGTCACCCACCAGGTCCTTGAGCAGGCGGGTGTTGTGCGCGATGGCGTCGAGGTCGATACGGGTGGTCAAGAGCTCCATGGCAGTCATTGTGCCACTCCCGCCCCGACGCGCCGCAGTTCCGTCCCCCGGGCACCCGATTTTTCCTTGAATCTGGTTTTTCCGGTGAAATTCTGCGACGCTGGTCACATACCCGAAGGAGGAATGATGACCCGACTGGAACTCGACAAGGACCGCTGTGAGGCCCACGGACTCTGCGAGCAGGCCGCCCCTGACCTGGTCCACCTCGATGACGAGGACAACCTCATCATCGACGTCCCCGGCGATCTCAGCCCGACGCAGCTCGACGACGCCCGCGCCGCCGTCCGGGTCTGCCCCGTCTCCGCGCTCCGCCTGGTGGAGTGATGGACCGGATCGTCATCGTCGGTCACAGCATCGCGGGGCTGACCACCGGCGACAACCTCCGCCGCCTCGGTTTCACCGGCACCCTCACCTACGTGGGTGCCGAGGACGTCGAGGCCTACTCCCGCCCCTCGCTGTCCAAGGCGGCGCTCGCCCCCGGCGACGGCATCCGGCTCGCCCCGCTGCCGCGCATCACCGCGGAATCGGAGGACACCGTCGAACTCCTCGGCCGCCGCGCCGTGTCCCTCGACACGGACGCCCGGACAGTGCTTCTCGACGACGGCCGCATCCTCCCCTACGACGGGCTCGTCATCGCGACCGGCTCCCGGGCCCGCCGTCTCACGGACTCGCCCCGCGAGTTCACGCTGCGCTCCCTGGCGGACGCGGAACGGCTGCGGGCCCGGCTCCTCGAGCGACCGCGGGTGACCTTCATCGGCGGTGGACCGTTGGGCATGGAGGTCGCCTCCGGGGCCGTCGGCCTGGGCTGTGAGGTCACCCTGCTCAACCCGGGTGTCCCGCTGTCCATGCACCTGGGGCCGCTGCTGGGCGGCATCCTCACGTCGTTGGCGGAGGAGGCGGGCGTGCGCGTCCTGGACACCCTCGTCGACTCCGTGGCGGAGACCCCGGACGGCATGGCCGTGACCCTGCCGTCGGGGGAGGTCATCGGCTCGGACATCGTGTTCACCGGCATCGGCGACGACCCGGCGGTCGACTGGCTCGCCGACTCCGGGCTGCTGGTCGACGGCCGCCTCGTCGTCGACTCCCGGCAGCGGGTCCCCGGGCATCCGGGGATCGTCGCCGCGGGGGACGTGTGCTGGCTCGACGGGCCGGACGGCCCCCGCCGCTCCCCGGTGTGGACCTCCGCCATCGAGCAGGGACGGGTCGCCGCGGACGGACTGCTCCACGGTGAGGACGCCGCCGAGCGGGACCACCCCTTCTACTTCTGGACCGACCAGTGGGGTGTCAGCCTCAAGGTGTCCGGTACCCCGCCGCGCGGGGATGCCGGGGATGCCGTTCCTGAGGTGGTGCAGGGTTCCCTGGAGGAGCGGGCTTTTGTCATTCGCTGGCCGGGGCACCGCGCGGCGGCGGCCCTGGACATGCGTATGCCGATCCCGCGGCTGCACAGACTGGCCGCCGGGGAGGGCTGAGGCCGCCGCGGCTACTCGACCGTCACGGACTTGGCGAGGTTGCGCGGCTTGTCGATGTCCTCGTTGCCGCACTCCCGCGCGATGTCGGCGGCCAGGAACTGCAGCGGCACGGTGGCCAGCAGCGGCTGCATGATCGAGGAGGTCGCGGGGATCTCGATGAGGTGGTTGGCGAATTCCCGCACCGCCTCATCCCCCTCCTCCGCGATGACGATGGTCTGCGCGCCGCGGGCCCGGATCTCCTGGATGTTGGAGACGATCTTGGAGTGCAGCAGCTTCACTCCCCGCGGGGAGGGCACCACCACGACCACGGGCAGGTCATCCTCGATGAGGGCGATGGGTCCGTGCTTGAGCTCACCGGCCGGGAACCCCTCGGCGTGGATGTAGGCCAGCTCCTTGAGCTTGAGCGCGCCCTCCAGGGCGACGGGGAAGCCGACGCCGCGGCCGAGGAAGAGCATGGTCGCGACGGGGCCGAGTCCCTCGGCGATGGCGGCGATCTGCGCGCGGACGTCGAGAAGCTCCCCGATCCTGGCGGGGATCTCCTCCAGCTCCTCCCAGATCGCGGCGATCTCGTCGGGGTACTTGGTGCCCTTCGCCTGGGCCAGCGCGAGGCCGACGATGTAGTTCGCGGCGACCTGCGCGAGGAAGGCCTTGGTCGACGCGACGCCGATCTCCGGTCCCGCATGGGTGTAGAGGACCGCGTCGGATTCGCGCGGGATCTGCGAGCCGTTCGTGTTGCACACGGCGAGCACCTTCGCGCCCTGCGTCTTCGCGTGGCGGACCGCCTCGAGGGTGTCGGCCGTCTCGCCGGACTGGGAGATGGCGAGGACGAGGGTGCGCTCGTCGAGGACCGGGTCGCGGTAGCGGAACTCGGAGGCCACCTCGATCTGCACGGGGATGCGCACCCAGTGCTCGATGGCGTACTTGGCCAGCAGTCCGGAGTGGTACGCGGAGCCGCAGGCCACGACGAAGACCTGGTTGACGGACTTGAGGTCCTGCTCCGAGATGTCCGACTCGTCGAGGAAGACCCGCCCGTCGTGGAAGTGCCCGCCGAGGGTGTCACGGACGGCCGCGGGCTGCTCGTGGATCTCCTTCATCATGAAGGAGTCGAAGCCGCCCTTCTCCGCGGCGTCCAGATCCCAGTCGATGGTGAAGGGACGCCCCTGCGCCGGGGAGCCGTCGAAGGTGAGGACCTCGTAGCCCTCCTTCGTGATGACCACCACGGTGTCCTGGTCCAGCTCCACCGCGTTCTTCGTGTACCCGATGAACGCGGCGACGTCGGACCCGAGGAACATCTCCCCCTCGCCGACACCCACGATGAGCGGGGTCGAACGACGGGCCGCGATGATCTGGTCCGGGTGCTCCGCGTGGGTGAACAGCAGGGTGAAGGCACCCTCCAGGCGGTTGAGCACCGCCAGCGCCGAGGCTCGGAAGTCCCCGGCGGTCTCCCCCTCGTTGTAGGCGAGCGCCAGCAGATGGGCGGCGACCTCGGAGTCGGTGTCGGAGTGGAGGGTGACGCCGGCGTCGGCAAGCTCCTGCCGCAGCGGCGAGAAGTTCTCGATGATGCCGTTGTGCACGATGGCCACGTGTCCGTCGAAGGAGACGTGCGGGTGCGCGTTGGCATCCGTCGGGCGGCCGTGCGTGGCCCAGCGGGTGTGGCCGATCGCGGTGGTGCCCGGCATCTCCGGGAGGACCGCCTCCAGGTTGGCCAGCTTGCCGGCCTTCTTCACCACGTCGATCCGCCCGTCATTGACCGCGATGCCCGACGAGTCGTAGCCGCGGTACTCCATGCGTCGCAGCGCCTCCAGCGCGACGCCCAGTCCCTGTCGTTCACCGACGTATCCAACGATTCCACACATGGGGGAAATCGTAGAGGAATCCCCCTGTCGCACAACAGGTACACGATGCTTCTCGACGCCCCTCCCGCCCCCTCACACGCCTCTCAACTCCCACTTTTCCGTGGTGTGACGTTCCTAACGTCGCCCATCCGTTATCCTGGGGACGTGTCTGCGAATCTGAAGAAGCACCTGGCCCAGTTGTCCAAGCGCGGCCCCCACCGCGTGCTCGTCGGCGACCTCGCCTACGCCGGTCTGCCCGGCAAGGTCTACGCCCCCGCCGAAGGCAACAGCGTGCCGGCCATCGCCTTCGGACATGACTGGATGAAGTCCGTCAGGACCTACCACGCCACCCTGCGGCACCTGGCCAGCTGGGGCATCGTCGTCATCGCCCCCGACACCGAGACCGGCCTCGTCCCCAACCACCGCGGCTTCGCCTCCGACCTGGAGACCGCACTGCAGATCGCGGCCGGCGTGAAGCTCGGCAACGGCAAGGTCACCGTCTCCCCAGGCAAACTCGGCATCGCCGGCCACGGCATGGGTGCCGGTGCCGCCATCCTCTGCGCGGCCAACAACCCCCGCGTCAAGGCCGTCGGAGCCCTCTACCCCGCCGTCACCGCCCCGCCCGCCACGGAGGCGGCCCGCGCGGTCACGGCCCCCGGCCTGGTCATCGGCGGCGGCGACCCCGGACTCGTCGGTGACCTCCTCGACCCCGGCAACCCCGCCCGCGTGGCCTTCAACTGGGGCGGCGACGTGGTCTACCGCGAAGTGAAGAACGGCAACCAGGCCGGCTTCTCCGAGGACACCATGGTCAAGCTCGCACTAGGCCAGGGCATCCCGCGCTACTCCGCCCAGGAGACCGCCCGCGGCCTGCTCACCGGTTTCCTCCTCCACCAGCTGGGCGGCGCCCGCAAGTACTCCGCCTTCTCCGATCAGCTGGCCGAGAGCAAGAACGTCACCTCCTTCAGCGACGCCGACCTCGCCGACAAGGCCA
The DNA here is from genome assembly GCF_012838985.1 of Corynebacterium sp. Lineage (GTDB taxonomy): Bacteria > Actinomycetota > Actinomycetes > Mycobacteriales > Mycobacteriaceae > Corynebacterium. The sequence continues at coordinate 11,508 of NZ_DUOE01000161.1, read as the reverse complement.
ACATCGACCTGACCTCCAGCACCCGCCTGTAATTCAGGCCGGTCCCCGACCGGGGTCGCCCCCGCCCGTGAGGGTGGGCGCGACCCCGGTCGCTTTTGTCATCCCTTCCGCAGCAGCCCCTTCACCTGCCCGCGTGCCGGACCGCGCCGGGCCGGTGTGGGAGGCAGTGACTGTGCTGACTGTGTCGGCTGTACTGCCCGGCGCGGGGGCGGGGCCGCGACCGCGTTCTCCACCCGCTGCTGCGCCGCAGCCAACGCCTTCTCGAACTCCATCATCCGCTGCGTCGTCCGCTGCCGGAACTGCTTGGCGAACTCCTCGAACTCCATCACCAGGCCCCTGCCTTCCGTGCGCTACCCGGCGCGGCCGCCGGTGGGGCGGGTGGTGCCGGTGGGTCGGGTGTCGGGGCCGCGGGAGGCGCCTCCGGGACGGGCGGGGCAGGCGGCACAGGCGGGCTCCCCGCCTGCTTGGGAGGCGGCGGAGGCTCCGGCACCGACTCCAGATCAGCTTCCGGCGCAGCCTCGACAGTTGCAGGTTCCACCGGGAGCTCGGGCTCCGGCAGCGGCTCGGGTTCCACCGGTTCCTCGGGAAGCACCAGGCAGTCCTCCAGAGACTCGATCAGCAGGGCCAGCCCCAGCAGGGCGATGCCGATGCCGACCGCCCCGAGCACTCCGCAGTGGATCTCCCCGGCCGGGGTCTCCTCGCACACCTCCTCAGTGACGACGGGGTGCTCCGGTTCCGGAGCGACCGGCTCAGGTACGGGAGTCGGCTCCGACACGGGGGCGGACTGCGGAGTGGTGGGCACCTCCATCTGCTTCTTCGGGGGCGGAGAAGGTTCCTCAACCGGAGGTGGGGCCACCGCCTGAGGTTCCGTAAGCACCTCCACCGGTTTCTTCGGTGAAGCAGGAGGTTCCGCTGGCTCCGCTTCCGGCGGCGTCGGCGTTGGGGCCGGGGTCGGGGTCTCCATCGGCTTCTTCGGCGGCGGAGTGGGCTCGGGAGCCGGATCCGCTGCCGGCGGCGGGGTCACCGTCTGAGGTTCCGTGGGTACCTCCATCTGCTTCTTCGGCGGAGGTGTGGGTTCCGGAGGAGCCACCGGTTCCGGGGCGGGAAGTTCCGCTGGCGGACAGTCCACGACCTCGGTACGGGTGCGACACACGGGTTCCTCGCAGAGGGCGGTGCCGCGGGCGAGGAACCCGTCGAGGCAGGCGGCGACGGCGGTGTCGCGGTCCCGGCAGCAGTCGAGGATCAGCTGCCCGGCGTCCTCGATGAGCGAGGCACCCGTGCCGACGCACTCGGAGAACTCGCGTGTGTGGACGGCGGGGTCGAGGTGGTTGAGGAAGGTGCACAGCTGCGTGATCACGGCCCGCAGCGCGAGCACCACCTCGGTGCAGGCGGTCTCCGCGACGGCGTCGATGTCCTCGAGGGCGTCGGCGGCGTCCCGGGAGTCGTCGAGAAGCACCTCGGAGCGGTCCCGGTTGTCGAACCAGTCCCAGGCGTTGTCCACCACCCGGCGCAGGATCTCCCCCAGTGCGACCTCCCCGAGGGACAGTGCGATCTGCCCGAGGATCCCGCTCCGCAGCGTCGTCGCACTGGACCCGCCGACGGCCGCCTGCGTGGCGGTGACCAGCTGCCCCGCGTCGAGGCCCTCCGTCGCGGACACCGCCTGCGCGATGGTCTCGGCGGTGACCCCCGGCCCCCGGTACGCGCCGCGCGAGGCTCCCGCGAGCATCTGCGTGGCGCTCCGGAATCCGTCGGCTATCAGCGGGCCCGCCATCAGTGGACACCCCGCAGGTCCGCACCCAGGTGCTTGTCGACGTCCCCGAACACCCGCACCTGCGCCACGGCGGCCTCGGCGGTGGTACGGAGTGCGTCAATACGCTCCCTGCCGGTGTCGTGGACACGGTGCAGCATCGCCGCGATCCGTGCACCCTGCGCCGCGAAGTCACGGCCGCAGGCGGTCGCCGGCAGGGTGGGGCGGGTGAGCAGGTGGCGGCGGCGTTGCTCTTCGCCGTCGAGAAGCAGGCGGGACAGCGACTGCAGCGCCGCCCCGTGGTCGAGATGGATCCCGGACATGAGAAATCCCCCTTGTGGCGTCCGTGGTTGACTGGTTCACCATCATTGGACTGCCCGAGGGGGCGAAAGGTTCCCGGGGGTGGCTACACAGCCGCCACCACCGCCGCGAGACGGCCCGCGACGCGACGCGCCTGCTCCGTCTCCGCGGCCTCGACCATCACGCGGAACAGCTCCTCCGTGCCCGAGGGACGCAGCAGGACACGACCCGAATGACCCAGCTCAGCCTCGGCGGCCTCGATGGCGGCCTGCACCTCAGCGGAACCCATGATCTCGGACTTGTTCTCCACCGGCACGTTGATGAGCACCTGCGGCAGAACCTTCATCACGCTGGCGAGCTCCGCCAGGGACTTCCCCGTCTCCGCCATACGGGCCATCAGCTTCAGGCCCGTCAGGGTGCCGTCACCGGTGGTGCAGTGCACCGGCAGGACGATGTGACCGGACTGCTCGCCACCCAGGCGGTAGTCACCGGCGTTGAGCTCCTCCAGGACGTAACGGTCACCGACCTTCGTCTCCAGCATGGTGATGCCCTGCTCCTCCATCGCCAGACGCAGACCCAGGTTGGACATCACCGTGGCGACGAGGGTGTTCTTCCGCAGCTCCGACTTCTCCTTCATCGCGACGGCGAGGATGGCCATGATCTGGTCACCGTCGATGAGATTGCCCTCCGCGTCGACCGCCAGGCACCGGTCCGCGTCACCGTCATGGGCCAGCCCCAGGTGCGCACCGTGCTCGATGACCGCCTTCTGCAGCTGCCCGATATGGGTGGAACCACAGTTGTCGTTGATGTTGTAGGCGTTCGGCTTGTCGTGGATCGCGATGACCTCCGCACCCGCCGCCTCATACGCCTTCGGGGCGACCACCGAGGCCGCACCGTTCGCCGCGTCGACGACCACCTTGATGCCCTCCACGCTCACCGGCGAGGACTCCGCCAGATGCTTGAGGTAACGGCCCTGAGCGTCCGGGGACTCCTCGATGACACGCCCCACACCCGTGCCCGTCGGACCGTTGTCCGGCAGAGACGCCATGGCCGCCTCGATCTCGTCCTCCACGTCATCGGGCAGCTTACGGCCACCGGAGGAGAAGAACTTGATGCCGTTGTCCGGCATCGGGTTGTGCGAGGCGGAGATCATCACACCCATGTCCGCGCCGTAGTCATCCGTGAGGAACGCCACGCCCGGGGTCGGGATGACACCGACACGCAGGACATCCACACCCCGGGACGCCATGCCCGCGGACAGGGCCGCGGCGAGCATCTCACCGGACACACGCGGATCACGGCCGACGATCGCGGTCGGACGACGCTCACTCGACTGACGGTGCTTCGTGAGCACATCCGCGGCCGCCGCCCCCAGCTGCAGAGCCAGGGAGACAGTCAGATCCTTGTTCGCCAGGCCACGAACACCATCAGTACCGAAAAGTCGAGTCATGACGGACATTATGCCCCGCCCGGCCCAGGAACGGCGAACGCCGCCCCACCGTGCGGTGGAGCGGCGTCGGCAAGCGAAGGTGAAGCTTAACGCTTGGAGTACTGCGGTGCGCGACGTGCACCGTGCAGACCAGCCTTCTTACGCTCGACTGCACGAGCGTCACGGGTGAGCAGGCCGGCCTTCTTCAGGGCAGCGCGGTCAGCCGGGTTGTACAGGTTCAGAGCACGGGCGATGGCCAGGCGCAGAGCACCGGACTGGCCGGTCGGGCCACCACCGGAGATGTTGGCCTTGATGTCGAACTGGCCCTCGCGCTCCAGCAGAGCGAGCGGGGTCAGGATGTCCTGCTGGTGCAGCTTATTCGGGAAGTAATCCTCGAGGGAGCGACCGTTGCAGGTGATCTCACCGGAGCCGGCGACCAGGTGGACGCGGGCGATGGCGCGCTTACGACGACCGACGGTCTGGATCGGGCCGTCCAGCTCGATCGGAGCGGCGATCTCGGCAGCCTCGTCCTCGGAAACCTCCGGAGCGACGGCATCGCCGATGGTGTAGTTGAACTCCTCGGTGGCAGCGGTGGCGGCCTCGATGTCGCCCGCCTCAGCCACGTTCAGATCTTCGTTCTGGTTCTGCTCGGTCACTGTGCCACCTGCTTGATCTCGTAGGTCTCGGGCTGCTGGCCGGAGTACGGGTGCTCCGAGCCGGCGAAAACGTGGAGCTTCTTCACGGAAGCGCGGGAGAGCTTGTTGTGCGGCAGCATGCCGGTGATAGCTTCCTCGACCACGCGCTCCGGACGGGTGTCCAGAGCCTTGCCCAGGGTCATGGAGCGCAGACCACCCGGGTAACCGGTGTGGCGGTAGCGCATCTCGCGGTCACGCTTGTTGGAGGAAACGTGGACCTTGTCGGCGTTGATCACGATGACGTGGTCACCGCAGTCGACGTTCGGTGCGTACTGGGGCTTGCCCTTGCCGCGCAGCAGACCTGCTGCGTGGGTGGCGAGTCGGCCCAGCACCACGTCGGTGGCGTCGATGACGTACCACTTACGGGTGATGTCACCGCTCTTCGGGTGGTAAGTAGACACTAATGACTCCTTGAAAGTCTGTCTGGGGGCTGCCGGCCATGGATCATGCTGATGAGTGCTTCAAGCTGGACACGGCGGCCGGTGGAGACCCGTGCACAGCGCACACAACTTGTCCAGTGTAAAGGGTGGGGCCCACGGAAACCAAACCGCGGGCCGGCTGGCTGCGCACGTTCGGAAGGAGATGTTCGGAGGAGGAGTGGTCTCGAACGTGCCGACGCCCGCGGCGGGCCCTCCCGACGGTGTGGTTCCGGCGGTGTGGTTCCGAACTCGCCGACGACTGCGTACGCCCCGACGCACCCGGCCCCGCCCCACGCAGAAAACCGCCCGCCCTCCCCGGTGCTGGAGAGGACGGGCGGTGGGATGCTGCGGTGCGGTCACCTGCCCGGGTGCCTGCACCCGGTGCCGGACCTCAAGGTCGCGTCCGTGCCCTGCAGGGCGGTCCGGCACCGTCGCAGCGGGATCATCCCCAGCTGGCGGCCGCCATGCGGTTCACGTCGGACATACGGTCATTGCCCTCCGCGACGGTGCGGGAGATGGTGGCGAGGATGGTGTTGAGCTCCGCGGCGGAGCGGTCCCACTTCGCCTGCGCCTCGTTGTAGGCCACGGCGGATTCGCCCTCCCAGGTCGCGACCATGGGCTGGAGCTGGGACTTGAGGTCGTCGAGAAGCGCGTTGATGCGGCCGGAGGTGGCGTTGATGTCGCCTGCGGCGGCGGCGATGGCGCCGAACTGGTACTTGATTGCGTCCATTGTCTGTGTCCTTGTTCTTTCCCGGGGCTAGAGCGCGAGGCCCTGGCCGCCGACGTTGGTGAATGCCTGCGCGTTCTGGGCCTCCATGGACTCGAAGGAACGCGCGTTGTGACGGATGTTGTCGGAGATGCTGGTCAGTGCCTCGCGCAGCTCCCGCGCGGAGGTGTTCCAGCGCTGCATGAGCCCGTCGAAGGACACCTGGGCGCTGCCGGCCCAGCTGCCGCGAACGCCGTCGACGACGCCCTGCAGGCGGGTCAGCTCGCCCTGTACCTCGTTGTTGGTGGTGTCGACGTGGCCGGCGGTCGCCAGCATCACGTCGGCTTCGGTCCTGAACATCTGTGTCATGTCTTGCCCCTCCCGAGTGGATGTGTGTGAAGTCAGGTGTCGGGGCCCCTCCCCGATCGTCCCCCGGAGGGCCTTCTCTGCGGCCCCTCCACCATTGTTGGACTCCGCAAACCCGGGAAAGGTTCCCTCGTCGGGGAAAATAGTTTCCCGGCCAACATCGCTGCAGGTCAACGGTCCCCGACGAGTTCCACCGAGTCGAAGGCCATGCGGCAGGCGGCCTTCTGCGGGAGCGTCGGCCCGGTGCGGGTGTGGCAGCCCACGGAGAGCTGGTGGGCGTCCTCGATCCAGGTGTGCCAGAGGACCTCGGAGCCGTCGCCGGGTGTCTCGAGGTAACGGATCACCTGCAGTCCCCGCGCGGCGCGTTCGGGGTCGAGCGGGTGGAGGGTCTCATCCGTGTCGATCATCGCGTGGATCTGCGCCTCCACCTCCTCCGCGGGCACGGTGAACACGGGGTCGGCGGCGAGCCGGATCCGCAGGTCGGGATCGTCGCCGGTGGCCAGGAGCAGACCCTCGCGGTCCTCGAGGTGGAAGCCGCGCGGCACCTCCACCCGGAGGGACTCGTGCTCGAGGACGGCGCGGGGCTCCGGTGGGCTGCTTGTCGACGTCACCGGTGTCTCCGGAGGCTCCGGCACCGCGGATGTCGGGGACGTGTCCGGTGTCACGGGGGCTGTCGGCGCCGCTGCCGGGGCCGGGGTCCCGCCGACGACCCACCAGCTCAGGCCCAGGATCGCGAGGACGACCACCCCGACCATCACGTGGAAGGGCTCGACGGGGAGGCTGTCCAGGCGGTGGCGCCCGGCGCGGCGGGTCGGGCGGGTGAGCGGCACCTCCTCCGGTTCGGGCAGGGCCTTCTCCCGCAGCACCTCCGAGGGGTAGGCGGCCACCCCCTTGTTGAGCAGGGAGCGGGTCAGCACCTCGGTGGTGGGGTCGTCGGCGTCGACGATGACCTCGACGTCCGGCCAGTTCAGGCTGCACAGTTCCTTCGCCTGGTCGAGGACGGCGGGCAGGGCCCAGCCGTCGATGATGCCGGTGCCGGGCAGGTCGTAGCGGTAGACGGTGTCGGGGCCCTCGAAGATGGTGGCGGTGTCGAGGACGGTGATGGTCAGGGTGCCGGGCAGGGTGGGTGCGCTCATGGGTTCTCCTGGGTGGGGACGGCGACCTGGCACACCCCGACCGTCTCGCCGCGGACCTGCCACGTGCCGCGTCCGGGCGGCTGCGGGACGGGGCGGATGCCGAGGACGGCGCCTTCGTCGCGGTCGGCGTCGAGAAGCAGGACGGCCGGGGTCTGGTCACGGACGGCGGACAGGAACGGTGCGAACAGCGCGCGGCCGATGCCGCCGGCCTTGCGCGCGAGGATGAGGTGCAGGCCGATGTCACGGGCGTGCGGCAGCAGGTCGGTGAGGCGGGCGAGGTCGTGCTCGGCGACGAGGTCGAGGTCGTCGATGACCAGGTGGATGTCCGGGCCGGTCCACCAGTCGCGGGCGGCGAGCTGCGCGGGGGTGATGTCGGGTCCCGGGAGGCGGGCGGACAGGGTGGTGACCACGTCGCGGAGCGTCTCCGCGGTGGCCGTCGTGGTGGCGGAGTAGGCGGCGAGCAGGGATTCGTCGACACGTCCGAGGTGCGCGCGCCGGTGGTCGATGACGACCATCCGCACCGTCTCCCGGCCGAGCCGGGCGATACCCTCCATGACCGTGGCCAGCAGCGTCGACTTGCCCGCGCCCTGCCCGCCGATGCACAGCAGATGGGGGCTCGTCGCGGGGTCCCAGCACAGGGTGGCCAGGCGGGGGCCACCGACGCCGAAAGGGATGCCCGGCCCGCCCGGCGCCAGCTCCGCCGGGTGCACCAGCGGCGGGAGCACCTTGAGCGCGGGCACCGGTTCCTGGTCCGCGGCCGCCGCCGCGATGTGCGCGAGGTCCTGGTTGGAGCTGCGCGCCACGAGCATGGGACGGCCCTCCGGGTCCAGCCCCCGCCCGGGCAGGGCGGGCACCTTCTGCTGCACCTTGCGGTCGATGAGGGAGTCCATCGCCTCGCCGAGCTTGAGCTCGAGGCGGTGCGCGATGAGGTCCCGGACCGCCGGCCGCAGCACCGTCCACCGTGGGGTGGACACGATGAGGTGCACGCTTTTCGACGGCCCGTCCGCCGCCAGCCCCGTCAACGGTTCCAGCAGGTCCTCGAAGTCCGCGGCCACGGCGTGCCAGCCGTCGACGACGAGGAAGGTGTGCCGGTGCTCCTCCGCCGGGTCCTCGACGAGGCCGGTGACCTCGTCGACGATGCGTCGCACCCGCTCCGGGTCCGCGCGTCCCGCCACGCCGGCGACGTGCGGCAGCCGGTCCAGGGTGGCCAGCTGGTCACCGCCGAGGTCGATGACGTAGAAGCGCACCCGGTCGGTCCCGTGGGTGGCGGCCAGCGACGCGACGATGGTGCGCAACGCCGTCGACTTGCCGGTCTGCGGGCCGCCGCACACCGCCACGTGCCCGCCGGCGGTTGACAGGTCCAGCACCAGCGGGTCCTGGCGCTGGTGGTAGGGCAGGTCGATGATGCCCACCGCCGCGCGCAGGTCCCCGACGTCCTCGGCGACGCCGGCCAGTTCCACCGCGGCGGGCAGGGGCGGCAACCACACCCGGTGTGCCTCCTGCCGGCGGGCGGCGGCGGTGGCGCGGGCGGCGGTGACGACGGCGTCGAGAAGCGTCGTGGATTCGTCGATGACGGTGGGTGCCTCCACCTCGTCGAACTGCTCCCACCCGGTGAACAGCGCCACCCTGCCCGGCGTGCCGGGCAGGACGCTGACGTCGCGGCGTTCCAGCGGGCCGGAGACGTAGGCGGCCTGGAAGCGGAGGAGCTGGTCGGCGTCGTGACGCAGGAAGCCCGCGCCGGGCTGGGCCGGCAGGTGGTGCGCGTCGGTGACGCCGAGGACCTGGCGGGACTCGGCGGCGGAGAAGGTCTTCAGGCCGATGCGGTAGGACAGGTGGGAGTCGAGGCCGCGCAGGCGCCCCTCCTCGAGGCGCTGGCTGGCCAGCAGCAGATGCACGTGCAGTGAGCGTCCCAGGCGGCCGACCGCGACGAAGAGGTCCGCGAAGTCGGGGTGCGCGGCGAGGAGCTCGGAGAACTCGTCGACCACGATGACCAGCGCCGGGAGCGGCGGCAGGTCGCGGCCGCCGAGGCGGGCGGTCGTGTACTCGGTGACGTTGGCGAAGTTGCCCGCCTCCCGCAGCACCTCCTGGCGGCGGTTGAGCTCGCCGGAGATCGCGTCGTACATGCGCTCCACGAGCACCGCCTCGTCCGCCAGGTTGGTGATCACCGCCGACGTGTGCGGCAGACCCTCCAGCCCGAGGAACGTCGCGCCGCCCTTGAAGTCGACGAGCACCAGGTTGAGCTCCTCCGGGCTGTGCGTCGCCGCCAGCGACACCACGAGGGTGCGCAGCAGCTCCGACTTGCCCGACCCGGTGGCGCCGATGCACAGCCCGTGCGGCCCCATCCCGCCGTGCGCGGACTCCTTGAGGTCGAGCCGCACCGGCACCCCCTGCGGCGTCGTCCCGATCGGCACGACCAGGCGCTGGGGGCTCAGCTCCCGCCCGGGCCACATGGTCTCCGGGGTGAGCTGCTCGATGTCGGCCAGCCCGATGAGCGCGGTGAGGTCACACCTGCCCTCCGCGGTCGCCCCGTCCGCCCGTCGGAACCGCGTCAGCGCGCGGGCCAGGATGACGGCCTCCTCCGGCCGCAGACGGTCGGCCTGTCCCAGCTTCTCGACGCCCGCCGCCGTGTGCGCCAGCAGATCCCCGTCCGCCGAGAGCGACAGCCCCTCCTGCTCCGCCCGCACCCCGAGGGCGGTGGTGGCGCGGGAACCGACGTCGATGATCGTGGTCCACGCGGGATCGTCGAGGTAGGGCTCGGTGCCGGTCGTGGTGGTGTGGTCGACGATGAGGATCCGGTGGCGCGCCTGCTCCGGGCGGCGGGTGTGCGGCAGCCACTTGAGCCAGTCCCAGCCACTGCCGACAGCCGAGACCGCCACCGTCTCCGGGCCGTGCGCGATGACCAGCTGCGCGACCATCGCCCGGGCCAGATCCCCCGCCCCCGGCCCGGCGATACCGAGGAACCGGAACGCCTGCAGCTGCACCGCCACCGGCATCGCCGGACAGGTGCCCACCGCCTGCACCGTGCGGCGCAGACTCACCGCGCACACCGGGTCGAGATCCTCCGCCGCACCCGGGTCCGGCACCTGCACCGGGGTGCACAGGGCGGTGTCCCCGGTGCCGATGCGCACCTCGAGCGTGTCCGGGTCCTCCGGCCCCCGCTCCCACAGCCGCCGCCCGTCGACCTGCGTCCACAGCTCCGTCGGTTCCGGGTGCCGGTGGAACTCATGCGCCCGCTGGCGCTCCGCGTTGCGCAGGGCCTGCTCCCGCAGCGCGCCGAGGTGCCGCAGGTAGGTGCGGCGGGTCTCGTCGGCGTCCTCGCCCTGCGGGGGCGCGAACATCATGAGCATCGACATCGCCATCATGAGCGGGAACAACAGGAACATCGGGTTCGCCCCGGCCCCGCCGAGGAGCATGAGCCCCACCATCGCGACCATGCCGGCCACCATGATCACCGGCATGAGGATCCGGATGAGCGGCACCGGTCCCGGCCGGTGCGCCGCCGGCACCGGCTCGACGCTGAGCGTGCCCTGCGGCAACGGCGGCGCCGGTTCCCGCTCGGCAGGTGTGAGCGGTTCGACGATGACACCTGTGCTGACTGTGCTGACAGTGGTCGTGGACAACGACATCCCCCTCCCGCCGGTCACCCCAACCGGCGCAGTTGCCCGACATGATAAAGCAGCTTCCCGACGCCCGCTCGCCACCACCCCTCCGGTGGACAGCCCGCCCTCCCCGGTGGACAATGCCCGGTGATGCGGGCGACACAGGGGGTGCGCCCGCCGATCCGAGGGGGATCCCACCGTGTCCGTGGACCATGTCGACCACGTCCTGCGCCTGACCACCCGTTTCCAGATCGGCACCTACCTGCGGGAGGCGGACGTCGCGCTCCCGGCCGGTTCGACGTTGTCGGAGGTGATACCGGAGATCGTCACCCTGGTGGGCGCGCCGCGGATCTCCCGGCCCTGGCTGGCCACCACGGCCGCGGGCACCCCGCTGGACCCGGCGGTCCCGCTGCACCGGACGACGCTCGAGCACGGGTCGGTGGTGGTGCTCTCCCCGCGCCACGAGGGCAGCCTGCCCGTCATCCGGGACGCCGCCGAGGCGCTCGCCGAATCCGATGTCGACGCCGACACCCGGGGACTGGCGGCGGCCGGGGCCGTGACGGGCACCCTGGCTCTGCTCCTCCTCGCCGGGACGCATCTGCCCTGGTCACAGGCTTGCGCCCTGGCAGCCGGGGCGGCGCTGCTCCTGCTGCTCACCCGCCGTGAGATCCGGGTCCTCGCCCCGGTCATCTGCCTGCTGGCGGCCGCAGCCTCCGCGGCCGCCGTGCTGGAGACCGCCCGCCCGGAGGAGCTCACCGCACCGCACACCCTCGGCTGGGCCGCCCTCAGCGCCGCAGCGGTGACGGCGGCCGTGCTGCTCCTGCTCATCGTGCTCCGCGGGACCGGTCCCCGGACCGCGGCGGCCACCGCCACGCTGCTCGGGCTGACCACGGTCGGCTCGGTCGGGGTGTTCCTCCCCGCCCACGCCGCCGACCCCGCCGTGGCGGCTGCAGCGCTGGTCATCGCAGCCGGTGTGGTATTCATCGGGCAGCTGCCGGACCTGGTCATCCGGGTCGCCGGGCTGCGGGTGCCCCGTCTGCCCACCGCGGGTCAGGACCTCGGGGTGTCGGACGACGGCGGCGACGGCGGTGACGGCGGTCCCGGCGACGTC
>NZ_DUOE01000160.1 GCF_012838985.1 Corynebacterium sp. | reverse complement strand
GCCCCGCATGATGCGGGGTCCGGCCGTCTGCGGTCTAGCGGGAGCTGCCGACGGAGGATAGGGAGGAGCGCAGGGAGGACGTGGGCTTCTCAGGAGTCTTCGCGGCGGTCAGGGAGACGGTGATTTCGGTACCGGTGTCGGTGCTGATGACCAGCGGCTCGCCGTCCCAGCCCGCCGGGAGGGTGAGCTCGACGGTGGCGGTGCCGTGCTCGCCGAGACCTGCGGGGACAGCGGAGAAGTCGTTGTCCACCTCCGCCTCGACAGAGACGTCACCGACCGTGACGGTGACGGTGGTGGCCTTGGCCTCGCCCTCGGAGGAGTAGCTCAGGGAGCCCAGGTGGAGGGTGAGGGTCTCACCGGCGGCGACGGTGCCCTCCACCGTGACGGCGACGTCGGACTGTGCGGATCGAGCCTCGACGGTCTCGTCGGACTTGAGGTGGTCGATGAGTGCCTGGACGTCCATGTAGCCGACGAGCAGGATGTCACGGACATCGTCCGGGTTGATGAGGCCGTCGCCGCCCTCGAAGAGGAAGGTGGAGGCGGCGACGCGGTACTCCCGGGCCGGATCGATCTGCTCACCGTTCAGGCGGGCGTCGATGATGCGCTCCCCCTGCGGTGCGGCGGGGTCGTAGGAGTAGGTGAAGCCCTCGGAGACGCCCAGTGCCAGGCGGGGGCGGTCGCCCTCGGTCTTCCACTGGTTCTCCAGGGTGTCCAGGATGGCCTGACCGGTGAGGGTGGCGACGGAGACCTCGTTGCCGAACGGCTGGATACCGGCGATCTGGGCGTAGGTGACCTCGCCGGCCGGGAGGTCCTGGCGGACACCGCCGGCATTCATGAGGCCCAGGTCGATGTCCTGCTCGATGAGGGCGGACAGCGAGGCACGCTGTGCCTCGGCGATGAGGTGGTTGAGGGTGGACTCGACGCCACGGTTGGAGCCGGGCTCCGCGCCGTCATTGTTTCCGCGGTAGAAGGAGTTGCCGAGGGTGGCGACGACCTGCTCACCGACGGCGTCGGCCTGCTCCTTCGCCGCGGTGACGATGGCGGTGACGGCGGCGTCGGGGACGACACCGAGGGACTCGGCGCGGGCGTAGTCGTACTGCTCGATGGTGACCGACTCGATCTTCCGGGTGCCGGTGTTGAAGGTGAAGTCGACGTCGGTGAGGATCTTGCCGTACTCGAGGGACTGCGCGTACGGCAGCGGTGCATCGGCGACTGCGTACTGCTGGTGGGAGTCACCGCCGAAGAGGAAGTCGACGACCTCTGCGTCGAAGCCGCCGACGTAGCGTGCGGCGTCCTCGTGGAACAGGGCGATGACGACGTCCGCCTCGCCGGAGTCCTTCAGGCGGCGGGCCTCGGTGTTGGTCTCGACGACCGGGTCACGGAACTCCAGGCCGGTGATCCCCGCCGGGGACACCTTGGCCGCGGTGGAGGTGGCGACGGTGCCGACGAAACCGATCCTGACGCCCTCCTGCTCGACGACCGTGGAGGCGGGCAGGAGGCGGGAGCCGTCAGCCCGGTAGACGTTGGCGCCGAGGATCGGGTAGGCGGAGGCCGGGACGATGCGCTCGAGCAGGTCCTGCTGCCCCTTGTCGAACTCGTGGTTGCCCACCGCGGAGGCCCCGACGCCGGCGGCGTTGAGGAAATCCATCGTGTAACGGTCGTCGGTGATCGCGGAGACGAAGGCGGAACCGCCGACGTTGTCACCGGAGGTGGTGAGGATGTTCTCCGGGCCGTTGATCTGGTTGTTCAGGCCGGTGAGCAGCGCTGCGCCGAGCTCGCCGTTGCGGCTGTTCGCCTCGAGGCGGCCGTGGAAGTCGGTGATGTTGGACACCGAGAACTCGACGGTGGTGTCCTCGGCGACGGCGACCGGTGCGAGGGTCAGGGCGAGGGCGGTGGTGGTCGTGGCTGCCAGGAAACGGCCGAAGCGACGGAGAGACACGGGGAACTCCTGAGGGAAGACGTCAGATAACGGATCAGACACAGTTCTAACCTGTCCCTGACCTGCCCGCCGGGGACGGCGGCACGACTTCCTGCGGCTTCACGTTCCCGGGACCCGGATTTCACCGCCCCGACATCTCACGTGACCCCGCCATTCACCCGCGACACCGCCTCTTAAAGAACCACCACCCCCACAAGTGTGAGCACTCGTGGGGGTGGCGGTGTCCGTGTGATCAGGCGGTGACGCGGTAGACGTCGAACACGCCCTCCGTGTTACGCAGGGTGGTCAGGAGCTGACCCAGCTGCTTCGTGTCCGACACGGAGAACGTCATCCGGATCGTCGCGATGTGGTCGTCGGAGGCGTGCGAGTTCATCGACATCACTGACAGCTTCTGGTCGCTGAACACGCGGGTGATCTCGAAGAGCAGCCCCTGCCTGTCGAGCGCCTCCACCTGGAGCGTCGCCGCGAAGGCCCCGCCGGAGAGACCCGAGGCCGCCCACGCGACGTCGATGAGACGCTCGGGCTCCATGCGCAGCTTCTCGGCGTTGGTGCAGTCGGCGCGGTGCACCGACACTCCCCCGCCGCGGGTGACGAAGCCGAAGATCTCGTCACCGGGCACCGGCTGACAGCACTTGGCCATCTTCGCCATGACGTCCGGGCTGCCCTCGACGAGGACACCGGCACCTGCCTCCGAATCAGTCGCCCGCGCACGCGAGCTGATGATCTCGGAGATCGGGGTACGGGCGGCGAGTGCGTCGACGGCGTCATCCCGGTCGCCGAAGGCCGCCATGAGCTGGTTGGCCACATGATGCGCCGAGACGCTGCCGGCACCGATCGCCGTGTACAGGGCGTCGACGTCCGGGTAGTGCAGCTGCGTGGCCACCGTCTTCATCGACTGCGCGGTGAACAGACGGTGCATCGGCAGGCCACCCCGCTGGACCTCGGCGGCGAGGGCGTCGCGGCCGGCCTCCAGGTGCTCCTCGCGGCGTTCCTTGGCGAACCACTGCCGGATCTTCGCCTTCGCCCGCGGCGAGACGACGAAGTCCTGCCAGTCCCGGGACGGGCCGGCGTTCTGGTCCTTCGAGGTGAACACCTCGACGCGGTCACCGGACTTCAGCGTGGACTCCAGGGCCACGAGCTTGCCGTTGACCTTGGCGCCGATGCAGCGGTGGCCGACCTCGGTGTGGACCGCGTAGGCGAAGTCCACCGGGGTGGACTCGGCCGGCAGGTTGACCACGTCACCCTTGGGGGTGAACACGAAGATCTGCTTGGCCGTGAGGTCGTAGCGCAGGGAGTCGAGGAACTCGTTGGGGTCCGCGGCCTCCTTCTGCCAGTCGAGCAGCTGACGCATCCACGCCATCTGGTCGACCTCCTCGCGGTCGCCCTTGTGGGAGCCCTTGGTCTCCTTGTAGCGCCAGTGCGCGGCGACGCCGAACTCCGCGTTGTAGTGCATCTCGTGGGTGCGCACCTGCACCTCCAGCGGGCGCCCCTGCAGGGCCATGACCGTGGTGTGCAGCGACTGGTAGACGCCGAAACGCGGGGAGGAGATGTAGTCCTTGAACCGCCCCGGCAGGGCCGAGTACAGGGAGTGGACCACACCGATGGCGGCGTAGCAGTTGTTGACGTTGTCCACGAGGATGCGGATGCCCACGAGGTCGAAGATCTCGTCGAAGTCGCGGCCCCGGACGATCATCTTCTGGTAGATCGACCAGTAGTGCTTCGGACGTCCCATGACCTCGGCGTCAATGTTGTTGTCGCGCAGCGCGGTGGTCACCTGGGTGACGATCTCCTTGAGCGCGCGGTCCCGGGAAGGGGCCCGGTCCGCCACGAGGCGGACGATCTCGTCGTACTTCTTCGGGTAGAGGATGGCGAAGGACAGGTCCTCCAGCTCCCACTTGACGCTCGCCATACCCAGGCGGTGCGCCAGGGGGGCGATGACCTCGAGGGTCTGGCGGGCCTTCTTCGCCTGCTTCTCCGGCGGGAGGAAACGCATGGTGCGCATGTTGTGGAGACGGTCGGCGACCTTGATCACCAGCACACGCGGGTCCTGCGCCATCGCCACGATCATCTTGCGGATGGTCTCCGCCTCGGCGGCCGCCCCGAGGGCGACCTTGTCGAGCTTGGTCACGCCGTCGACGAGACGGGCCACCTCGGCGCCGAAGTCGTCGGTGAGCTGCTCCAGGGAGTAGTCGGTGTCCTCGACGGTGTCGTGCAGCAGGGCCGCCACCAGCGTCGTGGTGTCCATGCCGATCTCCGCGGCGATGGTGGCCACGGCCAGCGGATGGGTGATGTAGGGGTCACCCGACTTGCGGAAGACCCCCTCATGCAGCGACTCCGCCAGCTCATAGGCACGGGAGAGGACCTCCGCGTCAGCCCGCGGGTGGAACTGCCGGTGGATGGACAGCAACGGGTCGAGGACGGGATTCGTCTTCACCCGGCTGCCGGTCAGGGACCGCGCCAGCCGGGCTGACATGCTGCGCACTCCGACATTGGAGCGCTGACGGGAACGATCGGTCATTCGTTGATCACCACCAGAGGAAGATCCGACAATCTGTCACGGCCGCCGAGCTCCGGGACCTCCAGGACCACGACATTGCCGACGACCTCCCCGCCACAGTGCTCGATGAGACTGCGGGCGGCGACGAGGGTGCCGCCGGTGGCCAGGACGTCGTCGACAAGCGCGATCCTGACGCCCTCCAGCTCCTGCCCGTCGGCGGGGACCTCCAGCGCGGCGCTGCCGTACTCCAGGGCGTACTCCTCCGTGACCACCGGCGGGGGCAGCTTGCCCTTCTTGCGGATCGCCAGGATGCCGAGCCCCAGCTTGTAGGCGACGGCGGAACCCAGGAGGAAACCGCGGGCGTCGAGTCCGCCGATCATCTGGGCGCCGAGGCGCTCGCAGGCGTCGGCCAGCTCATCGACGACGATCTGGAAGGCGTCCGCGTCGGCGAGCACCGGGGTGAGATCCTCGAAGAGCACCCCCTCCTCCGGCCAGTCCTGCACGTAACGGATGCGGGCGGCCAGCGCCTCGCGGGCGCTGCCGTATCTACTCGTCTGCGTCTGCTGAGCCACCGTCGTCCTCGCTTAGCCATCGGTCCATGTTCCAGCCGATACCGGCCAGACCTGTGTACACCACTACGTTACCCACTGTGCGGTCGATCACGAATCGGCGGGGCTGGGCGGACAGGGGGATGCCCGGCACCTGCTCCCAGAGGTCCTCCTCCACCGTCCGCAGGTCCGCCAGGGCGCTGGCACGCGCCGACGCCGAACCGACCTCCGCCATCGGATCCACCGCGATGAGCACGGCGTCGAGGTCCCCCTCGCGCACGACCTGCTCCCCCCACTGCCCGGTCCCCAGGCGGTTGAGGTCGGCCAGGGTGCCGGCCTCCGCGGAGGCGTCGACCACCGTGATGCCCGCCGGTTCGCAGGAGGCCCGGATCGACTCGACCATGGCGGCCTTGCGTTCATTGGGGCCGGCGTAACCGATCCGCACGGTGGAGCCCCACAGGCCCTGGGCCCGGGTGATGTCCGTGCCCATGTGCCCCTCCGCCAGGTCCCCGAGCAACGGTGCCAGCGGATCGTTGTGCTGCAGGGAATGCAGGCCGACCGGCGGCACCTCGATGCCGCTCACCCGCGAGGACTCCGCGGCGACGGCCCGCTGGTCGACGCACGCCGCGAAGGCCTGCCGGGACCACGGGCTCCCCAGGACCCCGGCGTCCGCGAGGACCAGGGTGTCGGTGAGGTCGCCCACCCGCTCCTCGATGGTCAGCGTGTTGGTCGGGTCATCGCGGTCGACGAACCGTCCCTGGCGGATATCGGCGATACGCAGCGCACCAACCTCGTTGAGCGGCCGCGGATCGGTGCCGCCGGGCCACACCACGATGGTCCGCAGGTTGGGGGCGTCACCGTAATAATGCTCATTGGGGACGAGGAGCACCTCGCCCTGCTCCCCCACCCGGTCGATGACGAAGGGGCCCGACGTCACCTGCAACGCCGGATCGAAGGAGTCCAGGTCGAAACCGTCACGCCACACCGGCGCCACCTCGGAGAGGGTGGACCAGTCATCGGAGACCAGGGCCGTGTGCAGCTCGTTCTCGGTGAGCCCGGCCTTCGCCGCGACCGCATGGGAGGGCAGCACCGTCCCCGGTCCGAAGAGGTGACGCCAGCGGCCACCGGAGTTCTCGTTGAACACGACGGTGAAGCGCTTCTGCCCCGGCTCACAGTCCAGGCGCAGCACCTCCTCCGTCTGCGGGAGGTGGGAGCCGAAGAGCGACCGGTGGACACCGGCCTTGTAGTGGAGCAGGAAATCCGTGCAGGTGACGGGCACACCGTCCGAGTACCGGGCGTTCTCGGTGAGGGTGTAGACCACCTGCCGGTTGGCTCCCGGCAGCACCTGCGTGGTGACCAGGTCGGTGTTGGGGATCATCTGCCCCGAGGGGCCGGGCACGAAGACCGCCGGGTACAGCCGACCTGACAATGCCTCCGTGTTGGACGAGGACCCCACCTCGCTGCCGGCGTTCGTGGTGAGCAGCGGCGTGTCCACCAGGTAACCGAAGAAGTCGGTGCTCTGCGCGACCTCCGGTTCCTCCCCCGGCCCCTCCCCGGGGCCTCCGGAGCAGGCCACCAGGCTCAACGCGGTGAGCGCGGCGACCGTCACCCCCCACATCTTCCGCATCGCCACGTCTCGCCTACTTTCCGTCCCCCGGCTCACCACCGGATGCTGAAATGCACATTATAGGCGGTTGAGCGGCGTCCCCCCGCCGTGACCGCCGGTCAGCGCCGGTCCGGGCGCCAGGTGCTGCCCACACCGGGGGCATCCGGGCCGGACACCGTGCGACGCGGGGTCGCGGGTGCAGCCTCGACGAGCTCACCGGAATCCTCCGGGAACTCAGCGGAACCGGACTTACCGGCACGGTAGTCCGCGACCTCCTGGTTGTGCTTCTTCGTG
>NZ_DUOE01000159.1 GCF_012838985.1 Corynebacterium sp. | reverse complement strand
GTCCCTTTCATGTGCTGCGTTGGTGGTTCGCGTCGGCCCGCCCGCGTGAGGCGGCCGCGCGACGCATGCGACTATTCTTGCACACAAAAACGTGAGCATTCCGTCAGGTTCGTGATTTTGCCCCAAAAGATCGGGAATCGCCAGTAGAACGCGCCGAAATCATTTTGTTATCTTCGGCGTGCCGCGGACAAGGGTCGCCGACTGACACTTTCGGGGGCGAAACCGGCCCGTCGGGAAAGACGGAAAACCCGGCCTCCGCGGCGGGTGCGCGGGGCCGGGACGTCGGGAAGCTGCCTAGGCGTGCGGGGCCTGACCCCGGGCGATGGGCATGCGGACCATGTTGCCCCACTCGACCCAGGAGCCGTCGTAGTTGCGGACGCTGTCGAAACCGAGGAGGTACTTCAGCACGAACCAGGTGTGCGCGGTGCGGTCGCCGACGTGGCAGTACACCGTGGTGTCCGCGGCGGGGTCCAGGGAGGAGTAGAGCTCGTCGAGCTCCGCGCGGGAGCGGAAGCGGGAGTTCGGGTGGACGTTGTCCTGCCAGGGCAGGTTCACCGCGGTGGGGATGTGGCCCTTGCGCAGGGTGGGGGCGACAGCGGGCTCCTCGCCGTCGCCGAGCAGGCCGTTGTACTCCTCGAGGGAGCGGACGTCGACGATGGTGGCCGAGCCGATCTGCTCGAGCATCTCGGTGACGAAGACGCGGTAGTCGGCGTCGTTGCGCTCGACGACGGGGTAGTCGGCGGAGGGGTACTCGGGCACGACGAAGGAGGTGTCCCGCTCCTCGGCCATCCAGGCGTCGCGGCCGCCGTCGAGAAGCCGGACGTCCTCATGCCCGAACAGTTCGAAGACCCACAGCGTGAAGGCGGCCCACCAGTTGGACTGGTCGCCGTAGATGACGACCGTGTCATCGCGGGCGATTCCCTTGGAGTTCATGAGGGCGGCGAAGGCCTCGCCGTCGATGATGTCGCGGGTGACGGGGTCGTTGAGGTCCTTCTGCCAGTCGATGCGTACGGCGCCGGGCAGGTGTCCGATGTCGTAGAGGAGGGAGTCCTCGTCGGACTCGATCACGCGCAGTCCGGGCGTGCCCAGGCGGGCGGAGAGCCAGGAGGCGGAGACGAGTCGTTCGGGGTGGGCGTACTCCTGGAAGGGCGCGTGAGGATCGAAGGGGACGGCCACGATGGTCCCGCCTTTCTGGCGAATACGAGGTCTGGAGGCCGACTCCATCATTGTCCTTATAGTGTGATGAATCGGCGCGTGAGTCTGTCACCAGAGTAGATCAGCAGGGTGCGGGGGGTCACGTGGGGGAGTGTGGTGTGTCCTTAATTACTAGTTGTATTCTCATCTCTCTCATCCTGTTGTCAGACATTAAAATCGCATGTTGACGGCGAGAATCACATGAGCCGGACATCGCGTTTTCCCTGAAAGGGGTGCAGAGTGCGCAAGGCAATCGTCGTCTTCGAGGTTGAGGGCGGATCCGACAAGTACTTCGACGGTCACCGCAAGGACACCATGCCGATCGTCAACGCCATCAAGGCCCGGGGCTGGCATGCCGAGGTCGTCTACTTCCGACCGGAGTGGGCCGACGACATCTTCGACTACGTCACCGCCAACTTCGACGCGTACATCTCCCGCGTCAACCCCGGCAACATCCCCGGCGGCGAGGAAGGCTACTTCGCACTCCTCGCGCGCCTCGACTACGAGGGCATCGTCGGCATGTCCACCCCCGTGGAGATGATGGCCTACGGCGCCAAGGACGCCCTGGTCAAGCTCCGCGAGACCGACCTGGTGCCCACCGACACCTACGCCTACTACGAGCCGGAGGACTTCCACGCGAACTTCCCGGTCTCCCTGTCCTACGGCGAGCGCGTGCTCAAGCAGAACCGCGGTTCCACCGGTTCCGGCATCTGGCGCGTCCAGATCGTCGACAAGGAGCTCGCCGCCTCCGTCGAGCCGGGCACCGCCCTGCCGCTGGACACGAAGATCAAGTGCACCGAGGCCGTGGACAACCACACCGAGATCCGGGAGCTCGGCGAGTTCATGGACTTCTGCGACCAGTACGTCCTGGGCCGCAACGGCATGCTCGTCGACATGCGCTTCATGCCGCGCATCGTCGAGGGTGAGATCCGTATCCTGCTGGTCGGCCCGCACCCGGTGTTCGTCGTGCACAAGAAGCCGGCCGAGGGCGAGGACAACTTCTCCGCCACCCTCTTCTCCGGCGCCACCTACACCTACGACAAGCCGGAGGTGTGGCAGGAGCTCATCGACATGTTCGACGAGGCCCGCCCGGTCATCGCCGAGAATCTCGGCGGCGACAACATCCCGCTGATCTGGACCGCCGACTTCATGCTCGACGACGCCCCGGACGGCGGCGACACCTACGTCCTCGGCGAGATCAACTGCTCCTGCGTCGGCTTCACCTCGGAGCTGGACATGGGGATCCAGGAGCTGGTGGCCGAGGAGGCCATCGGCCGCGTCGAGAAGAAGTACGCCGACGCCTGACGCCGGCGCCCACTGCTTTCCGACGCCCGCCGACCACTCCTGGGGTGAACGCCGTTCACCTCTGGTGGGCCCCGCCGACCGTGGATAGCGTGATGCACACCACAACATCCCGTTCCCACTGAGGAGATCCCATGGTCCGCGCAATCCACCACTTCATCGACGGGGCCGTCCGCCCCGGCACCTCCGGCCGCACCGCCGACGTCATGAACCCGTCCACGGGTGCGGTGCAGGCGCAGGTCGACCTGGCCACCGCCGGGGAGGTCCACGCGGTCATCGCGAACGCCGCGCAGGCGCAGCCGGGCTGGGCCCACGGTATCCGCGCCTGCGGGCCGGCCTCCCTGGGGCTCATCAACACGGGGCTGCCCCTCAACGCCACCCCCGCCCCCGCCGTGCCGGCGGGCC
>NZ_DUOE01000024.1 GCF_012838985.1 Corynebacterium sp. | reverse complement strand
GGAACTCGTCGGCGAACATGTAGCCCGGGCCGCCACGGCCGGTGCCGGTCGGGTCGCCGCCCTGGATCATGAAGCCGTCGATGACGCGGTGGAACACGGCGCCGTCGTAGAACGGGCCGGACTTCTCGCCGGAGGCGTTCTCGGTGGAGTACTCCTTGGAGCCGTCGGCCAGGCCGACGAAGTTGGCCACGGTGGCCGGGGCGTGGTTGCCGAAGAGCTCGATGACGATGTCACCACGGTTGGTGTGCAGAGTCGCAGTAGCGGTCTTGTTGGTCATGCGGGACAGTCTAGCGAACATCGACGCGACGGCAGGAGACTGCAACGCACACGTCGTGAGTTCAGGTGATCGGGGAAGAACGACGAAAGCCCGGCCCCACCGCCGGAGCGGTGGAACCGGGCCTGTGTCAGGCGCGGAGTCTTAGAGGGACTCGACCACGAGGTCGCGGGCGAGGACCATGTTGCGCAGGGATGCCTCGGTCTCGGCGTAGCCGCGGGTCTTCAGACCGCAGTCCGGGTTGACCCAGAGACGCTCGGTCGGCACGTTGACCAGGGCGGCCTTGATCAGCTCGGTGAGCTCGGCGACGTCCGGGACGCGCGGGGAGTGGATGTCCCAGATGCCGGGGCCGATCTCGGAGTGGAAGGACTCGTCCAGGTCGGCGAGCAGCTCCATGCGGGAGCGGGCTGCCTCGATGGAGGTGACGTCGGCATCGAGGCCGGCGACGGCATCGATGATCTGACCGAACTCCGAGTAGCAGAGGTGGGTATGGATCTGGGTGGTCGGCTTGGCGTCCAGGGAGACCAGGCGGAAGGAGCGGACGGCCCAGTCAAGGTAGGCCGGGCGGTCCTCCTCGCGCAGCGGCAGCAGCTCACGCAGCGCCGGCTCGTCGATCTGGATGACGTTGATGCCGGCGGCCTCGAGGTCGGCGACCTCGTCGGCCAGGGCGACACCGATCTGGTCGGCGGAGACGGACTTCGGGACGTCGTCACGGGTGAAGGACCAGGCCAGGATGGTGACCGGGCCGGTCAGCATGCCCTTGACCGGCTTGTCGGACAGGGACTGGGCGTACTTGGCCCACTCGACGGTCATCGGCTCCGGGCGGGAGACGTCGCCGACGACGATGGACGGGCGGGTGCAGCGGGAGCCGTAGGACTGGACCCAGCCGTGCTCGGTGGTGACGAAGCCGTCGAGAAGCTCGGCGAAGTACTGGACCATGTCGTTGCGCTCGGGCTCGCCGTGGACCAGGACGTCGATGCCGAGGCGCTCCTGCAGCTCGATGACGGACTTGACCTCGTCCTTGAGGGCGTCGGTGTACTGCTCGTCGGTGAGGGCACCGGAGCGGTGGTCGGCGCGTGCCTTGCGGATCTCGGTGGTCTGCGGGAAGGAGCCGATCGTGGTGGTCGGCAGCTTCGGCAGGTTGAGCACCTTCTGGGCCTCGACGCGCTCGGCGAATTCCGGCTGGCGGGCGACCTCGCCCTCCGGCAGGGCTGCGACGCGGTCCTGGACGGCCTGGTTGTGGGTGCGTGCGGACTCACGACGGGTGCGCACGGCGCGGTCGGAGCGGGCGAAGGCGTCGGCGGCGGCGACGGAGCCGCCCTCGAGTGCGGTGGCCAGTGCCTGGGCCTCGCCGATCTTCTCGTCGGCGAAGGACAGCCAGCCGGCGACGTCGACCGGGAGGTTCTTCTCCACGGAGACGGTGTGCGGGACGTGCTGCAGGGAGACGGAGGAGGTGACGGCGATCTTCTCGACGCCGCCCTTCTTCAGCTCCTCCAGGACGGAGAGGCGCTCACGCAGGTCGGCGGCCCAGATGTTGCGGCCGTCGATGACGCCCGCTGCCAGGGTGATGTCGGTGCCGGCGAGTGCCTTGGCGACGCGCTCGACGTAGCCCTCCTCGTTGGAGAGGGTGACCGGTGCGAGGTCGACGGCCAGGGCCTCCGGCTTGGCGCCGACGAGGGCGTCCAGGCCGGCGCGCAGTGCGCCGTACGGGGAGGTGATGAGGACCTGCGGGCGGTTCTCTTCGCCGAGGATCTTGCCGTAGGTCTCGGCTGCGAGGTCGGCGAGCTCCTGGTCGGTGGCGATGGTCAGGTCGGAGACCAGGGCCGGCTCAGCGAGCTGGACCCACTCCACGCCGGCCTCCTTGAGGGCGGCCAGGACGGTCTGGTACGCGGCGGTGAGGTCCTCGAGGCGGGACAGCGGGTTGAAGCCCTCGCCGGCGTCCTCGGTGGCCTTGGACTTGGCCAGCAGGGTGACCGGGCCGACCAGGAACGGACGGACGACGTGGCCGGCCTCCTTGGCCTCGGCGACGATGTCCAGGATGCGCTGCGGGCGCGGGGTGATCACGGTGTCGGCGGAGACCTCCGGGACCAGGTAGTGGTAGTTGGTGTCGAACCACTTGGTCATCTCGAGCGGGGAACGCTCGGAGGTGCCACGGGCCAGGGCGAAGTACTCGGTGAGGTCGACCTCCGCGGCGTCGCCACCGATCAGGCCGACGGTGACACCGGTCTCGAGCACCTGGTCGTAGAGGGCGACGTCGGCCGGGATGGCGTAGTCCTGGTCCAGGCCCAGGTCACGCAGACGGGCGTAGTTCTCCAGACGGATGGAGTGCGCGGAGGAGGTGAAGGTCTCCTCGTCGATGCGGCCGGCCCAGAAGGACTCGAGGGCCTTCTTGAGCTCGCGGTTGGCGCCGACGCGCGGGTAGCCCTCGATGGTGAAGGTGGGGAAAGCGGTGGAAGACATGAAAAGGGAGGCCTTTCGAAAAATTCTGAGAGGTAGGTGCTCAACCTGGACTGCTCTTCTCGGGGGCTCCCGGTGCATGCAGTAGGTCGCTATCAGTATGAGGTGCAGCGGCGGCGGTGTCCCGCCTCACGCCCTAACCCGAGGGTCGGGGTGTGATGCCGATGCGGTCCAGCAGTTCGGTGGTGGTGTCCGGCCGGTTGAACGTGTACACGTGCATCCCCCCGGCACCGGCGTCCAGGATGGTCTGCGCGAGCTCGGCCGTGAGGTCGAGGCCCGTCTGGTACTCGCTCTCCGGGCCTGCCGCCTCCAGCCGGCTGATCAGCCGGTCGGGGACGGTGAGCCCGGAGAGCTGGCCCATTCGACGTAGTCTCGCGACGCTCGTCATCGGCATGATGCCGGGGATGAGCGGGATCCTCACGCCTGCCAGGCGGGCGCGCTCCAGGAAGCGGAGGTAGTCCTCTGCGTCGAAGAACAGCTGGGTGATGGCGAAGTCCGCGCCGAGACGCTGCTTGGCCAGGAGGACGTCGATGTCCTCGTCGCGGCTGGTCGACTCCTCGTGGCCGCTGGGGTAGGCGGCGACGCCGATGGCGAGGCGGCCGGCTCCGAAGCGGGCGACCTGCTCCTCCTCGATCTCCTGGATGAGGT
This sequence comes from Corynebacterium sp., assembly GCF_012838985.1. Classification (GTDB taxonomy): domain Bacteria; phylum Actinomycetota; class Actinomycetes; order Mycobacteriales; family Mycobacteriaceae; genus Corynebacterium. The sequence continues at coordinate 4,612 of NZ_DUOE01000024.1, read as the reverse complement.
TGATGAGGTCGGTGGCGTGCTTGAGGTACCCCTCAGGCATACCGGTCTGTCCTTCCGCCAGGTCGCCGCGGAGGGCGAGCAGGCCGCGGACACCGGAGTCCATGAGGCGGTTGATCCAGCCGATGAGTTCCTCGCGGGTGCCGGCGGTGCAGGCCAGGTGGGCGACCGTCGGGATGCGGGTCTGTGCGTTGATCTTCTCGATGAACTTGGCGGTGCCCTCGAGCCAGCCGGAGTTCCGGGAGCTGGTCACGGAGATGTAGTCCGGGTTGTAGGACTCCAGCGTGACCAGCAGTTCGTCGATCTTGGCCTCGTCCGCGTCGTGGCGCGGGGGCATGACCTCAAAGGAGAGGGAGGTGCGCTCCGGCACGGGGGCCTGACGCGCTTCCTCGGGATCGAAGGTGTCCAACGGGGCGGAGGCGGAGAATCGACGCTTGGCGCTGTAGTGGGGCGCGCTTGCGTTCATGTGCTTTCCTCCTTCAGACGTCCCGTTGGGCAAGTGGCTGTGAATGTAGCAAGCCAACGGTTTACGACGGGTAATTTTTAGAAAGGTGCTATTTCCGGTCTGTGCCGTGACCTGCAGCAACACACCAATCCTAGCATGAATATAATTCACCCCCCGAGGCCGGTTTTCGGCCAGAAATGGACCAAGCGGTTCAGTTTGATTTCCCCAGGTTCCGCACACCCGGAAACACGCCCTGATTGCGGCTTCGCCGCTAGTCTGGGAGGGAGAATGACCCATTGAACAAGGAGCACACCGTGAACCCCGCAACGATCAAGATGATGCTGGATGCATTCAACGCTGTCCGCGGCCGCGTGAAGGAGTACAACGAGCAGAAGGTCCGCGAGGCCTATGACCTGCTCTCCGAGGCCGCCGACCGCGTCGACCTCGACGAGCTGCGGTCCCGCGGCGAGTCGCTTCTCGACGAAGGCCGCCGCGAGGCGGGCAACGTCACCCAGGCGGCACACCTGCGTCTCGACGCCGCCAAGAAGCGTCTCGCCCAGGTCGCCGACAACACCCCGGCGAAGAAGCGGGCCCGTAAGGCGCAGTGCCGCCGCAACTGGACGATGGCCGGCCTGGCCGCGCTGCTCGTCTCCGTGATCGGTGGCGCCGTCTTCTGGTACACCCGCCGCCAGGACGCCCCGGGTGACATCCCGCCGCGCGTGGAGGACTTCTCCGGCGGTGAGGCCCCGGCCGAGTCGAAGCTGGTCTACTCCACCGAGACCCCGGAGGAGGGTGTCCCGGAGGAGCGCGACGAGGAGCTGCTCTCCGCTCTCGACGAGCAGCTGGAGAAGCACCGTACCGCCGCTGAGGACGAGGCCGGCGAGTTCGAGATCGTCGAGGATCTGGACGGCGACGCCGTGGACTCCGATGACCCGGTCAACGACGAGTCCGTCGACAAGGTCACTGATCCGGACGCCGAGGAAGGCCCCGAGAAGAAGTAGCCCCCGGCACCGGCGCCCCCTCCACACCCGGGAGGGGGCGCTTTTTCACGCCCTGCATGTGACCCACCACACAGGTAGCCTCGGGCGCATGACCATCAACGTGCTGACCATCACCACCATCAACGACGCGACCCTCCGTTTCCCCGCCCATTCCGCGGAGAAGGACGAGAACGGCCTGCCGGAGGTCGACAACGTCGAGCGGTTGCGCGCGGTCCTCGAGTCCGAGGACCCGGACGCCGCCTTCGAGTGCGAGGACCTGGACGGCGGGCAGCAGCGGATCCCCGCCGCCGAGATCTCGCGTTACGACATCGAGGAGAGCTGAGGGGCCGGGAGGACTCCCGTCACGGGCGGCAGACCTCTTCGTGCTGCATGTGCCCGGGGTGTTCGAGCTGGATCGTGGAGTGCTCGATGTGCAGCTCCCGCAGCGCCTCCTGCGCAGCCCCGAGGATGCCGCAGTCGCCCGGACCCACGCAGGATTCGTCGACGACCAGGTGCGCGGTGGCCAGCGGCGTGACGCCGTCGGTGGACCAGACGTGCAGGTCGTGGACGCCGACCACGCCGGGGACGTCGGCGAGCACCTGCTCCACCTCGCGCGTGTCCACGCCCCGCGGCGCCCGCTCGAGCAGCACCTCGACGGCGTGCCACAGCAGGCTGAGGGAACGCGGCAGGACGAACGCGACGATGGCCAGCGAGGCGATCGTGTCGGCCGGGGTCCAGCCCGTGTAGCGGATGACCAGGCCGGCGATGATGACCGCCACCGAACCCAGCAGGTCCGCCAGCACGTGCAGCAGTGCGCCGCGGACGTTGAGGTCGTCGCCGCCGTGGCGGGAGAGCACCCACGCCGAGGCCGCGTTCGCCAGCAGGCCGACGACCGCGATGCTGAGCATCATGCCCGTGTCGATGTCATGGTGCCCACCGAGGCGGCCGAGCGCCTGCACGAGGATCCAGATCACCACGCCGGTGACGGCGACGGCGTTGACCAGGGCGGCCAGCACCTCGATGCGGCGGTGTCCGAACGTCGCGCTTGCCGACGCCGCCCTGCGCCCCACCCACGCCGCGAGGAGGGCGATGAGGAGGCCGGCGGCGTCGGAAAGCATGTGCATGGCGTCCGACAGCAGCGCCAGCGAACCGGAGATGAGGCCGCCGACGAGTTCGGCGGTGAAGATGGTGCCGGTGATGAGGGCCGCGATGCCGAGCGCGCGCAGGGGCGCGTCCCTGTGGTCATGATCGTGTGCCATGACCACAGGGTAGCTTATTGAAACGCTATTGAAAACGTCAGGCGCGGCCCTTGAGGATGAGGTTCCAGTACATGAACGGCAGTCCGTAACGCTTGAGCACCCACATGTCGAAACGCGGCTTCGTCGTGTCGATCACCGGGATCGACGGCGTCGGCTCCATCTTGTAGTTGAACTCCGCCAGCAGCACCGAACGCTGCGACGTGACCAGCGGACACGAGGCGTAGCCCTCGTACGTCGGGGACAGCGCGCGGCCCTCCATCGCGGCCAGCAGGTTCTTCACCAGCACCGGCGCCTGCTTACGGATCGCCGCACCCGTCTTCGAGTTCGGCGCACTCGAGGCGTCACCCAGCGAGAACACGTTCGGGTACTCCGTGTGCTGCAGCGTGTGCTTGTCCACCTTGACGTACCCCAGCGGGCTGTCCGGGTCAGCCAGCGGGCTGTTCTTCACCCAGTCCGGCGCGGACTGCTTCGGCACCACGTGCATGATGTCGTAGTGGATGTCCTCCGACTCGCCGCTGGAGTTGTCGCGGATGGTCGCCGTCTGCGTCGCGCCGTCCACCTCCGTGAGCTCGGAGTTGAAACGCACGTCGATGCCGTACTTCGCGGCCACCTTCTCCAGCTCATCCGAGAACACCTTCACGCCGAACATGCCCGGGGACGGCAGCACGAGGATCACGTGGATGTCATCGAGCACGCCCTCCTTCCGCCAGTGGTCCGCCGCCAGGTAGGCGATCTTCTGCGGGGCGCCGCCGCACTTGATCGGGTCGGTCGGCATGGTGAACACGGCCGTGCCCTGCTTCATGTGCTTGATCATCTGCCAGGTCTTCGGGGCGAGATCGAAACGGTAGTTGCTGGACACATTCGGCGTTTTCAGCGCTTCCGGCAGCCCCGGCGTCTTGTCCCAGTCCAGCTGGATGCCCGGGCACACCACGAGGTAGTCGTAGGACACCACGGTGCCGTCGCTGAGGCGCACCTCGTTCTTCTCCGGGTCCACGCCCTCCGCGGCGCCCTTGATCCACGCCACGCCCTGCGGCATGACACTTGCCTGCGGGCGCTCGGTGCTCCTGATGTTGCCCTGACCGCCGCCGATCATGGTCCAGAGCGGCTGGTAGTAGTGCTTGTCGCTGGGCTCGATGACGGCGATGTCGTCCTGCCCCTTGATGCGCAGCCGTGCTGCGACGCTGATGCCGGCGTTGCCGCCGCCGATGATGACGATCCGGTGGTGGATGGCCATGATGTCCTCCGTCAGTGCTGATCTCAGGTGGTTGATGAGTGACCGAAGAGATGAGTCGACTCGTTTTTTATTCACCTTAGCAGTGACGGCCATCGCAGGATTGGCAGTTTGTGATTCCAGTTACAGATTGCTTGTCGACGCCCCTCCCCCACGTTCGGATTCACATCCCCGAGAGGACCCGCCCCCGGCCCCGCCGCGTTCGAGACCACATCTGCGTCCGAACGTGCCCTTCCGAACATGCCCTTCCGCGGTCCACCCGACCCGCGGAAACAAGAAACCCGCCGTCCGGATCAGACCGGACAGCGGGTTCCACCTGTGGAGCATAGGAGAATCGAACTCCTGACCTTCTGCTTGCAAAGCAGATGCTCTACCAATTGAGCTAATGCCCCATGTTCCTGGTGGGCCTAGCAAGAATCGAACTTGCGACCTCATCGTTATCAGCGATGCGCTCTAACCGCCTGAGCTATAGGCCCTTCGAACAGGGACTAGTGTATCCATGCGATGCGATATAAACCAAATCGCCAGGTCAGCCCCTGTTTTATGAAGTTTTCTTCCACTGGAACGCAGGCCTTTGAGCTAGGCCTCTTCCGGCGCTTTCGACGTCTTCGGCGTGGCCGCGTTGTCCGGGACGGCCGCTGCGTCCTCCGCGCCCGCGACGCGCAGCTTCAGCCCGCCGAGGACGTCCGCCGCCGCGTTG